>JBAQUG010000510.1:0-7645 GCA_049297395.1 Victivallales bacterium | reverse complement strand
GCCTGTGGAGCCGATTGTTGCCCGTCACGGGCAAGGCTCTTCGCCGGGAATTTGTCGGAACGCCACCAACTTGGTGGCATGATGGCGGAATTGTAAAAACAAAACGTGCCAGCAGGTTGCTGGCGTTTCTAAAATTGAATTTCGCCAAAAAATACAATTTCCTGCCCGATCGCATTAATAATCAAATTAAAAGCACGGCAATATAAGCATAACTCTGCCCCCCCCAAGTGGTTATGCAAAAATAACATGAAAATATATTGGAGTTCGGCTTGATACTTGTTGATGAACGAAGTAGGCTAGAGAAATTAAAAAAGGGGCTTTATGAATTCTGCAAGAAACGTTAATAGTATTTCCATTCTCACTGGATTTCTTTTTGTCATATCCCTTTGCTCTTACTCCCAGGAAGATTCGTCGAAAAAAGCTGAAGAGATCTTAGGAAAGGCTAAGGGAAATATGATTGGAGAAGGGGATATTAAGAGTTTTATTGCAGAAGATGAAGAAATTCTTGAAGATAAATCTAGGCTTATTACAAGGTATTATAAAAAATTTAATCAAGATGGGACTTCATGGTATAGGATGGAAGACATTACAGTGGATTCGAAGAACAAGCAGGTGGATATATCAGTTTATTTGGAAAACGATGAAGGCAGTTGGAAAATCATTGGTGATGTTGCAATAAAGCGGTTATATGTTGATAAAATTAGCAAGGATGCGGCGGAGAAGGTTCAACAAAAGACAGAGAAAGAAATATTCACATATGGCTATGAGGTTAAGGATGTTAAAATTAATAATATTGACTGTTATCAAATAACGGAGAAAATATTAGGTGACAAAAGCTTCTTTAAGCTTACAAGATATATTATTGACAAGGCCAGCAGTTTTGTTTATTCTCAAGCGTATTTTGATAAGTTGGGGAGAAAAACATCCGAATTGCTTTACAAAAATGTTAAGCTAAATGTTTCTCTCGATGATAAGATATTTAAGGTAGACGACAGCTTTAGGATATTAATTGCAAATACTGTGGATGAATTTTTGTCTTTTGAAAAGAAGGCTGAAGAGCAAAGTGCAAAGGATTTGTTAAATAAAACAAATAAATAACGGAGGCATTGTTATGTGTGGGCGAGAGTTAAAAAAAGTATTCGTTGTATTAGTTTTAGCATCAATTTCTTTGACAGCCTTATGTAATGTTGAGAAATGCATCAAAGATGCCGAGGATGCTTATGATAAGTGTATTAAAAGGGCAGATTCGAGATATTCCACTGCACAGGAGTTGTGCAATGAAATGTCTGGCAAGAATAGGGCGGACTGCCTGGTGACGGCTAGGGAAATGTATAATGAAGATTATAAGATGTGTAAGAGGATTTTAAAGGCAGAAATTAAAAGATGCAAAAAAGAATAAATAACCATCCGGTCAGTGTTCCTAAGTAAATTCTCAATTGTGATGATATAATATTCTCTTTTTTTGAATAAAGATAAGCTTGTAGGGAATTTTGTGTTAAATGTGGGAATATAAGGCAATAAAGCTAGATGTTGAGTTTTCTTTTTTTGGTGTAAAAAAGTTCGATGGTAAATATTCACTGAAGGATAGGGTTCAGTGAATATTTACGACGGGATACCGCTTGAAATATTTTATGGCCATATTTAAGAGGAAAAAGACTGACAAGTGATTTCATTTCACCGATGCTTTATATCTCTGCTGATTATATCTCCGCTTTTATTTTACGGGGATTTGGCTTCCGGGGAAACTCCTTCGTCAAAATCCAAAAAAACATCTGCCGACAATCAGAAGAATAAGCCTGCCGAGAATACAAAGGATAAAACAGCAAAGGCGAGTCCCGGGAAGGGGGAGTTTATACTTCAGACGAACATTCCCGGGAACAAGGAAGTCAAGGTCAGCTACATTGTGCCTGTTGACGATAAGGGTAGACCGCTCTTAAGTGCCCATAATATTGTCTTCTATGCCCCCTTTATCTGCGAGAGAGGGTTCTTCGCCCGGGATTTCCACAAGTATTTTCCTGAAAAGCTTGGCTTTACCATATTTTCCCTGAATATCAATACGAAATTGGAGGATTCAGGGGACAGGAAGAAATATTATTGTTTCCGTGAGTCGGGCTGGCACGACGTCGTGTTCAAGGCGCAGGCAAAAATCACGAGTGATTTCAGGTTGATGCCGAGGAAATTGCTTGTCATAGGTGAATCCGGCGGTGGTAGTATGGCCCAGCAGCTTGGGTTGAATTATCCGGATAAGATTGATGCTGTTGCTACCGTCGGCGGACGGTTCTTTGAGCCGTTGAAGGCAAAGTCAAACATTGCCTGGCTTTCAGTAAACACCTGGGGATGTCCAGGTGTTCCCGCGGCAAAACTATTCAAGGAAGAGGCGGATAAGGCAGGCATGCAGGTGTTGCGTGGTGAGACGCCTCCCAGGTGGGTTCAGAAGGACAAGCAGCATTATCATCACAGCCCCAATGAACTTGCATTCGCTCTTATGCAGACATTCATAAGGGATATTGCGAAGCTTCGCCAGAAATACGTCGAAATTGTTCCTCCAGCTGAAAAATGGCCGGTATCCGAAACCATCTGCGGGGAAAAGCAGTATTTCCCGTCCGCGGAATTCGCAGCATTGTGGAAACAGCTTCCGCATGAAGCCTCGAAATTCCTTGCCGATGAAAACAGGGACAGGAACAAGCCGATAATTGTGAACCCCCCGTCCCAGCCGTCGGCGGTGGTTCTTTTCATGCAGGATCCGTCTTTTGATTGTTCGACAATGCTTCTTGATAATCTTTATTATTTCGCCAGCAAAGGGGTAATTGCGGTCTCTGTAGAAATGAACGATGATTATTTTGAGGCACTGAAAAGAATTCAGAATACACTTGATCTTGTCCTTAAGAACGAAAAATGGAACGCTCTTCCCGTCTACGTTGTCGGATCCGGTTCGGGAGGTCAGCTTGCCGCAGTTGTTGCCCTTGCAAATGGCGACAAGAGAATCAAAAGGATAACGACATTCAATTCAGAATATGAATGGCCGTTCCAGGAACTTTCAATTGACAGATTCAGAAACCGTACCGATATTCCATTGAGGATGATTTTGGGAAATCATGAAATTCCCGCTCCTGTTGATGTGCCCAGTACAGAGGTTGTATTTATCGAGGGTGGCGGGATGTATTTCGGAGATAAATGGTTCACTATGCTTTCAGATGCGGCGGATTTACTGTAGAGGCGATTGTAAAAGTATAGGAATTTGAGGCGAGAGCAAAAACTTTTTGAAAAAAGTTTCTTTCCCTCGCCCCAATCCCCACTCCCTTTTACAAAAACTTTTATTTTCCATCTGATTGTAGATGCAATCAGATGGAATAGCAAACAGGTTTGGAAAGGGTTGGGGTGCGGGGAAGGGAAGAACCTTTCCTTAAAAGGTTTTTCCTTCCCCGTATTCAAGTTATTCAGAGTTTCGCAATCCGGACAAGGACTGAGAAATGTTTTATTATATCGGAAACACAAGGCTTCAGCTATGTTTTGACACGCCTAACGTTTGTGCTTCATTTCTTGTCATGTCTGTTTTTCTTCTTCTCGGTGCGTATCTTTATCTTGTCGAGGGTAAATACGATGTGGCAGGGCGCGTTCTCCTTGAGCGTATAGGGAATTGTATTCTTGGAAAGCTCACAAGCCGGAGGCTTGTGCTACTTCCACAGGCAAGATGCCTGTGTTACATTCATTTATTTCGCCGATTCATTTCATTTCTTTTGCTTTTGCTCGTAGTAATAGGGGAATATCTTCTTGCGCTTACGTATTCGCGGGGCGGTTATATTGCCTTCCTTGTCGGATTGCTGGTAATCTGGCTTCTTAATAGAAGAAAAAGAATTCTTTTCCTGACATTGACATTTCTTCTGATTCTGTTCGCGGTTTCCAATGGAACAGAGAGGTTTTCATCGGTTGTTCAAACAAGCGATGGTTCAATACAAAACAGGCTGATTTTATGGAAAGGGGGAATGATGCTGGCCGCCGACCACTGGGCTTCCGGGGTTGGCGTTGAAAGGATAGGAGGATTGTTTTCAGCCTGGTATCAGCCGGTTGACAGGAATGAATCGTATAACACCCTTGTGAACGATTACCTGACGATATGTGCGGGATACGGCATATTTGCGCTTTTTGGCTATCTGTTCTTTGTTTTCACCGTCTTGTGGTTGGGGTTCCGGTTATGGAGATTGAACAGGAACAGCCTGCTTTCAGGAATGCTTGCTGCGCAGGTTGCGTACCTTTTAAGCGCAGTATTCAGCACTTTTTACAATGATAAAAATATTTACTATATTTTTATATTATTGCAGATGGCAACAATAATTTGGATTATTGGTTCTGTTGTTTTTCAAAAATACAGACTCAAGACATCCGAATTTGTTGTCCCGATTCTGATGTCGGCTGGTATTTGCGGAATGATATTGTCCTGTGGTTTATTTATGACAGAAAAACTCCCTTGCAGTTACGCATATAAATCATATCATGATGGGCTGAAGGCAATTGAAGTTGTTGAAGCTTTTCCGAGAAATAAAACACCCAAGGCTATTGTCCTTTATACCTTCAATTCTGAACAAATAGGAATCGAAAGGGAAGCAAAGTTGACGATACGCCCGCTTGTTGAAAAAGGATATAGGGTTATTGCTTCAGGAATTGATTCCGGATTCCAGGGACTGAAAGATGAGATGTTCCTTATCAGGAAAGTGATTGAGGATAATGCAGGAGGCAATGATGTTTTTATCGGCGGGCAGGGGGATGGAGGAAGGCTTGCGATTATAGCGGCTTCAAAAATGGATGACGGGAAAATAATGGGCGTGTTCTCAATAGGTTCAAATGCGGACTGGCCTTTTGAGGAGTTGTCTCCGGCGGCTCATGTTAAGAACCTAAAAGTTCCACTTCTCCTGATTCATGGAGGAAAAGACACAAAAGTCTATTTTGGAGAATCTGAGCGTCTCAAGAATCTATCTGCCGATAACAAAGTCAATGTCGAGTCTGAAATAATCACAGGCGCGGATCATTATCTGCTTGGAAAGAGGGATTATGCAATCAGGTCGATTGATGATTTCATAAATAAGAAACTCAATAAGAGCAATTCTGATGATAAAAGTCTTAAGCTTCAGGTTTTCGTGAGAGCGGGATGCAGGTATTGCGCAAGACTAAAGAAAGTGCTGCTCGACGCGGGGAGGAAATATGGGGATAAGGTTTCAGTAACATACCATGATATCTCTGGAAACAACGAAAGAATACGCTATGAGGCATACCGTATTCTGTATGATATTGATGAAGGAGCAACAACCGTTCCGGCTGTTTTCATGTCAGATAGATTCTTGGTTGGAAAGAAATCAATTTGGGGAGTTGATAATGAGATTTCTCAAGCTTTGAAACATGAAGAAATATCTGCGACAAAAGTTCCTACTGTTGAAGAAATAAGAAATGCCGAAGACGTGCTGACAAGAAGATTTGAAAGAATTTCATATCCTGCTGTAATTTTCGCCGGGCTGATTGACGGAATAAATCCGTGCGTGTTTTCCACTTTGATATTTCTGATGAGCCTGCTGACCGTCTCCGGTGTTTCGGGAAATAAACTGCTTGCTGTTGGGTCAATATATTGTTTTGCCTGTTTTCTTTCCTATCTCGCGCTCGGACTGGGAATTTTCGGGTTTATACGTCTTTTCACGGGACTGGAATATTTGAGGTTTGCCTTGGAGTTGTCGATGGCCCTTCTTTTGCTTTTTCTGGCGGTTATCTCCTTCATTGATGCGTGGAAGTACAGGAAGTCCCATGACGAGAAGGATGTAAAGCTTAAATTACCCAAACTCCTCAAAAATATAATTCATAAGCTTTTAAAATCAGGACTTAATTCAGGATGGCTTATGCCGGGGATTTTTGTAACCGGAGTCATTGTGACGCTTCTGGAATCTGTATGCACCGGACAGGTTTATGTTCCGACGATGGCATTGCTCGCGAACAACTCCCTCGCCGGGAAATGGTTTTTCTTCCTTGTCCTCTATAATGTCATGTTTATAATTCCGTTGATTGTTGTTTTCATGGCAGTATATTCAGGGATTGACAAATTCAAACTGATTGAATGGAGCAGGAAAGACGTTGTTGCGGGAAAGATAGCCATGGGATGCCTGTTTTTATTTCTTGATATCCTATTGCTTGTCTCTATGTGGAGCTAATCATGGTTCGGACAGGAATGTCTGCGTTGCCAGGGGGGCTAAAATGGAAAAAATAATTTTCTCCGCCGTGATATTCGTGTCATTTGTTTTTTTCTGTCTAGCAGAGACAGGAAAAAACTTCAAATCCACTCTTGCAGGCAGATGGTATCCCGCCGACAAGGCTGAACTGACGAAGCTTCTCGACGAGCTTTACGGAAAAGCGGAAGGCAGGGACGTGAAGGATGTCATCGCGCTGATCCAGCCTCATGCAGGATATCAGTATTCCGGGAAAACCGCGTTCTGCGGGCTTAAATCACTGGATAGGAACTATAAGAGGATAGTAATTCTCGGACCCAGCCACAGCATGAGAATGAGCGACACCTACAGCGTGCCGAAGTACGACAGCTTCGAGACGCCTCTTGGAAAAGTCCCCATGGATGTTGAATTCATAGACAGGCTTCTGAAGCAACCGAATTTCAAGGATCATCCTGAGGCTTTTACCCGTGAGCACAGCGTCCAGATCCAGGTGCCTCTGCTGCAATATGCATTTCAAATCCGAAATTCGAAACCCGAAACACGAAACTCAGATAACCGACGACTGACGGCTGACGACAGGCAACTGAAGGCCGACCCTTCGACAAGCTCAGGGCAAGCGGCCAGCGACTTTCCCAGGATCGTCTTCATCATCGCCGGGCAATGCTCCCCTGAGACGATGAAGGATGCAGGTAAGATATTGAAGGGGCTGATGGCTGACGACACTCTTCTCCTGATAAGCTCTGATTTCACGCACTACGGTCCAAACTATGAATATCTTCCTTTCAAGGACAATATCCCCGCAAAACTTAATGAGCTTGATTCCGGAGCATATGAAATGATCGGCAAGAAGGATTTCGACGGATTTTTAAAATACATACAGAAAACCGGTGACACGATCTGCGGTCATGTGCCGATTGAAACGCTTCTTTCAATGCTTCCGGAAACTTCCAAGGCCGTGAAAATAGACTATTCGACTTCAGGACGGATATCAGGCGACTATGAAAACTCGGTGAGTTATTTTTCCATCGCCTTCTCTGGCGCATGGGGTGCGAAAAAAGGGGAGGCATTGACTGACGGGGAAAAGAAGATGCTCTTGGAACTTGCCAGGAAGACGATTGTATATTACTTGGAGAAGAACAAGCATCCTGCTCCCGCTGAATTAGGGCTTGTCATCACGGAAGGCGTCAAGGAGCGGCGGGCGGCATTTGTCACCCTCAAGGAAAAGGGTGAACTCCGCGGATGCATCGGGGAGATATTCCCAAGCCAGCCGCTGTACGAGTCGGTAATCTCAAACGCTGTAAATGCCGCGGTCAGCGATCCGAGATTCAATGCCGTCACCAAGGACGAGGTGAAAAATCTTTCAATTGAGATATCAGCGCTGACTCCTCCTGAAAAGGTTGATTCCTATAAGGACATCAGGATTGGAACTGACGGTATGGTAC
>JBAQUG010000509.1:0-32498 GCA_049297395.1 Victivallales bacterium | reverse complement strand
GGATGAGCAAGTGTAAATCCTTGCCCATCCGAGGTTATAATTAGATGGAGATATTTATTTAACCGTTTACTGACTTTAAAATTACAGGGAGGTGAATATGGGTCTTTTCCGTGCAATATTCTGTGTTTTACTTCCGCCTCTTGCCGTTTTCGACAAGGGGGTGCCAGTATTCCTGATCGTGTGCATACTTACAATTCTTGGTTGGATTCCAGGAATCATCGGGGCAATAATCTTCAGTTCAGGGATGTCGTTCCTCAGGGCGCTATTCTGTGTAGCGCTCCCTCCACTTGCAGTCTATGACTGCGGACTAGGCGCAATACTTGTCACCCTTGCTCTGACATTGCTGGGCTGGGTTCCGGGAATAATCGCTGCGACCTTGTTTGTAATGATGAAGTTAACCGCCGAAAAGGCTGTGCGTGAACAATATTTATAAGAAGGCAAAAATATAAGGAGATTGAAAATGGACTGGATTAAGAAAATCATCTGGGATTACGCCATTAAGAAAGTTATAGAGTTCCCATTCGATTTTTTAAGGACATTCTTGATTATAGCGATCTTGGAAACGCTTTCACTTGTCTTGTATCCTATAATGAACCTATGGGCGCTCATTCTTCTTTTCCCCATAGCAGTCCTGCTTGCCTTAGCCTGTAATCTGACTTTTAGGGGCTCAAAGCCAAAGGATCCTGATGAGAAATTAAAGCAGGAAGTTAGTAAACTTCAGGATGAGGTGGAAACCAAGAAAAAAGAGAATGAAGCTCTCTCGGGGAAATTGGAAGCTAAGGACAAGGAGGTTTCGGAGCAGAAAGAACATCTCAGCCAAAGAACAATGCAGCTTGAAGAATTGAAAAAGAGGGGGATGAATGTCCTTGAGTCCGAAAATGTCTTCCTGCTAAGCCTGCTAAAGTTAAAACTTACCGAAGTCGTTCCTATAGACAAACTTTCTGAAGATGGAGATCTTAAGATATTCGATAGAAGTTGGAACAGTGAGAACAAAAAGATAAAAGACAATGCCTATAGGAGGATAACCGCCATACGCATAACAAAAACTCTTTTCATAGGCTTCAACCTAGAAGATGTCAGCGTATCTGCTAGCAATGGAACTGCAAAATATCTTCTTCCTAAAAAACCAATGGTAACCTTCGACCTTGAGGATCAGAGCGAGGACTATCCTATTGATCTCATCATGCTAAAGCCGGATAGGACATTCTATGGAAAGCTGAAACAGAGTTTTGGTGTAATACCTGGATTTGACAGATCGATGAGGCTGGTATTTTCAGATTATGATTCGGAAAGTTTCGGCATATATGATTGCACATGGAAAATTATAGATCAAAATGATAAAAATCAACCTAATGCAATGTCTGTTGTAAAGGACGAAAGGGTTATCAGCAAGGAGGCCAAGGAAGCCTATTCAAATTCTCCAGTTATTAAGAATGCTTCAGAAGAAGTCAAACGAAGAATCAAGATGAATATCATAGAAAAGCAGATCAGATATAAGGGATATGTCCCCTTGGAGGTTGATTCGTTTCCGGAAGATTGCGAAACTACCAACCTTGTTCAGTTTATGAAGACTTCGGAGTTCATGCTTGGTTCTGAAGAAAGGCAGATTGGAAAATAAGCGGATCATGGATAAGTGAAATATACAGTTAGCGCGGGTATGTAGCTCATCTATAGATTTTAATATTGGAACTTATAATGCACGAAAATAAACACAGCAAAATAATTCTTAACGAGCACTCAGTAAATGCCCTAATCAAATGGCTGCTAATGCAAGATCAGGAGAATGCCGTTAAAAATATAAAAGTTACGCACGAGAAAGACCACCTCCATCTTAAAGTAGGGATTAATTACAATAATGTTCCCGGAGTGATGGATATCCCTTTTATCGGGAAGGTGCATCCAGTCCAAAAACTGCTGGGAAACTTTATAGAGGGAGATTTGTATCTGTCTCTGAGAGGCCACCATGTAAAAGGGAAAATAGATTTTCATGGGCTTGCTTCCGTTATGCAAGGAGCAATAAGAATGCTCGGTATAGACAGCGTCTTTTTCTTTTTCGCACCGCATTGGAGAGAAATCAACGGATTAAGAATCAATGGACCTTATGATATTGACTTTGATTTGTCATCCTTAAATATCCCAGATGGGAATATTGGCAATAGCGAACTGACAGATATTGTTAAATTTCATTCGCTCTCTGTGGGGGATAAGCATGAAGAAATGCTGATTGCTGATTTTTCCATAATATGACTAAAATAGGAGATGCTAAAAATGTCTAAGATTCAATTAACCGGTACTGATATCAACAGGCTTTTGAACCGTTTTGTTAGCGATAAGTGTTCCTTCAAAGATGGAGATCTCAGATATGCAGGCGAAGGATTGACTGTGCATGCAAAGAACATTGACTTGAAGACTGCAGCAGATATTGAAGCCGGCGGTCTTAAGATAAGCGCCAAGGAATTGAAGTTCAACCACGAAGGGGCCGATGTGGATTTCACCCTCGGTTAAATTAATGAAAAAAACTAGTGGATGGAATATGAAACGTAATCTCAAACAGATAAACGAAGGCTTCATCCGGAATGGGGCCGGTAAGATAAACGAGGAAGATGTAAAAAAGGTGCTTGGGAAGGAGGATGACATTAAGGGTAAGTTTACCGGTTTCCCGGAACAGTTTTTTCGGAGATGTGAAGCTGTTATGGACTAGCTGCACGTTCACTGACAAGGAGAGTTGGTGCTAAAAATAACAGGGAGGAAATCAAGATGAGGACAATTATTTTCACAGTGATGATGATCGTGCTGGCAGGCTGCGGGCCCGAGGATGTGAAGCCTCCGGCGCAGGCTGGTGCATCTGATGGCTCCAAACCCAAAGCCGAGGCCGTGCCTGCAGATTCGACTGCGGCAGTGCCTGCGCCGATAGACGACGGCAATGGGGTGGCGCGGCCCGCGGCTGGACCGGCAGGAGTCGCGCAAGTCAATCCGGCGGACGGTCCCGCAGCCAAACCCGCAGGGATGAGCCTTGCTGAAATGAAGGCCAGGGGCGTGCAGGGCTACAGCGGCCCCGGCGGAGCAGGCGTCATAGACCTGCAGAACCGGATAGCCGACGAGCAGTTTACAGAGGCCACCAAGCACGTCAATATGAACGACCTGGGGCCCAGAATACCTCAGAAGGTCATAGTGCCGCCTGCAAAGTTCAAGACGGACGGCATGCGCCCTATGGGCGGCGTGGGCTACTAGACGCTCCGGGAAAGTTTAAAACTGACTAGATGACATGCAAAATATTAACCGCAAATAAAAATGAAATTACAAGCCAAGGAGATTAAAATGAAGGCGCTTATTTTCGCAGTAGTAATGTCGGTCATGCTGGCGGGATGCAAGCCTGAGGAGGTGAAGCCTCCAGTGCAGGCGGCGGTGGAGGATGCAGCCCCGCTTAAGGCGGCGCTGGCTGAATCTGCCGAGAAGATAAAAACTCTTGAAGCCGCCAATGCAAAGGTCAAGGGGCTGGAGTCTGATCTGGCCCGCGCCAAGGAACGTGGAGTTCAGCTTGAAGACCGACTGGACAAGCAGATGGCGCAGTCCCAGGAGGCGGCAACAGCCGCAGCCGTGGCAATAAAGGAGTTGCAGGACCAGGTTGTCGAGGCCAAGTCTGCGGCAACCAAGGCTGAAGCCAAGACTGAATCCCAGATAGCCAAACTCAATCTGCAGCTGGAAATGAACAGGCGTGAAAAGACTGCTGACGCAGCCACTATCAGAACTATGACGGAACGGATCCGAAAGCTGGAAGCTGAAGCCGGCAAGAAGGACAGGCCCAGGGGCGCGGTATCCGGCAATAGAATGTAATTTAACAGAAAAGGGGACAGCCCTTTTCTTTACCTGTCAAATGATTGGCGCAGGCATAGGCGCTGCCGTCGGGGTGACTGCGGTCGTTATTGCAGCGGTTGCAGGAGTGGCCTTGCTACCATTAACATCAATAGCTGCTGCAACTCTTGCCGGTGGATATCTCGGAAGAGAATGCGAGGGATAGAGAGATAACATGATTAAAATCGATATGAAGCTGTGTGTCAAGCTCCAAAACCATTCAGAAATGCTGGAAAAAATGGTGGAGGATGAGCAAAGGTAAAGACATGCCCGTCCGCGGTTATAATTCTATGCAGGGTCTTATTTACCCCCTGAAATGAATTTATAACCATAAAAAAGGACGAGGTGTAGAATGGGTCAGAGCAATTCGATTGGGTCGCTGTTGGTCATGTTTGGCGCGGTGTTCGTATTCGGGACTTTCGCGGTATGCGTGTTCATGCTGGCGGCATACCTGTTGGCCAAGGATGGGACCAAGAGCGCGTGCCGTGCCATCGAAAAATTCTTTGGTTCCGGATGCAGGGTCTCGACACAGGATCACAGGATTACAGTGCAGCAGATAACTGCGATACTTGAGATCGCCACCGCCAGAGGGGAGTTCGAGCACAACTATAATTGGCAGAAAAACAACAGGAGATTCCTAGGAATTCCGTTGCCTTTCACTTCCAAGGAAGCTGCTTGCCGGCATTTGTATGTTGTCAAGGCCGGTTTCGATCTGAAGGAGAAGTATTGCATATTTGATTTTATTCCGGTGGGTGGCGAGGGTGTATTGGCGAGGTTCTTTGAAGGAAAGTCATATCATGTAAGGGTCAAGATTCCACGTCCTAAAATCTTATCCTTGGAGACTCGCACCGTGAACGTAGAGGACAGGTCCAGGTGGTATGATTTCTGGAACGGATTGAACGAGGCCGACAGGAACTCGATCATGTCCGATATGTTTTCTGAGGCAAGGAATCATGTGGCGCATGCTGGAGCTCCGCTGCTTGCGGAAGCGATGCAGAGACTTGAAAGCGGGCTCCGTGCGATCATGCCGCCGCACGTGAAGCTGATCGACTTTGAATGGATGGACAATCCGCAGGCGTTCGACTTCGAATGTGCTGGCGGCATTAACGGAATTTCCACTTAACAGGAGGAATGATAAAATGACCAGCGAAGAAAAATGGAAGATGTCGATCGTGCAGTTCATCGGCAGGATGAGGATGCTTTTCCTCATGCTCAGGGACTGGTGGCGCGGTACATACAGGGATCTGCCGTGGTGGTGCATCGGCGTTTTGATATTTACGCTGATATATGTGCTCAGTCCTCTTGACTTGATTCCGGATGCAATTCCTTTTATAGGCGTGCTGGACGATGTCTCGCTGATGTATCTGTGCTATAAGATCATCGAGGGCGAACTTGAGAAGTACAGTAGGTGGAGGGCTAGAGAAGAGCAAATCATAGATGTTAAAGCTGAAAAGGCCTGACTTCAATACTGACGATTATGCAAAGGAGTTTGAAAATTGAAAAGAAAACATGGAATTGATAGATTGAATATAGCTCCGGTTCCGCAGGAGGACGGAGTCTCCTGCGGGTATTGCGCATTGCTGGCCGTATATAATTATTACAGGCTCGGTGACAGGAATTTGAGAGTACGCCTTGGCGTGGACCATGGATTCCTACCGTGCCTTCCCGGTAGGGATAAGCTTGAGAAGTTCCTGCACGAAGTGAAGGCCGGCATTGGAAAGTACAAATATGCCGATGCTCATGGGACGTATCCTCCAGATATGTTTGCCGTTCTCAACGAGGATGGTTTTAAGATGGACACTCTCGTAGTGTCCGATATTGATTACAGGAACAGGCTCAGGCGTCATATAGCATCTGGGCATCCAGCCCTGGTGCTTGTTGAATGGGGACACTGGATAGTGATATCCGATGTCAACTCCAGGGGTGTAAGGATAGTCGATTCCTTACGAACCGAGCCATATTCGAAACCCTATAAGTGGTGTTCGGATAATATTACCGGCATTATCCTTGTCAGCCGGAAGAAGAAGGCCAGATGCAGACGCAGTAATGCCGATTGTGCGCGAGGGTATCTGCAAGGCGCTCTCTTTGTCATGAAGATGGCAGGCAAGGATATTCCCTTGAGGCTTGAGAATGCTTTCCGTCCGGGAATCCGGGGAAAGCGGAGCGGAACCTTGGTCGGCAACGCCATAAACCACTTTTTCAAATGGGACGAGGGAACCATAGTCGGGAACTGGGTCAATCATACGTTTGGTTGATTTCCTCCGATTATAATAATCTGACCGAAGGCTTGTGCTTTCGGTTTTAACTATAAGGAGATTTATGAGCTGTATAACACTGCTCAAGAATATCGCTGATACGGCCTACCGCATGCACGGCAAAGGCCTGTACTGCGTTAAACCGGCTACCAATGCGCGTACTCTGCCTTTGCGGGCGGCCTATCTGCAAATGAACAGCTGGGCCTGCGGCGCAAGCGCTGCAGCAACTTTGATTTGCTATTTCAGGCCAGAATTGGATCCCAATGACATATATGATCAAATCAATCCCAGCGCTGAAGACGGAACGCCTGAAGCGGTTATTGTCTGTGAGGCTTCACGGCATGGTATAAACATGATTCAGATGGATACTCACAGCGGGCTGGACGGTATCCGGCATCATCTCGACAAGGGCCAGCCGGTGCTGGCGGTCTGGGAGGCATACGCCGAGGGTTGCGAACACTACATAGTGATTTACGGGGAGCGAGATGGAGAGCTCTATGTGACCAACATAGGCGGCAACTGGATAGGTAACTTCAATGTCCCGTACCGTAAGTTCATTGACAACGGCGGCTATGCAATTTTTGCGGCCGCAGAAAAGGGCTGAGTTATCTGTGTCTGAATAGGCGAAGCAAGAATAATAGAACAGGAAATACGTGAGGTGGCTATATGGGAATGATTGGAAAACTGATAAAATCTTTGATTGGCCCGCCAACAGGTCGTGTCTGCAAGTCATGTCGGAAGAGAGCAGTTTCCGGAATCGCATGCAGCAAATGCGGATTCCTCTGCAAAGCATGCGTTATCCGGATAGCTGGAAAATCGAAAAGAAGTAAATCAAAGTTCTGCTGCCCGAAGTGCGGTGGAAGACAAGCCGGGAGGTTGAAATGAAATTTACGAATAAGACAAAAACTTATGAGATAGATCTGTCTCTGCCTGAAGACAAACGATGGATTTATGTGTTGACTAATGAAAAGTCGCAGATGAAAAAGATGTTCAGTGAGGCGAAACGCGAAGCCGATAATAATTTAGCCAGGCTTCCAGATGCCGCTATCGGGTTGCTGAAAGGATATGTCTCGCGTTCCTATAAGAACTCAGGGGGCCGATATGTCGGGGAAGTCGAATACATGGCTGAATTTCTAGGTGAATCAACAAAGGATCTGCTTTCTCTTCAATGTAACTTTGAACTGACGCAATTCTGCCTGGCGTTTCCGTATGAGCATCCGGCTGCCTATAAGACCATTACCACTGCGATTGCGGTTCGAGACACTGCGATCAATGCCTGGAACAGTGTTTTCGGTTGTACCGCCGGGATCTGCAGTCATCCCGAACTCGGGATGCTGCATTTCAGGTCGGTGGACTGGGATTTAAAGCAGATAGGTGCCTCAACTAGGATCTTCAGGTTTCACAAAGGCAAACGAATGTTTGTTGTTGTGGGGATTCTCGGACTTGCCGGTGCGTTATCAGGAATGCTTCCAGGTGCATATTCTGTTTCGATTAACTATGCGCCTTCGGTAAAGGATCCAGGTTTCGACTTCGGTCCCCTGTTTCTGCTGAGGGAGGTGCTTGAGGAGTGCGATAGCTATGGTGAAGCGGTGTCATGTCTGAAAAGTACGCCACTGTCCAGTAACGTATTTTTTACCGTGTGCGGTGCAAAGCGCGACGATGGCTGCATCTTTGAACGGACAAGGAATTCATCGTCAGTCCGTGAATTTGACGGTGAACCTATTGTCCAGGGTAATCATTTCCATGCAAAAAGATTCCTGGAGCACAATGCGCCATTCGTGGACAGTGAATTCATAGACGACTCCGTTGAAAGGGAGAAGAAGCTTGCGTCACGGCTCGGTAAGGTCGGGAAGGCAGATAACATGAAATCGGTGTTCAGGCTTGCCGATGTTTCACCGGTACGCAACGAGGAGACTAGGCAGAAGATGATATTCCATCCGAAGACTGGCGAATTTTTGCTGTCAAGGCTGGCATGAACCAGGATTGCGGCCATCGCAAATAACCATAAAGGAGTTTGAAATGTCCAATGAAATATTTTCACCGTGGAACCAGCCGCAGGAGAACTATGCGAACTGCGGCCCCACAGGCCTGTCATACTGTTTATTCACATTGTTTGGTAACGAAATAGATCAGGATGACGTGGCAAGCTCGTTATATTCAGGTCCGAAAAAATGGTATAAGACAACATCCGGAGGATTTAATCAGGATGAACTGAGGAAGGCTGCGGGGAAATTCAAGGCGAAGGCAGAGTTTCTCCAAGTATGCGGAGAAGATAACTTTGAAAAATTCAACAGACGACTTGTCGTCCATCTGAAAACCGGGAATCCGGTGCTGTTCTGCATCAATGACGGCGATCACTGGGTTTCAATACTCGGTTATGATGAGAAGCAAGGCAAGCCAATGTACTATGTCAACGACCCGGACCAGCGAGGTGTAGATGAAGTCTGCGACGTATGGAGCAAGGCCGGAGTTAAAGAGGAGTTCATCGGCGAAGACGAGGAATACTTCGCCATTCTCCTGAGCCGCAGGGATGGCAAAGCTCCATCTCTCCCATTGTCCAAGAGCTTGGTAGCCCTTGTCAACGAGGGTTCCTATGACAATATGGCCGGAATGCTTGAGGATCTCCGCGCTATGGCGAAAAAGGCATCAGACAATGACAGGGAAAATTCGTATCTTGCAGACCACCTTTTTGTGAACAGGAACACGATATTGAAAGTTCTTAAGGATCTGCTTGACTGGGACAACACTGAATCAGACTTCGATGAAGTGAGTGCGTTCTACGATGACTATATAACGGTGGTACGGGCTTCGAGGATAAAGATGTCAAAAGACGCCGATCTGGTTTTGCTTACGGCGTACATGACATCTTTATTGACCACATGTGCCTGGATGGGTGAACTGTAGAAAAGATGGAGGTGCTTATGGTTTCAATTGTCACGGCGATATGCCTAGGTGTCTGCCTGTCGGCGGCCTGCGGCCTCCGCGTGTTCCTTCCGTTCCTGGTTGTCAGCATCGCTGCAAAGTGTGGCATGCTGGAACTCAGGGACAGTTGGCTCTGGATAGGCTCATGGCCGGCGTTGATTGCGTTCTCAACCGCAACCGTTGTTGAAATTACCGCCTATTATGTCCCATGGCTCGACAACGCTCTGGATTCGATTGCGACTCCAGCTGCGGGGATCGCGGGGACGCTGATGACCGTCGCGGTAATGCCTGCCGACATGTCGCCTCTGTACACATGGTGCACGGGGATCATAGTAGGCGGAGGCGTGGCCACGTCTGTGCGGCTGGTAGCCGCAGGTGCGAGGCCCCCTTTAAACTCGCGTGATCCATTTATTCTTGTTAACCACCGTATATTCTTCTTTTTCGAATCTTTAGGCTCTGTTGGAATATCTGTCTGGGCACTATCCATGCCGATCATAGTTAGTGCGATTGTCATGATATTATTCTATGTCATGTTTTATCTAACATATACTGAGGGTGGCAAATCGATTTTCGAATCGCACGACTCTGGTAATAAATTGATGCAATAGAGAGGTACTTTATGATTCAAATTGTCACGGCGGTATGCCTCGGAATATGCCTGTCGGCGGCCTGTGGACTCCGTGTATTCCTGCCGTTCCTGGTCGTCAGCATCGCTGCCAAGTGTGGCATGCTGGAACTCAGGGATGGTTGGATGTGGATTGGCTCATGGCCGGCGTTAATAGCGTTCTCAACCGCAACTGTTGCTGAAATAACCGTCTACTATTTTCCGTTGCTAGATAACACGTTGGACAGTATTGCGACTCCTACTGCAGGAATCGCTGGAATGTTGATGACCGTTTCGGTCATGCCAGCTGACATGTCGCCGCTGTATTCGTGGTGCATTGGCATAACCGGGGGCGGAGGAGTGGCTACTGGTGTGCAGCTTGTGACCGTAGGAACCCGGGCATTGTCCACTGTATCTACTGGAGGCGTGGGCAATCATGTAGTCGCTACTGGCGAAGCTGTAGGCTCAGCTGGAATATCGATATCGGCATTGTTCATGCCGATCATTGTTGGACTGGTTGTCGTGATAACAATATGCGGTATGGTGTATTTCATATTGAAGAAGGGTGGCAAGTTGTTTTACAGGAGAAGAACTGCCTAATAAATTGACCGGTTAAGAAGACGAGTGAAAGGCAAGAGATGAATTCCCATAAGTCAATTAAAGCCGAACAGGATTTTGTCCTCCGCGATGCCGTCCAGGCCACTCCGGAGGAATTTCCTCAGCTGTGCCGGATATTCAATGACATGATGAGGAGGAATCCCTGCGGCAGAAGATTGACACTCATGGTCGGGGAGGCTCATTCCGCTGGCATGGCGATAATACGAACACGTCGCACAGGAGTGATCCTGATTAGCCGCAGGGAAATTCCACTGATGACGGAAGGCGAGATGCGATGCCTTTTGGGCCACGAGCTGGGTCATTTTTTTGGTCGCGAAGAAAACGAGAATATGCCGCAGCCCGGTAAGTCTCTCTTTGACATTAGTTTTCCCATCCCTCTAATGTATATGTTCTCGCATATATCAGGACAGATTCTCGCCGACATTTACGGCGTTGAGCAATGCCGCTCTGCTTTCATTGCAGGTTCACATCTCTCGGAAGGTGACAGTGAAATGGAGGCTCTTTATAACAATCCCATGGACCCTTTATCGGAGAACTTCTACTCTTGTTTCGAACTGGCCATAAGGATCAAGGCCCTGGGTCTCCTGGCGAAATCGGAATATTACTACGAGCTCATAGGTATGGAGCTCTTCGGCCATGGGAAGTGGGCAATATCGACTGAGGAATACTTTGAGAAGATGGACCATCTATTCGATCCCTATATTAACTTCACCGATGAAGATGGCAGCACCCTGGGCGCATTCCTAGGAGCCTCACTGTTTATTGCTGGCTGCAAGATCGGAGATGTGCATTGGCGCAGCGAGCTTGACTTGCTGGGAGCCTTTGGCGATCCCGGAGAACTGCTGACGTATGCTTCAATAGACGAGGCTTATGAGAAGATTAAGTCCGTGACCGCCAGTATTTACAGCATGAGTCATCCGCTTAAGCATATTGTTTGGGACGTCGTGTGGGACGTGACGTACATGGATTGGGAGGATATTGATGAATCCGACAGGTTTGAGGATTTCATATCACAGTGTTCGAATGGCGAGGCAATAACACCTGCCGCGAAACACGAGGCCCCCGATGAAAGCGCAGACTGTGATGATGCTGACTATTTCATATACGGTGACGATGTGCCCGAAAAGGATTCGTATGTGGCTTAATTTTTACCTGTCATATAGGGCAGGGGGGCTTTGACAGTACTATTTAAAAAGTTGTGTTAATTCTTTTTTTAAAGGGGAAGACTTGTGTGATTCCAGAACGGCTTTGATTTTTACTATAAGATCCTTGTCTGTAAGTGTTGTTGATATTTCATTCTTGCCGTTCAAGTAGTCGGGAATCATCTTCATGCTACTTTCCCTTTCTTCTAGAGTGGCATGATTCATATACGACTCGGTCATCTTGTCAGTTACGTGCCCGAGTATTTTTTGAACGACAGGGAATGGAACCCCATGCTTAGCGGCAAGATACGCGAAAGTATGCCGGCATGAATGTATGTCCTTCACCGAAGTTTTTCTTGCTCTGTTTTCACGGGGCTGCATCTTCTCTATTTTGATTTTCTTCAAGAAGGTCGTTACTCTACTGCCTATGGATTTTCTATGATTGAGATAAAGATTTGCCAGTTCCGGGAAGCAATATTTTCCTTCTTTGGTTTGTTCGTCCAGATAATTTCTCAGTGGGTCAAGAATTGGGATTTCGACAACCTTGCCGGTTTTGCCAGTCTTCTTTTTTATAAATCCGTTTGAACCAATAGTATAGTCGAGTTCCTTCCATTGGAGAGTACAAATATCCCCCTCTCGAAGTCCTGTACACAGTGCGGTTAGGAATAATGGGTATAGTAAGGTGCCTTTTGAGGCTTCTCCAATCTTTTTGAGTTCTTCTAGAGTGAAGGCTTCCCGTTCTATGGCGTTTCTATCGAAACTTTCGATGTTGGCAAATGGATTTGCGGTCATCTTAGTTGTGATGGACATTTTTTTAAAAATACTTTTTATAGTGCCAAGATATTTGTTCTTTGTTTCATTGGATATATGAGATTGAACTTTTTTGAATACATCTTTTTTGGATTTACCTCTTTTGGCTTTCCTGGTTATTGAGATGCCATTGGCCGTTAAGCTAGTTCTATATTCCAATGCATGGTTGTCTCTAATCTGATTGATATATTCTATGTCCGGGTAATTTTTGTTGATAAATTCCTTGAAGTTGTTCCATCTGATTAATACAAGATTCTTCTGTTCCTTGCCGCCTTCAATCATGTCCTTATATTTTGGATAGACATCTTCAAGGGGGAGTTTTATCTCGCCTGAGAGGATATCCCTATAGTTTTCGACAAGGCCCTTAAGCGTTTTCTGAGATTTTAATGCAAAAACTTTATTGCGGAATTCCTTTTCGTATTTTTCTGCCATTTCCTTGTTATGGCAGTTTTCGCAGACTCCGACATAGATTTTACCTTTGCTCTTGAACCTGTAATGATATTCTTCAGTAAGGCCTGCGCTTGTTTTTCTCCGGAATACCGACATCTTAAATATCCTTATGTTATTGATTGTAACCGCATCTTGACAGTCAATGCTAACTGACGCTAGAATATGCAAGGATGAAGGTGGTAAGTCAAGTAAAAGTACGCATAATTACGCATTATTAATAAAAGTGGGCGTAAGTGGTAAGCTTCCCAAGCTGGCTACGTGGGTTCGATTCCCATCACCCGCTCCAATCATTTTTAGCGGGCTCTAAGATGAGGAATCCGCCTCCAGCACGATTTCCAGTTCAGAACGCTGTCAGTTTTTCATATGACTTCCTGTCAAGGATGTAGGCTGGGCTGGTAGTGAGGTGCGTCTTTACCGTTCCCGACGCCTCCTTCTGCAACGGAGTCACACGTCCTACGGCATCTACAAGAAGCCAGTCGCCGTCGCCAATGGTAATCTCGCGATCGACAGGCGTACCTGTGGTCCAGAGCATGAGTGTATCCCCGAAATATCCAGCTTGAATACTGGAGTCAGAGCAGTCGACTTTACGATATGGAAGCCCATCGATCAATGCGCTGGCGGTATAATAGGCCGCCTCGGCGGGCTGGTGTCCCGCCTGGATGTCGCCTTCGGCATCCTGGATTTTACCTTCCAGCGTCGGTGTGTTTCTCGAATAGCTGAACGGGATGAGGAAGGAAATGACCTGTGTGTCCGAGCGTGAATTGGCCCATGCGGTCATCTTTGCAACCATCTCCGCCTGCCAGCGGCGGGAGTCATAGCCATGACATGAACGCGCACCGGTTTCTCCGACCCAGAAGGGCAGGGTGTTGATTCGGCCTATCTTTTTGTAGGTGTTGAGAACACCCTGTTCGGTTTCATTTGACGAGTTGGAGATGGAGCCTCCTAGTACTGGCGGATTCTGTGGATAGGCATGAACATCCCAGGCATCCTGATATTTGTCCAGTCCCAGTTTCAAACAATTCTCGAACCAGCCTTTCTGATCTGGGGCTCCAACTCGCACCAGACTCCCGCCGACATAGAAGCCGTCCGGGCGTGCAGACTTGACTGCCGCGTATTCCATTTTAGTCCGATTGACCCAATTCTCCGGCGTACCGCGGACTTTCACCTGGATATCCACTTCATTGAACGACTTGTACCATCTGCCGTAAGCGGCGGTTTCTTTGGCCAACGCTTTTTTCTGTTCGGACGTCTCTGAATTGTGAATGTCCCAGAAATCGGCGGAAAGGATGATGCCCATTTCTTGTGCCATATCCCAAAGTCCCTTGCTGAATCCAGGGCTCGAGCCGACATTCCTGTAGATGCCCATCCGGTTCATCCACTCGAACGTGCTTTTCACCGACACGCCGTCGCGATGGTGTTTGTCGGGGTTGTTAGGCAGGAAATAATAGGTGGTGGACATCTTCTTGGCATCTTTGCGTTTTTCCTGTGAAGCCGTTCCTCCTATGACGCTGAATCCATCTGGAGGATATACTGCAATTATTTTCTTGCCGTCTGGGGATAGGAGCGTTGGACGTATGGAATAATATCCACACTTGGGCGCTGGACCGAAATCCACTTCTAGTTTTCCGGGCAGACTGGCTCCGAGTTCTCGTCTTGCGATCTCATTTCCGTCATAGTCGGTCATAACCAATACGAGTTTCGCAGTCAGCGGGAGTGCGGGAATCGGTGACCCATTGGATGTGGACAAAGGAAAATTCCTGAATTCGACTTTTAACTTGAGCGCTTCTCCAGGATGCGGAAGACTAATGGGGTCGTTGGCATACATATAGGGAACCAGCCTCTGTGCGGCAGCGTGAAGAGCTGGATCAGTTTCGGGATCGACGACGCAGCCAACCGCCTGTAGGGGATTTCCGTTTTTATCCGTGAGGTTGGCCGCAAACTGGAAGGTCTCCTTTTCCTTGTGCTGCATCACGAGCTTGAGCATCAGCCGGTGCCATCCCGGAGAAAGCGTGAGAGGTGCAGCCACGGCGCCTTCCTTCCCTTCGATTTTTACTTCGAATGTGTTGCCCTGGTCGGTGCGCCCCGCCGCATTTTCCGGAATGCCTGTGAGTTTAGCTTGCGTCTTATCCTCCCGGCCGAACTTCAACGGTTCGCCATCAAGCCAGCCCGCCGTCCTGATGCCGCTCTGTGCGACATGCAGGATAGCCTCAGTTTCAGAATCCACCTTGAAATATAGAAATGCATTTCCAGTTCCACGCGGCCAGACATAATTTGCAGTCGGTGATTCAATGACGTATGCTCCAGTCTCGGCAAGAGGGATGGCCTTCCATTGGGTTGGTTTCGCAGTGTCGAACTGCATGACCATGCAGGGGTCTCCGGCGCTGGGGCGGAGCGTCTTTTCCACGTCAATGCCCTGCAAGGAGATGCCGCACGGACCGCACCAGTTGCCTGCAATTAGCCATTCGGCTGGTCTGCCGCCGACGAATGCCTTCGGGGCAGGGGTGGTCATCTGCGGGAAAGCAGGAAGCGGTGCTGATCCAGCACCGTCCTTGAGCAGCCGTTCCACATTTGGTTTTGTCGAGCCCTTTCCAAGTGCGCCAAGAATCTTATAGGCTCCATCAGCCATTATCAATGACGGCAGTTCTTTGAGGCCTATGCTTTTTGCCGCCTCCTGGGCCTCGCCCCCCATCAGATATGTCACATCCATTCCGGCAAGCGTTTCCGGTGAAATTCCTATGAGCATGTCATCCATCGCCTTGACATCCGTCCCTTCGAGGACATAGAGCCTTTGCGATGCCTTTGAAGGCTCCTGTGTTCCGGCTAGCGAGGCGCGCAGGTCGCCGCTGGCTTCAGTCATGTCGGCGGGAAATAACTCGATCGGTTCAAGAAGGAATGCATCAAGTATTTTTTTGTCGGAAGCCATTCCCGCAACTTCGATAGTCAGTGTCGTGTCGGATGGAAATATGACGAGTGTTCCTGCCGCTTTCTGCCAATCGACTTTCCATGACACGAGGTTTTGTTGCGCGAAATCCAACCTGCGGCTGAGCTTGTCCGGTGTCTTTCCGCCGCTGATCGTGAATTTGTTGCCGCCTGTTCCTCCGACGGTGAATGCGGTCCAGACCTTGTACTTACCCGCTTTCGGCTTGGGATCAAGGGTGTAGGAAAGCGTGACGGTCGAAGACTTGTATCCTGGCTGAGAAAGAACCACCGATGAGTCGCCCGCATCGCAGCTTTTGCCGTCGTGCGACAGCACTTTCCCTCCGTACAGCGAAACTGCAGGATCCGCAGCCTCCTTCCCATCCAGAGGTTCCGCCTCTAGGATGATGACCGGCTTCTCCGCGGTGCCGGTGACTGGCAGCGGTTCGAGATGCTTTGCGGCAAGCGATGATGAGACTGCGGCCAGCTGCGATACGATGGCAAGAACTGCCAATCCTAATATTTTCCTGCTTGTCATATTTTAACTCCTTCTGTTTTTATAATTAATAGCTGTTTCTGAATGTTTCTTTTGGAATGCATAGTCCGGCCTGCGCTCCAAATCCGGTGATAAGACATTCCTTGTAGGGGCTCCAGGATGCGTGTCCATCCCCATAGACTGCGTTTACTCCGGATATTTTGGAAGACCTGTCATGGTTTACAAATCCGATCGGATAATTTGTGCCTCCTATCGGGATAGCCGTGTCCAATGCAATCAAAGCATCGGATATCTTCCTATCAAAAATCGAGTATGCGGAACGGAAAGCAAACCATGCATCATTTGTCCAAAGACCTGAGTTGGCCGTGGCATAATGTGCCGCATAGACATAGCTGTAGATGCCGCCCGTTCCTGCGTATTGGGAATTGACGGAAGGGCAGCGGTAAACCGAGGCTGTTGTCGGAAGATATCCTCCTGAATCAAGAGATATTTTTGCCCTGCCGAATTTAGCAGAAAACCATGGTCCCATTGAATAAGCCATGCCTGATGGAAGTTTCTGTTTTCCTCCGAAAGCAGAACCGTTGGTGGCGGAACTGCCGTAGAAATCATCGCCTGCGCCTTCGGGAAACCATCCGTTGAAGTCACCCCCGTATTGAGCGGCGGCGAGCCCGATCTGCTTGAGGTTGCTTGTGCAGCTTATCCGATTGGCCATGTCCTTGGCGTTCTTCAATGCCGGCAGCAGCATAGCCGCCAGGATTGCGATTATCGCAATCACAACGAGCAGCTCAATCAATGTGAATGGCTTCCGTTTTTCCGGCTTAATTGTTTTCATTTCATCCACCTCCTTTATTTCTATGAACTTTACATGCTTTTTCGTTTATTTCCCATCACCGGGAAAGGAGAGGGTTGGAAATTGAGACGTCTCCTGCCACGATTCCGGATAGAAGAGCGCGTTCGACAGGATTTCGTTCACCAGCGTGGCGTTGGCTCCGGTGGGTGGTACGGCCCAGTATCGCTCGGAGGCGCGCTTGCCGGAAGAATCGGCCAGAGTCATCTCGTAATTGACACGCAGCTTTCCACCCGGTTTGAACAACCCGCCCTCGAAGAATGCCAATGGAATCCGGATTATCAGGCTTTGCGCCTTGCCATTCCTGTTTTTTTCGATAGAGCCTGCCGCTCCCGGGATTTCGCCCAGCCACTCACAGGCCATCTGGCGTGTGTCGGAGTTGTAGGTGTAGTTTTTTTTCTCCCCTGCTGTTTTAGGTTTTACGCCGATTATGTGCATACCGCCGTCTTGACGAGGAGCGGCCATGATGCGACAGGTTCCGGGTGTATCCGTACGCACAGATCCAGTCGGACCGAAGTAGAGAGATACGCTGTCTCCGCCGGCGAACAGCACTTCCGGCGACTGCGCTTGGTTGACCAGCGGACGGGGCACCTCCAGATCAAAGCGCACGTACAGGTTGGTGGAATCGAAACATGTGTATACGCGGCCTTTTTCATCCAATCCCGACACGATCATCGCTGGTGTGAGTTTTTCCCACTGGATGGACTTCATGTCGGCGATACGGTTTATCTGCGCGATGGAACCTGTTCCGGCCTGTGGTGCGGCGGTATTGCCCTCTGCCATTTCCGCCAGCAGTTTCTCGCTGAGATCCAACGTGCCGCTGCTGCGGGTCTCGCCGCCAAATCCCGTCACCTCATACATGCAGGGTGCTGTGTTGAGCCCCCGATAGGCGTAGTATTTGCCAGACTTGCCGTCCTTGAAGGTCAGTGCCTGTGAGAAGGACTCAAAGCTTCCTGTGTACGGCCCGCGCTGTCCGGACGACAGGTCATTAAGAATGTGTCCGCGGTAGAAACCGTCGTCGGTGAAGTAATGGATCATGCTGGCTTCATCGCCGACGGCCAGATACCTGTCCTCGTCAAACAGGCCGCCGACCATCCAGAAATCGTAGATTTCGCCGTCTTTTCTGCGTGACATTGCCTTGTTACCCGCTTCCCACAGCAGCTTGCCTGCGGAATCGAATTTGCTGACGCGCGTCTGGGTGAGGCTTGCCGACCAGTACAGTCCCTGGGAGGCGGGGCCCGCCGTCCATGCGACGTACAAAGCTCCCTGCCGGTCAACCCGGATGCCGCAGACGCCGTGACGGTGTCCGCGCATTTGTTTCACATCAATACCCGGCGCGAAATCAGCGACGACCGTCCGGGCGTCATCGACATCCCAGCGATGATTTCCCTGCTTGTCGATACCGCTGAAGGGGACACGGACAATGCTTTTATTCTCGCCCTGATAGTAGATGTCCAGATTGCTCTGCACATTCAGGCAGAACCAGTCACCGCCCACCCGCGGGATATTTTTCCGGTCCTCCCCGGTTATTGCACCATTCGCATCGGTAACGTAGGAGACGAGCTCGCTGTTTGACGACGTTGTGGATATGCTCATGGTCGGGACAAGGCGATCACCGGTCAGTTCCATCAGGCCTGAATGACCGGATATGTGGCTGCCTGCGGCATACCGCCTTCCGCTGGCGCTGATCGGCAGGAGCTGATTCATGAAAAGCCCGTGGAATGCCTGCGGCCATCCTGCCTGGGCAGGGCACCAGGATGCTGCCGGTCCCGACCAGTTTCCTGTTTTTTCGTCAAGTGACGCACGGGCGAATGCGGTATAGGACGTTTTCACGTTGCGGGCGCGATGGTCTTCAAGCGCATCCCCATACAATCCGTAGAAGATGTCGAACGGCTTGTCTTCAAACGCGAAGCATGGCGCGCCGTAGCCTGGCGATCCAAACCAGCGCTTCAGCAACTGTCCTTCCTTGGAAAATCTTGAGATGACACAGGGCGGAGCTTCTTCTGCGACCATGAAACTGTCATCCGCCAGCACGGCCACGCGCCAGGGACGCAGGAAGTTCTCCGGCTCATAGCTACCCATCCATGTCCGTCCGCCGGGACGCCCCATCGTCCGCAGCAGTTTCCCGCCGTCAGCCGAAAAGAACTTGAGTTGATGGCTCTTGTCGCCGGGGTCGCTCACCAGAAACGTCCCATCATAAAAACGCGCAAGATGCGCCGGACGGTCCAGTCCTTCGGTGATGAAGTCCTCAGCGGCTCCTTCTCCATTTCTAAAGACGACAATCTTGGATTGAGCGGCATCGCCGCCCCGGCTGATGGCGTAAAGATTGCCCTCCGGGCCCACGCACAGCCCATGGGGGCGATCCAGCGCCAGCTCACCGACGATCTTCATCGTTGACAATTCGAACACCTTGATCTTGTTCTCAAAGAACAGGCTCACATATCCTCGATCCTTGGAAATGGCAATTCCCGGGGCGACAAGTCCGATCGCCGGCTGGCGAGACTCGCCGCTCAACGCCAACATCCGGGACGGGTCGGCGCGTCCGGTCGCGGGATCCACGCACATCACCTGTGGAAGTGCTCCTGGTACGGCTCCACAGACGACATATACACAATTTCCATTGCTTACGATGTCGGAGTAGTTGCCGAAAGAAGCTCCCGGCGCCGGAGTACGCGTCCGCCACAGTGTTTTGCCATCGTGATTGAGCTTGACGAGAGTACATCCGGAGGCATCGGACTGCATCCATAGGAAATAAACACCAGTCGAATCGGAGGCGACCCCGTGCGGATAGTTGACATCGCTGCCCCAGCCGCCAAGACTGTCCGCAGTCTCGTAGGGAGGGGTTCCCGAACTGCCCACCGAGCCCAGATAGCGGGCCTGTAGTGCGGGCGCGGTCAGCGCCTCATACCGGTACGAGCCTGGCCCGACATATTTCCCAAAGCGGTCCTTGCCGTCCCAGCGCAGTACCTGCGACGGGCCATTGGCATCCTCCTTAATCAAAGAGCGGATGATATTGCCTTTCTCATCGCGAATGTTGCAGCTTACCATTCCCTTGTCTTTCATAGGGATGGAAATCTCAATTGCAGCCATGCTGCGGGGTGTGAGTTTTGCGGCTGCGGGAAATTCCTCTCCCTTGGCCTTGAGAACCATCTCGCCCCAGATGTCCCACCGGTTGAAGCCCCACATGCCGGGATCGCTTCTGTAGTTGGCGGAAAGCTTGACTCCATCCTGTTTGCCCTGCGCATCGATGGAGTAGTGCATGTCAATGTACATCGGCAGGGACAGTGAACGGGTTTGCGCGCTGACACCGGGTCCTTCGACGTTCAATAGTTTCCACGGGATCTTCGCCTCGCAGTTGTAGCCCTTGCCGTCCGCCCAGGTGCTGAAGGCGCATTTTGCGCCTGTCGAGGGAACATTCACATACCTTTCCAGCTTTGAAGCCATCCGGGTAATTTCAATGTAGTCCGATCCGGAATCCAGATTTTTCCATAACGAGATCCAATGGATATACTCAAGATCCTTGTTTTCCCCTTTTCCATATGCCGCGTTTGGCATAAGCTTCATTGGCTTGGATGCCATGCGCAACACCGGCAGATCCCCCCTCCAGGTCATCTCGCCGGGCATGTAGGCGTTGCGCATGGGCGTGCTGTCCGCCACTTTCAAGCACACATACAGATTCTCATCGTCGAACTGAAAGGCGTACTGGTACCAGTCAGAGTCTGTCACATCCCGATCCAGCGCCGCAGTGTTGAACAGCCGATTATCCCATTCCACTGGATTGCCATCAATGACAGGCTGCTGCTCTGTCTGCGGCGCGTAACACACGCCCTTTGACGTGTCCTCTGCGGCGACGGCGGGGAGAGAGCCTGAAAAAATCAGGCAGAGGGCGCAGGCTGCCACATGGAGCATTGCCGGAATTGATAAATAACTTCTACCCATAATATAGAATTCCTTTGTTTGAAATATCCGCCTTGGAGATACGCCTCATAAAGCGGTAAGTTTCTCGTATTGCTGCTTGTTCAGTATGTAGGCCGGGCTGGTGGTGAGGCGTATTTTCGCCAGGCCGGAGCCGTTCACCTCCAACTTGCCGACTCTCCCAACCACATCCACAATGACCCATTCGCCGTCGCCCAGGGTGACATCGCAGTCAACAGGCGCTCCCAAAGTCCAGAGCATGAGGGTTTCTCCGAAGCGGGCGGCCTGGATATCCTTCCCAAGATCGAGCCGCGTGTAGGCAAATCCATCGATCAGCGCGCTGGCCGTATAATAAGCCGCCTCGGCGGGCATGTGGGTGACTGAAATATCACATATTCCAGCCCGCAGTCCTGCGTGCGTCCCTGTATTCGGCAGCCACCACGGAATAAGGAATCCGATGTACTGGAAGTCGTTCCGGCTGCATGCACAGGCCGTCATCTTGGCGACGGTGTCGGCCTGCCAGCGGCGCGCGTCGTAGCCGTGCGACGCCCGCGCCCCGGTCTCGCCGATCCAGAACGGCTTGGTGTTGGTTCTGCCAATGCGCTTGTAACAGTTCAGGACGCCAAGCTCCGTCTCATTCGGCGAATTGGACATCGAACCTTCCAGGGTGGGCGCCTGTTGCGGATAGCAATGCACATCCCAGGCATCCACGTATTGATCCAGACCGAGCTTGAGGCATTCCGTGAACCAGTCGCCGGTGCCCGGGTACACCAGGCTCCCCCCCACATAGAAGGCGTCCGGCCGCGCCGCCTTGGCCGCTTCATACTCGCCCTTGCTCCGGGCCACCCAGTGCTCGGGCGTCTTTCGTATCGCCGGGTGAATATCGATCTCGTTGTAGGACTTGTACCAGCGGGTATAGGGCGCCGCCCGCTTGGCCAGTTCATCCCGGTATGCCTGCGTATAGCCATTGTGCTGGTCCCAGAAATCCATGGTCAGAATAATCCCGGCGGCTTTGGCGGCCTCGGCCAACTCGATCGGAAAATCGGGATTGGATCCGATGTTGCGGTAGATGCCCGCGCGGGTCATCCAGGGAAATGCGGTCTTGTACGTCGCCCCTTCGCCCGCGCCCATAAAGTAATACGTGACCGCCATCTTCTTCTGCTCGCGGCGGGCAAACTGGCTGGCCGTACCGCCAATCACGCTGAAGCCGTCGGGCACGCAGGTCATGATCAGTTTGCCGTCCGGCGTGTATAGTGTCGGCTGTACTGCGTAGTAGCCGCGCACCGGCGCATTGCCCAGGTCGAACTCGGCCACGCCGGGGAATTGCCGGGTGACTTCGCGGCGCAGGACTTCCTTGCCGTCGTAGTCCGTGATCTCCAGGACCAGCCGGGCTTCGAAGGGCACGATTGGGATCGTCGTATCACCCTCGTGCCGCAGATCGTACCGCAGTTTCAGCGGCTGCCCCTGATGCGGCAGATTGGCCGGCGCGTCAACCGTGACCCGCGAGGTCAGCCGCCGTACCTCGGCCTGAAGCTCCATGGCGCAGTCCGGATCGCCCAGCTGGGTACGCACTCCTGCCGTGGCCTTTCCTTCGGCGTCCGTGAACCGCGCAATGAAGGCGAACGTCTGACCTGCCGGCTGCTGCGTGATCAGTTTGATCAGCAGGCGGTGCCGCCCCGCCTTAAGGATCAGGGGTGCCGTCTGCGGGGCGACGCTCTGCCCGAGTTGAACATTGATCCTGCCGCCCTGATCCGTGACGCCGGTCGCCGTTTCGCCTGCGGATGGCTTGAACGCCTGCAGACGTGCGAAGTCCGCAGGAGGCGCCGGATCCTTGTCGAATACAAGCGGCTGGCCATCCAGCCATCCCTGAGTTCCGATTCCCGTGTGCGCCAGATGCAGGGCGCAGTCCACATCCTTCTCGACATCGAGATAGATGTGGGCATAGCCTACACCCCGTGCCCATGTATAGTCGATCGATTTCTGCTGAAGCACAAGCAGACCGTCGTCGGATGCAGTATTCTCCGCCCAATTCGTCTTGAAACCGCCATCGAAATGCGTGACTGCGCATGGGTCGGCTGGATTCGGACGCATCCGCATTTCGGCGTCCACCCCCCAGAGCGAAAATCCGGCCGGTCCGTACCATCCGCACACCGTCAGCCAGGTTCTGGGAGCGCCATTTTCGAGCGGCTGCGATGCGGCCGCCGCAATGCGCGGCCTTACGGGAAACGGACCGGGTGCGGATCCATTTCCGGTGGTGGATTTGAGGAAGGCATCGACCTGCGCCGCATTCGCCTGCGCCGTCAGAACCCCTCGCAATGCATAGTGGTCATCCATTAGCATCAGGGCCGGACGCCGCTCGATGCCCAGGTTCCGGGCCAGTTCCTCCGCTTTAGCCCCCAGGAAGACAGAGGAGACGCAGGTGTTCCTCACCGATTCCGGCAATTCAGTCAATTGTTTGTAGAAAATGTCCGACTCGGCGGCCTTTTCGCCCTCCAGTATCCAGATCCGCCACTTGGGCGAGGCAGCCTTGAGTCCTTCGACCGCGGAACGCCAGGCGCCGCTTTCAGGCGTTATTCCCTCCGGCAATGGCGCCTCCTGGACGAGAACGAAGTCATCGAGGATCTTCGTGCCAGTCTGCATGCCCTTCACTGTGATATCGATGAAGCGGTCCTGAGGGTAGAGTCTGATTGACGCGCCTTTCTGCCAGTGCCTCTCCCAGGAGGCGGCATTGTCTTGCGAGAACACTGTGCGCGTCTGTAGTTTGTCCGTATCGGCACCGGCGCAAACAGTGAACTCCTGCCTGGCAAGGCCACCCAGGGCGAAGAAGGTCCACACGTCGTACTGTCCCGGTTTGATCTGTCCGTTCAGTGCGTATCTCAGAGTGGCTGTCGTGCTGGCGTATCCCGTTTTCTTCAGGATGATCTCCCGCTGGGATGCCTGGGCCTGCTCGGCATCGTTGGCCGTCAGTTCGCCGTAGAGGATGGGAACGTCTTCTGGCGATGGCGAATTGTTTCCTTTTCCGCATTCGAGGATCACGGACGGGGAACGGCCGGCATCGATGAATCCAGACACCGTCTCCTGCGTGGCCGGAAGTTCCAGCGAGGCGAGAGGCACACCGCGTACCGCCGCCACCAGTGTGGGAAGTTTTGATATGACGGCACTCGCCGCCACGGCAAGGGCTTCCTTTCCGCTTAGAAGTTGAACATCCACTTTGTTCTTCATCGCCTCCTTACGCTCTGAAAAGCAGCGCAGCACTGTCATGATGTCCTCTGGATTCTTCCCCTCGAGTACATAGAAACGACGGCTGGCATCAGGCGATTGCATTGCTCCGACGGCATCACGAAGGCGCGATTCCTCCGTCTCGGCAGCGAGCAGGAAGCCCGTGAACATGCGCTGCTGCGTGGCCATGCCAGCAACCACGATTTCCATCCAGCGGTCCTCGGGACGGATTTCCAGTTTCGCGCCAGCACCGCCTTTGCGCCAGTCCATCTGCCACGAAACACCGTTCGACTGCCGGAACCCGGCTCGGCGTTCCAGCTTGTCCGGGCTGGAGCCCACGCTGATCGCAAAGTCCTGTGCCGCCACCCCGCCCAATGCGAAATGCGTCCAGATATCGTATGTCCCGGCCTTGATCCCGTCCGGCAACTTGAACCGGAACGTGGCGGTCTGACTGGCATACCCTGCCTTGCGCAACACGATCATGTTGCCTTCAAACGATACCCCGTCGGCATTGCTGGCCGTAAGTTCGGCGTACGCCACCGGCACATTGGATGGAACCTGCCCTTTCTGTTCCTGCGGCTTGGCATCCAGCCATACACAAGGCGTCTTCGCCGGATCCACCGGCAACTCCAGCGTAGTCTTCGCCGCCGGAACGGAGTCCGCAGCGGAAAGTTTGCCGCCGATTGGCAAAAACACTGATGCAAGGATGACGGCAGCGGTTATTTTCACCAGTTCCAGATGGCTTGCCATTGCTTCTTGAAACATCCTCAGGGTATTGATTTTTTCCATATAATCCTTCCTCCTTATTTATTTTCATTCAGAAAAACTAATGCACGGATATGTATTATAGTATCCATGAACTCCTCCAATGTTGATGGCATTACTTCGCTTCCTCCGGTACAAGCAGGAAGGCGTCCAGCACCTTGGCTTGCGTGGTAGGTCCGGATATTTCAATGGTGAGGGTTGAGTCGGTCGGGAGGATGGTCAATGCCCCGTCTGTTTTCCGCCATGCAGGTTTCCATGCAGCTTCTATCGTCTGATTGAATGCCGCTCTGTCAACGAGCTTGTCAGGCGACTCCCCTGCCTTGATCGTGAAACTCTGGGCGCCTATTGATCCGGTCTGGAGCGCTGTCCATACGCGGTATGTCCCCGGTTTAAGCTTGGGATCGATTGTGTAGGAGAGCAGAATCCTTGTCGCCGTGTAGCCCTTCTTTACGACGATCACCGAGGAGTCTTTTGTAGTGCAGCTTTCCCCGTCGTGTGACAGCACTTTTCCGCCGTATGTGACTGCCGAGGGATCGGCTGGAACTCCTTCAGGCAGCGCCTCCGCCTCAAGGATGATGACCGGTTTCTCCGCCGTGCCAGTGACAGGCAGCGGTTCAAGATGATTCGCTCCAGGCGATGATGAGACCGCAGTTAATTGTGAAATGATGATAAGAGCGGCCAATTCCAACATGTTCCTGCTTTTCATGCTTCAACTCCTTTGGTTTTAATGTAACACAGGCATCTTGCCTGCGGGCTTTACAAAAATACAATTCTTCTACACGATCATGTTTAATAGCTAATTCTGTATGCATCTTTTGGAATATACTGTCCGGCTTGCGGTGAATATCCTGTAACAAAGCATTCTTTAAAAGGGCTCCAGTCTGCGTGGCCGTCTCCATATACTGCATTTACTCCTGCACCGGATGTCTTATGATTTATCTCTCCATTGGGAAAGAATGATCCGAGGATCCCCAAGTCTAAAGCTACAAGTGCGGTGGATATCTTTTGATCCATGGTGGAAAATGCCGAACGGAACACGTTCCATTGGCATGAACCCGTAAGGCCGGAATTTCGCGTCGCAAAATGCGACGCATAGAAATAGTCTGCATTTTGTTCGCGGGAAGGGCAAAGATAAGCCAATGAATCTATTGGAAGATTACCATTTGAATCAAGAGCGGTTTTTGCCCTGTCGAATTTCCCAGTATACTCCCACCCCGTATAGTGCATGCCCAGCGGGACTCTTTGTCTTCCCCCGAAAGCAGAACCGTTGGTGGGGCAGCTGCCATAGAAGTCTTCATTGACAAGCACGCTTCCAGCGCCTTCAGGAAACCAGCCGCCGGACGTGTCGCCGGCATAGATTGTGCAGGCGAGTCCGATCTGCTTGAGATTGCCTGCGCATATGATGCGCTTTGCTGCTTCTTTTGCCGATTGCAGCGCCGGCAGGAGCATCGCCGCGAGAATTGCGATTATCGCAATCACGATCAGCAGTTCGATCAATGTAAACGCCTTGATCCGCAGCTCTTCTGGGACGTTTTCCATTCTCATGGCGTTTCCTTTCTTTTCCTGAAGTACGGCACTGCCCGTAACTTATTCATATGCGTAATACAGGTCGGTCACTTTGTGTCGCCCCGTGTGTCTAACAGTTCCGCCGGAATGAGAAGGAAGGCGTCGAGAATCTTGCGCTCGGTGGCCATTCCTTGGATGTCGATCTCCAGAATGCGGTCCTCCTTGTCGAGTTGGAGCGTCCCGACACCCTGCTGCCAGGCCAGTTTCCAGGCTGCCGTATTCTGTAGATCGAAGGCCAGACGCGGCTGCAGATGTTCCGGATCGGCGCCGGCACGGAAAGTGAACTTCTGTGTGGCGACGGCTCCCAGCGTAAAGGCGGCGCTGACCGCATACTTGCCGGGCTGCACACGCTCGTCGAGCGCATAGCGGAGCGTCAGGGAGGACTCGGCATGGCCGGGCTTGAACGGGATCACGGCGCTGCGGCTGACATCAACGCGCTCGGCGCTGTGCTTGACCACCACTCCGCCCAAAAAAACCATGCCGTATTCCTGGGGCACGGCTGCCGGCAACGGCTCGGCCTCCAGCAAAACCACCGGTTTCCCCGGTTGCCCGGTGATGGGCAAAGGCGTCAAGTGGTTCTCGGGCGGTGCCACGGTCTTCGGCACGGCTGATGCGGCGGCTCCGCCGCTGCCCACGACTCCCGTATGGCAAAACTCCTGCCACTTCCTGGCGTAATCCGCGTTAGGAAGCCAGGAGGCCCGGGTCTTGTCGCCGGTGAACTCGGCGAACGGAGCAATCTCCAGGAGCTGCCGGACATCGACCGGTTTTTCCCATTTCCAGGTGAAGTTGGGAAGGCGGATCCGGGTCCCCTCGACGTTCTTCCCCAGCCATCCCTGCGATTCCTGGAGCTCTATCAACTTGACAGGCCCCGTGCGGGCGTCGGCATCGGCGGGCACGCGCAACTGGAACACCGTCCTGATGAACGCAGTGAGAATCGTAAAGGTGTTGGCGTCGCCCCAATGGCCACGGCCAGGATCGATAATCATGTGCGTCAGGGCATGTTTTTCGGCGCGGAGCCTTTCTACAACTGCCACATTGTCCTGGAAGTATAACTCGTCAGTCTCGCCGGAGATCGCCATGCCGGGAATTTGATAAAGCGCCGGACAGTTGAACTGCGCCGGATATCCAGAATTGAACGCGATCCAGCCGAATACGCGGCCCGGGTCTTTTTCGGCGAACCCGCCGAGGAACGGCGTAGCATTCGAGTGTCCGAACAGCAGCAGGGGCGCGTGGGCCACTTCCGGATGTCCGCTGAGCTGCGCCAGCTCAGACAGGGCCTCCAGGAGGACGCTCGGCGGCCACTTGGAACATCCGGGAAAACCAACCTCGCTGCCGTTGGACAGCTTGCCCTTATTGTTGAACCGCACGATTGCGCAGTGGATCTCTCCCGCCATGGTACGCAGGGGCGGGTGCTGCGACAGCACCTTCTCTCCAACCCCGTGAAAAGGGAAAATCAACACACCTTTGATCAACGGGCTGTCGCCCGGCAGCCAAAGCTCGAAATTTCCGTCCTTGCTCGCATACGGCCACTCAGGAGACGCTGCTGCTGCATTATCCATTCCAGCCGCGGCGATGAGCGCAAGCAGCAGGGAACTGAAGAGACACCCTCTGTTTAGCCTCCCAACGCGTATTTTTGCAAAGACTGCGGATACCTGCGATACGATGGCAGGAACTGCCAATCCTAACATTTTACTGTTTGTCATGTCTTAATTCCTTAAGTTTATTTGAGTTCCATTGAAAGATGACTTCCCTTGACAAAGCCTAAAATTCCCCGTCATTCGGATCTACTGCATTGTTTGCCGGACTGTTTGTCCACGGGTTCGCCATGCCATAGCCCCACCGGTGCGCCATTGCTCCGGCAGCCGTGGGCTGGCCGGCAGATGTATAATAGTTTGTCGTTCTTGGATAACTACCGACATGTCCGTCGCCGAATCCGACAATGAAAGACTTCCTGTAATGAGCAGCCTTGTAGGAATCGTAATAATAGATCTGCTCGTAGAAGAACCAGTTCTTACTCGGCCTGGGGATCCGCACGATGCTTACGTAGGCGAGGACAGGGGACTCGCAGTAGTATCCTTCAACCTTGTAGATGTTTCCCGCCCATGTGCTTTTCTGTTCCTCCTTCGGGCATTTTCCTATTGACATCAATGCTGCAATACTGCTGGTATACGGGACAAGGAGTTCCATGTTGCGTGTGTAGGGCGCGTCTGTCGCGCCCGACAGGGTCCTGTATGTTGCGGACAAGTTGGTGGACAGCGGCGTCGGCAGCCGTTCATCATTGTCGACCGTGTAGGATATGGTGGCGCACATCAGCTGCTTGAAATTGTTCTTGCATATAATGGTGTAGGACTGTTCCTTCGCCTGCTGCAATGTCGGAAGCAGAATGGCCGCAAGGATTGCGATGATCGCAATCACCACCAACAGCTCGATGAGGGTGAAAAAGGATGCCGGATGCAGGAGGCCAGATGCAGGATACTGGATAATGGCTTCTGGATTCTTATACCCTCTTGTGTCAAGCATCCTGGATCCAGTATCATCTATACTATTTCCCAAATTGGCAATCTTCGTTTTATCTGCCGTAGTCATGAACTCCTCCCGGATTGATATCATGCCAAATATTATTTTACTTCAAATCTCTCGATGACCGTGCTGAGGCTCATTGGCCGTTTCAACGCACCGGCAGCCAGCGTGAACGATACTCCGCCATACCAGTCGCATCGTGCAATTCCATCTGGCAAGGAGGGACGGAATATACCGTCCTCCCCTTTGACCACAGCCACCTTAATCCACTCCCGCTTGGGCCATGGTGCGTTATCATTTGTGGAGTAGCAGGCCCAGAAAGAGACACCGTCCGCAGGGAGGTGCTCGATGGCGAAAGCGGGGCGTTCTTTGTCTTTCGAAACGATTTTCAACTGCGGCAGCGGCGGCTTGTTTCCGGCTAACATGTGCAGGAAAAAGGCCGGTTCCATGTCTGTAAATGTCGGCCCTGTCCAGCTGACCGTACCGCCCGGCAGATTGATCCAATGGCTCTGGTTCGGACCAAAGCAGATGTATTTGGATCCGCCTATCCTGTCATACGTCGCCATGACGGCAGGTGGCAGGAAGTATATGTCATTGGCGGCGGGATACATCAGGAAAGGCGCCTTGATGTTTTTTGCCCGGGGGCCTGGGTCGAAATTCTGCATCCACACCATCTGTTCATCTGCCGGTAATTTGCCGACAGCCGAGCCTATGCCGGGATCAGACAGAGGATAGAACCCTGATCCGTACAGGGAGAAGCCGGCGGCAAGGCGGTCCCCGAGCAGCGACGCGAGCATCAACGAAGTGTAGCCGCCCCAGCTGATACCAGTGACCCCGATCCTTTTTTCATCCACATCCGCCTGGCTGGCGAGAAGATTGAATCCCTTCAGTCCCGCGACGATTGTATCGAAAATAGTCCCGCAACGTGGAGCTGGCTTCATCACAAATATATCAGACCCGTATTTCTGGCTCTTCACCCGTGTGACACTCTTGATTTCTTTCTCCCCCATGTGGCCGGGCAGATCCATGCTCAACGCCACAAAACCCAGCTGTGCCCAGCCAATCACATTCAACTCTATCGCGGCACCTCCGCCTCCGTGGCAGATCAGGATCGCCGGATGCTTGCCCCCGTCATCCTTCTCCGGACGCCCGATGATTGCGTAGATCTCACTTGGCACGACTGCCCCGGTCTTGCTTCCCTCGACGCTCTGGTAGCGCAAACGGGTTATCTTCACTCCGTCCTTGACCTCCTCGGAAAGCGTTTCGGTGATTTTCGGCACCTCACCGAGATATGGCTTGAAGATGTCATCTTTGGCAGGCTGCACGCGGAGGATATCGTCAACCGACATATGTTTCACCACCGGGACAAGCTCCTCTGGCACAAGCAGGAAGGCATCGAGCACCTTGGCTTGCGTGGTAGGTCCGGAGACTTCGATCATGAGGGTTGAGTCGGTCGGAAGGATCGTCAATGCCCCATCCGCTTTTCGCCATGCAGTTTTCCATGAAGCTTCTATCGTCTGATTGAATGCCAGTCTGTCAACGAGCTTGTCAGGTGATTCCCCCGCCTTGATCGTGAAACTCTGAGCACCTGTTGATCCGGTCTGGAGCGCTGTCCAGACTATATATGTCCCCGGCTTAGGTTTGGGATCGAGAGTATATGAAAAAGTAATCTTCGTCGCCGCATGGCCATTCTTTGCGACGATCACTGATGAATCATTTGCGTTGCAGCTTTCCCCATCGTGATAAAGCACCTTTCCGCCGTACAGCGAAACCGCAGAAACCGCCACCTCCTTTCCGTCCAATGGCTCTGCTTCAAGGATAATGACCGGCTTCTCCGCGCTCCCGGTGACCGGAAGCGGTTCGAGATGCTTTGCGGCGAACGACGATGGGACTGCGGCCAGCTGCGATACGATGGCAAGAACTGCCAATCTTAACATTTTACTGTTTGTCATGCTTTAATTCCTTATGTTCTATAATGTTAATAGCTGTTCCTATATGTTTCTTTTGGAATGCATAGTCCGGCCTGTGATCCAAATCCGGTAATAAGACATTCCTTGTAGGGGCTCCAGGAAGCGTGTCCATCCCCATAGACTGCGTTTACTCCGGATATTTTGGAAGACCTGTCATGGTTTACAAATCCGTTCGGATAATTTGTGCCTCCTATCGGGATAGCCGTGTCCATTGCAATCAAAGCCTCGGATATCTTCCTGTCAAAAATCGAGTATGCTGAACGGAATTTGTACCAATCCTCAAAAGATGGCCAAAGTCCTGATCCCTGCGTGGCATAATGGGCCGCATAGACATAGCTGTAGATGCCGCCTGTTCCTGCGTATTGGGAATTGACGGAAGGGCAGCGGTAAACCGAGGCTGTTGTCGGAAGATAGTCGCATGAAGCAAGAGCGGTTTTAGCCCTTCCGAAACAATTGGTATACCATGGCCCCATTGAGTAACCTAGGCCTGGCGGAAGACGCTGTCTTCCTCCGAAAGCAGAGCCGTTGGTTGCGGAACTGCCATAAAAATCAGTTTTTGCGCCTTCGGGAAACCATCCGTTGAAGTCATTCGCGTATTGAATGGCAGCGAGCCCGATCTGCTTGAGGTTGCTTGCGCAGCTTATGCGATTGGCCATGTCCTTGGCATTCTTCAATGCCGGCAGCAGCATCGCCGCCAGAATCGCGATTATCGCAATTACCACGAGCAGCTCGATCAATGTGAAATATTTCCTCGGCGGAAATATTTCACTTGTCCGGATTCCTGATTTAGCGCTTTTCATTCTCTCCTCCTAATTCAGATGCCATTTATTTATGAATTTTAAAACTTCCGCACTTCTCCTTACTTTTCCCCGCAGGATTTTCCAACAACAAGCGCTGTCCTGATTGAAATATCGAGCTTGCTAATCCCAGCGGCAGCCTCTGAAATCTGATCTTTCAAATATCGGACGGTATCTCTGGCGCCCAGCACAGGATCGACTTCGCACCGGGTCAATGGAATGGAACAAAGGAATTTGTCGCCCTTGTTGGAATGCGTGGCCAGCATGCAATCGTCAGGGATCCGGATCCCGAGTTCGTTCAGCGCGCTGAGCGCGCCCTTGGTCACTACGTCATGATTTATAAAAAGGCCTTGAGGCCGTTTGCGCATATCTTTGAAAAGAGTGCGGGCGTTGACGTAGGCGGATTGGATCGAATCCCCCAGGTAACAGACATTCTCCTTACGCCAGTCCATGCCAGCCTCGCTGAAAGCCTGTCTTGCTCCGGCAAGTTCCTCCTGGTAATAAGATGAGTTCTGAGCAGGATTCTGAAGAGGGACGAATTTAACTTTTCCTACACCCTGCTTCAGCAGATGAGACAAGCCGGAATATGCCGAATATCGCACGTCGAACGGGGGTAGGTTAAATGCGGGCAACAATCGTTGTCCGCCTAGCCATGCGCCCAGTTCCATCGAAGGCGCTATTACTAGAAGCGCGGCATATTTCCCTTCGTCGATCTCGTTTTTCAGACGTTGCAGGCCCGCCTGGTATCCCTCCCAGATCAAACCGAAATGACAGTCAAATCCAAAGCCAGCTTCAGAGAGAGACTGCTTCAAGGCTTCCAGGAAAATGGTATAA
>JBAQUG010000508.1:0-2549 GCA_049297395.1 Victivallales bacterium | reverse complement strand
CTATATGAGTTGCCATCCGTGTTATTGCTTCATATCACTATCGTCCCATGGATTATTGGATTGATGGATTAATGGATTGTTGCAAATCAAGGAGATATGCACAAAACATTAAATCCAAAAATCCATTAATCCGTCATCCTGTGGAATGACACTGTATTCAAGTTATTCGCAAGTCTCAGCATTTTCCGTACATTCAAAAGGTGACATTGTAAATCTCCGCGTCGGCGAACTCGAAGCGCAGTCGTACCGGTTCGTATCTGAAACCTGCGGTCTCCTTTCCTCGCCATCGCAGGACATGTCCAGGATCATCGCCCTGAATGGGGACGCAGTCCTCCAGATTATAGCCCTCAATCTTGCGTCCCCATGCATCGCATAGCTCGGCGCGCAGCCAGCCGCGCACGGTGGCGTCAACGCGAATCTCAGGAGCCTGCAGGAAAGAAACAGGGGTCAGGAAGCCTCCGGGAACTTGTTCGGCCTGCAGCCCAATGAAGCGGTGCTTGGGCCAGGTGGCAGCCATAATGCAAGTGGGCGGCAGGCTGTCATCAGCATGTTGGTTGTGTTTACGTGCCGTACCGGTATAGAGGCACAGCCAGCGATCTCCCTTGTCAATCCAGGCATTGGTGGGATAGATGCCTTCAGCGTCGCGTCCACCCGCTTCGCGCTGAATGAACCCTCCGCGCAGCGGCCGCTCCCAGCGACGGCCGTCGCGGCTGAAGACCAGCTCAATGTCCATAGTCTGCTTGGCGTTCTCCACCCGGTAGTGGCCCAGCGAGCCGATCATCCAGTCCTCGTGGTATTGCACGGCAAGGTGGTAGAATTGCAGATCCCGCGGATCCCGGGCATCCGCCTGTATCACCAGTTCGGGAGCGCTCCAGGTGAGACCATCGGCGCTGACGCGCCGCTGGATCATGCGGTTGAAGTCGGGACAATTATCCTCAGCCACCCGACGCTCGGGAACGGCATTCAGGAACCATTGTGAAAACTGTTCATAACAACCCAGGTTTGGATTGGCATAGACGAAGTTGGCATCGTTGCTGCGTCGGGCTTTTTCCCCGAGACGCGCCTCGTCAGTCAAAGTGGACTGGTTTCCAAGCCAATGCGAGTTGAGCGCCGGGTGATCGTAGTGCGGCACGTTCCAGCGTAGGCCGTCAGTACTTTCAGCAATGGTGTACAGGTATGGTACTCGCTCTCCAGGCTGGTGGTGCCAGTAATACATCCGCCAGCGACCATCCGGCAGACGCAATACCTGCGGCTGTCCAACCTGGTTTTGCCGGTTGCCTTTGCCGTCCAAGTTAATCCGCCGCCCATCGGGCGTGACAAGTTCCCCGGCAACTGCGGCGGCCGCTTCGGAGCCCGGCACACCGGTCAGGACGATCCGATTGGTATCCTGTTTTTGCGCACGCTCCTGGTCCAGACTCAGACGTTCCCAGCGCAAACCATCGGACGACTCCGCCACCGCCATGCGCATCTCATGCTTGTCCACTGTCGTATAGTAGAGACGGTAACGTCCGTCGTCAAGACGCAGTACCGTACCGCAAAAGGCCGATACGTGTCCACCTTCCAACGGGGCATTGCCTTCAAGAACAATACCGAGCTTGGTCACCGGCGCATAGACTGGCCGAACATTGCGCGCGCCATCCGGCAGCGCTTCCGTGAAAAAGTAGAGCCGCCGGCTCGTGGTGCCTTTCGGGAGCGCCGTGGCAGCCGCCAGCTGCCAACCACTGCGCGATGGATCAGTCATTTTGGGGCACTCCTGTCGCGTCACACCTTTTTCATTATTTTCAACCATCGATGTTCCTCTGTTTTCTGATTTCAAAGTTATGCATTCACATATAGCCCATATCAATAAAATAAATTTAATTGCGTGCATCAGCACCTTTCTTCTTGTATTTTTCACATTTCCTTAAAGAGAAAATCCTTCTGTACAAGCTTGCTCCATGCCCTTATTTCCTCCGAATAGTCACCGTAGGCAATCATCCAGTGGTGCCCCATGCCTTCCTTAAAAGTCCAGTCGATAACGTCTTTCGCGGGACGGTTGAATTTAATCCTGGCCGGATTGCCGGGAAAAACCATTTCCGTTGCGATGGCCTCACCGGTCAACATAGCGCATTGGTATGCGTTTTCCCGGGCAGTGATATTCAGTAACGTGACCTTGCCGGGTTTCGCAGGAAAAAGTACGCAGACACCCTGCCCCATCAGCCGCACAGTATTCAATGATGCATCACTTTTATTTTCCGCAAGAGTCAGCGAACTTGAACCGCACTGCGTAAAGAGGATGGAGTCGTTGTCATACGGTTCGAGAAAGTCAGCATTGCATGTCGGCTTCCCGCTCAGCAGCGTCAGTATGAGTTGGCCGACTGCCCCGTTGACATCACCTTCGCATGCCAGGGGAATGCCTTCTTCCGCCAGCAATGAAGATGCGACACAGACCTTCCCCATCAGATCTGGATAGCATCCGACCGTAAGCGCATCCAAATCATATTCGGCAATGACTTTCTTCAAACCGCAATACATTCTTATCGATTCCAATCCGCTCTCATCCTTTACAT
>JBAQUG010000507.1:0-3948 GCA_049297395.1 Victivallales bacterium | reverse complement strand
TGGGGAATCTATCTCGATTTCAACCTGTTTTCAAGATTTCAGCCGACTTGCTGATTCGCATACTTGCTCGGAGAATGGCCTGTAATGCTCTTGAACAGGCGGCAGAAATAGCTGCAATTTTCAAATCCGCAGACCGATGCCACCTCATAGACGCTCTTGTTCTCCTCGCGGAGAAGCCTGCAGGCACGGGCGATGCGAAGACGAAGGATGTATCGTAACGGGGTCAGGCCGGTCATCTCCAGAAAATGCCTCTGGAAGGAACGTTCGGACATCCCCGCCATCTTCTGGAGATGCCTCATCGGGATATCCTCTGCAAAATGGATTTCAAGGTGATCCAGGATCTTCGACAGCCACGGGCTCCTCCTGTCGTCCTTATGCGCCCCTGCCCGCTGGAGGAAGCGGAAGATCATCACGAAAAGTTCAAGCAGCAGTCCTGTCATCATGGTAGTATGCCCGCTTTTCATCTCCCTGCGCTCGCGCTCGATCTCGTCAACGACCCTCATGCAGGCATCCAGTTCCTCCTGCGACAAGGATGGTCTTTGCAGCGGACTGCGTTTTCCATTGCGGAATTTGCCGAGGAGTGAAGAGTATGCCGGGTGTTCCATGAGCATTGGTCCGAATTTTTCGACGAATGACGATCTTATAAGCACATTCACTATTTTCAACTCTTTTGTAGAACGATATGCATGGCTTATTCCGGACTCCACCAGGAAACAATCCCCCGCCTTCAGCTTGTAGGATTCATTTTGAAAATCATGCAGTCCAAATCCGTCAAGGATCAGGATCAGTTCCATGAAATCATGCATGTGCTTTCCTATGTCGTACTGGATCGCAGGCCGTTCGACTACCACAGGGGAGTCAGTTCCACGGAAAGAGATGGCCTCAAGCCATTTCCCGGCCCCCCCTGGAAGTGTTTTTCTCTTTGATTTCATCATTGACCTCTCCCTCATAAAAATCCTTAGTCCTTCCAGATTCAAATCATATTGCTATTTTGTCGGTTTCGTGCAATATTTTGCCGGTTTTATGCAAGCATTATAATTTTATTTATGGCATGTTAGTGCCATAAATAAAATTATCAAGGAGAATTTCCATGCGTCTCAACGAAAAAGAATACCGCGACAAGGTGCTCGGCTGCTGGATCGGAAAGAACATAGGAGGCACGTTTGGCGCACCTTTTGAATGGAAACGGCAGGTGAACAACGTCGAATTCTATGTCCAGGACCTGAATGGCAATCCCCTTCCAAACGACGATCTCGACATCCAGCTCCTCTGGCTTGCGGCCATGGAGCAGCAGGGCGTCGGAATCTCAACCACCGCTCTTGCCGAATACTGGTGCAGCTATGTCACGCCGCACTGGGCTGAATACGGCACGGGAAAGATAAACATGCGGTCAGGACTCCAGCCTCCCCTGTGCGGAACGTTTGGAAACGCCTACAAGCACAGCTGCGGCGCCTATATCCGTTCTGAAATATGGGCATGCATTTCGCCCGGACTCCCGCAGGTCGCCGCAAGACACGCCTGCAAGGACGCCATTCTCGACCACGGCGACGGCGAAGGCTCCTATGCTGAAATATTCATGGCTGCCCTGGAGAGTGCCGCGTTTGTGGAAAAGGACCTGTATAAACTAATAGAGATCGGGCTTTCATACATCCCCTCCGACTGCGGTGTGAGAAAGGCCGTCAACACCACGCTTGAGTGCTTCAAGTCAGGAAAGACCTGGCAAGAAACCCGCGAGGAGGTTTTGAAGCTGCACCGCGGAGGAATGATCATGTTCCCTGTCTGCGACGAGGACAGGAAGAAAGGATTCCACGAGGGGGTAATAGGCTACGACGTACCTTCGAATATCGCGTTCACGCTGGCGGGGCTCCTCTACGGGGGAGATGATTTCGGAAAGGTCCAGTGCATAGCTGTCAACTGCGGGGAAGATACCGATTGCACGGCCGCTACTGCCGGCTCGATATGGGGGATCATCCATGGCGCAAAGGCCATTCCTCAGAAGTGGATTGATCCAATAGGCAGGGGAATATTGACGATTGTCCTCAATCTCGGCGACATAGGAGGGGCAATCCCAAAGACGGTCGATGATCTCACCGACAGGACTGCGAAGCTCGCAAAACAGAATCTGTTGATCAACAAATCAGACTCGATGTGCAGCGTTGAAGCCACAGATCTTTCCGATTTAAAAATCTCCTCGTTGAAATGCCCTGACAACGGTAAAGAACTCATTGACAGGATGAGGATGCCCGCATTCGACTTTGATCTCTTCACGGTTTATGTCGATTACGGGGACGCTCCTCTCATCAAGCCCGGGATTCCCAAGAAAGTCACAGTCAAAGTAACGCACAGGAACAGCTTCCAGGCAAATCTTTCGTTCCACTGGTATCTGCCGGAGGGATGGGCAGTGACGCCGTCCGCAGACGCGTACGCATTGAGCATACAGGCTGGGCTCGGTGGAAAACAGCTAAGCCTTGATTTTGAACTCAGCGCCGGAAAACTGAACAGGTCGATGAACCGCGCAGCTCTTGAAATAACAATCGAGGGAAGACCGACAGTAATGCTTGTACCAGTTACATTGTTAAACGGAAGCGTAATGGGCTGACATCCAGAAATAGAAAATCAACTTTTATCGACTAAACCTTTACAACAAAGGAAGAAACAATGAAAAGAATCCTGGTCATGGCATCTGTAATGGCAAGCACGGGGTTTGCTGCCGAACTGGCTCCGACGCCCTGGACGGTCAGGGGCGAGGTGATCATCAATCGCAAGGCGGCGGCGTGGGAGTCGCAGCAGGTGCAGGAGCCGTGCATCCTGCCGAATCCGAAGGATCCTACCCGGCTCGTGATGTTTTATTCGGGAGTACCGGCCTCGAATACTTCCCGCTGCTATTTCGGCAAGGCGTGGGCGCTGAAGTCGGATCCGTTCACATGGCATCAGGACGAGGCCAACCCGGTATTTGCGCCCGGCAAGGACGGCTGGGACTCCAGCAGCATCCGCCTCGATACCGTGCTCTATATTCCGGAGGAAGACGCCTACTACATCTACTATTCCGGCACGAATGTCGGGGGAAGGTCGCAGGACCGCATCGGGCTGGCGATCTGCCCGGCCGGGGCCGACGGCTACACGGACATCACGCCAACCTCCATCAAGCGCGTGGGCGCGGCACCTGTCCTCGCGCCCGAAGCGGCAGTACCGTTTTCTGAAAACATGGCATCGCAGGCTGCGGTATTGCGCGAATGGGATGCTACGGCGAAACGGTGGAACTGGTTCATGTACTATTCGTATCGCGGCAAGGATGGCACGTTGCCGGGGATCCGGCTCGCGACATCGGACGATGGGAAGACCTGGAAGCGGCAGTTCAACATGAATGACCCTCGGGGCATGGGGCAGATATTTGCGTCCACGCCCGGCTCCTACTATGAATGGCATCAGATTTTCAAGATCGGCGCCACCTACGTGCTCTCGATCGAGGTCGGGACGGAGTGCGGGAAACGCTGGCGTCCGGTCATTGCAGTAAGCCAGCAGCCGGACCGGGGCTGGGTGCAGATTGACGCGGATGCGGTGCTGCAGACCAAGTGGGAGGGAATCTACCGTGATGATGCGATCTTCCACGTGGCCACCCCGGCGTTCTACCAGATCGAGGGGAAGTGGTATCTCTACGTGCAGGCCTGCCCGCTGCCTGCCAGCGGCAACTATATCAACGGACATTGGGATATGTGGTGTTTTGCCTGCGACCGCGAGATTCCGACTCTGCCGGGGCACACTAATCTTTTCATTCCCGGCAAGCCGGCGGCAGCCAAGCCCTGAACAGCGTGAGTGCCAGCTCCAAGGGATCTGGAAATTATTAAGCCAAACTTAACCGGCTTCGCCGGGATTTCTCAGTTTAACCTTCCCCTGCCAGTTTACCTGGCAGGAAAGGGAGATTGGAGAGCTAAGGGAATGTCCCTTAGC
>JBAQUG010000506.1:0-6515 GCA_049297395.1 Victivallales bacterium | reverse complement strand
CCTGATTATTCTTCGTGCATCCGCCCAAGAACAGGCATGCCAGGGCCCGAACAGCTGAAAAACTAAATATAAAATGTAAACTTCTCATCGGAATTTATTGTTCCATTAAATTATAAAAGTCGCTTAAAATAGCATTTCTAATGCTAAAATAAACCTGAATTCAGAGGCAATTGCAAAAATACAAAAAACGGTTGCTGCGGAAATGTGCCCATGACGGGCATATTTACAGGAACAGAATCAAAATCCCCAGAATCAGGAAGAATAGCATAGCATAACGAGCATAGCATAACCCTAGGCATAGCATAACCCGGGAAGATGTAAGATGTTAGACAATATATAGATATGGCTAAATAATGATTAGTTAATAGCCTTAGGATAAAAATAATGGCTTAATATTTGAATTTAATATTTATTTTATCTAGAAAAGAAAGGGTAACCAAATGAATCCGTCGAAGCATAAGATGACAGTATTGGCACAGATATTCAAACTCATTCCTCGGAATCTTATTCCAAAACTGGCTCACGAGTACGGCGTGGACAAGCAGTCACGCACGTTCAGTCCGGTCAGCCATGTCCTGGCGCTGATGTTCGGACAGCTGACACATGCGATTGGACTAAACGACATATGCGATACTCTGCGGTATCACTATGGGGCCTTGTTCACGATTCGCGAGGCGGTTCCACCGAGCCGGAATGGTTTTTCCCATGCCAACCGGAAAAGAAACGCGGACATGGCTGAAAAGTTGTTCTGGTCTGTTCTTGGACATCTGGAGAGCGTCAGTCCGTATTTCCGCTTGCACGGGCGGCGCTACTGCGCTTTTCCCAGACGCTTCAAGAAAGTCATCAATATTGTTGATTCAAGCACCATCAAGCTTATCGCCAACTGCCTGGACTGGGCGAAACATCGGAGGCGTAAGGCAGCTGCAAAGATGCATCTGCGACTGGACTTGCGTTCGTTCCTCCCAAAATTCGTGCTGGTAAAGTCTGCCGGAAGCAATGATGCAAAAGAGGCTTGGGCCGTATGTGCCGGAATCAGCGCCGGTGAAATAGTTGTGTTCGACAAGGCGTATGTTGATTTCAAACACTTATGTGCGCTGACGCTGCGCGGTGTTTTCTGGGTAACCCGCGCCAAGGACAATATGCAATACACGGTTGTGGGACAGCACAGCAAACCTTGCGGCAACATTATCCGTGATGTGGAGATTCGGCTCACCGGCACCAATACTTCGAAATGGTATCCGGAACCCCTCCGATTGGTCGAGGCAATGGTGGAAGTCGACGGGAAGCTTAAAAAGATGACCTTCATCACCAACAATTTTGAATGGTCGGCAAGTTCCATCTGCGATCTTTATAAGGCGCGCTGGTCAATAGAAGTGTTCTTCAAGGAAATCAAGCAGACCCTCCAGCTTGCCGACTTCATGGGACATAACGAAAATGCTGTCCGCTGGCAGATTTGGACGGCGTTGCTCACGTATGTCCTTCTCCGCTTTATCTCATGGCAGAGCAAATGGGAACATACATTCGTGCGATTATTCACTGCCTTGCGCGGTGTGATCTGGAGCTGCTTTGACATGTACAGCGTCCTCGCGTGCTGTGGGACAGCAGAGCGTCCCGTAAGAATGCGTGCCGCTCCGGAACAGTGCTATTTGCCGGGATTTGCACCATGTTAGCCCTGTCTCCGAGAAAGTCGAGAAATCAGAAATGGGTTATTTCGGAAAATTGAAATGTTGAACTCAAAACAATGTGAAATTCATCAAAATTTAGAGTCTATGGGATGATAGTGTAAACTATTGATTGGAGTGTTACATTATGTCCGGCAGTTATTTGAGATGAAGAAGCGCTACAAGGTGGACGTTCTGGATTATATGGTTACGAGCAACCATGTGCATCTTCTGGTTGCCGCCCGGGAAGGCGGTGAAATCTCGGAAGGCCTGCGCTTCATCCACGGAAGGATTGGGCAGTGGCACAACGGGCAGAGGAGCGGCGAAGGCGCGTTCTGGGCTGGTCGGTTTCATTCGACAAGGATTCAAAGCGGCGAACATCTCGGACGCTGCCTGTTCTATATTGACTTGAACATGGTTCGCGCTGGAGTTGTCGGTCATCCGTGTGAATGGAGGCACTGTTCATACAGCGAGTTCATGGGCATGCGCAAGCGCTGCCGGGTTGTGAATTTGAAGAAGCTGTTGAAATGTCTTGGGGCTGGCAGTGTCGAAATATTCCGAGAGTGGTATGTCAAGACGCTTGGGGAAAAGCTTAAGGCCAGGAAAACGGAACGCGATAATTTCTGGAGCAGTGCGGTGGCTGTAGGAGACTCGGACTGGCTTGGGGAGAAGGCTGGTGAGTACGGTTTGAAGCGGTTCCGGATTGTCGATGCCGATTCAGTGCATTATATTGTTGGGAAGTGAGCTTGGAATTTAGACCGAGGCTTAATTTGATAATCAAGACTTTTTTTGTGTCGTGGCAGGCGTGGAAACTTTTACCCGTTAAAATTTGCAGACAGGACGTTCAACATGTCTTTTATGATATTTTTATGCAAGGAACAATACGAGAATACGCTCGCGTCCGAACTCATGTCAAAATGCGGTTCGCCGCTTACCATTTCAAACAAGTCTCCGGGGATAATTGTGTCTGAAACCACATCCGACGGTCCCTTGCCTGTAAAATTCTTTGTCTTTGAACGGCAGCGCATCGAGAACGCAGTGTTTGTCAATGAAGGTACGCTCAGTAACATGGCGCGTGATGTCGTGAAACAGATTCTTCCGGCAATCACCAGGTCGGATATGAAGTGGACACTCCATGTCTATCCCCCTGAGGATACGGGATTATCCATCACTCCAAAGATAAAGTATTTCAAGAAAACGCTAATTGAATTCTGTAAACAAAGATTCGGACCGGTTTCAAGGAGATATGTCGCTGACGCCGATCTCCGTAAGGAAGATATGATGGTCCTGAATATCTGCATGCTCAAGAACGGCCTCTGGGGTGCCGCAATGCTTTCAGAAAAGCTCAGCGATCCGTGCCCGGGCGGATGCCACAGGATGATTTTCGACGAGGATGCGCCATCACGTTCCTACCTGAAGGTCGAGGAGGCCCTTGATATAATGAAAATTAAGCCGGAGCAGGATGAACGCGTCTTTGATCTTGGCGCCGCTCCAGGAGGGTGGTCATACGCATTCCTGAAAAGAGGATGCGCCGTCACTGCCGTCGACAACGGCCCTATGAAGATTGTAAATTTGGAAAAGATGCCAGGCAGGCTGAACCATGTCCAGGCCGACGGTCTAGTCTATGAACCAGCGGCAAATCTTCTTCCCGCAGACTGGCTTGTCAGCGACATGCTTGTCGCGACAGGCAAGAACTTCGCGCTCATAAAGAACTGGATAGGGGGACGCCGCGCCCGAAAGTTCATTATCAACATCAAGCTTCCGCAGGTAGAACCTTATCCAGTAGTCAAACCGATGGAGGACTGGCTGTCGTCAAAGCCTTTTATTCATTACAGCATGCGCCAGCTGTACCATGACCGCCAGGAGGTAACGCTGTTCGGGACTGTAGACCGCTGAAGCGTTCCTTTTCCAGAGGGTGCAACTCGGAGATTTAGAAAATAATATTTCCGGTGGAATTCAAGGAACGCCGGCAACTTGCCGGCACTTCCTGTCTTACCGTTCAACTATCATGCCACCAAGTTGGTGGCGTTCCATAAAAGCCCGGGAGCAGCCGGTTCTCCGATTCGATTGGAGTTTCTCTCAGGCAAGCTCCCCTTCAACATCATAGATGCCGCAGGAGCATATTTTCACATTCACGACATCTCCGGGGGAAACTTTTGACTTGCCGGTCTTGATCTTCACGGTATTGTCTATTTCGGGCGAGTCCATGAAGGTCCTGCCGACAGCCTTGCCTTTTTCAACCTTGTCAATAAGCACTTCAAGTACTTTTCCGGCGAGCATTGTGTTGCGTTCCAGGGAGTTTTCAGCCTGTATCCGCATTATGACGTCTTTTCGTTTTTCCGCGACATCGCCTGGAACCACGTCAGGAAATGCCGATGCCGGAGTTCCGGGCTCAGGATAATAGGTGAACGCCCCAAGCCTTTCAAACTTCTGCGTTCTTACGAAATTGGCGAGTTCCTTGAAATTCTCTTCCGTCTCTCCCGGATATCCGACGAGGAAAGTCGTCCTTATCGCGATTCCTGGAATCTCGGAGCGGAGCTTTGAAAGAAGAATCCCTATCTGTTCCGACCTTACCTTGCGCCCCATGCTCATGAGTATCTTGTCGGAAATATGCTGGAGCGGCATATCGATGTAGGGTAGAATATGCTTTGCATTCTTGAGCACGGAGATCAGTTCGTCGGAGAAATGGGCCGGATGCGTGTACAGGAGCCTGATCCAGAACTCACCATTCAAGCTGTCGAGCTTTTTCAGGAGAGTGTGGAGATTCTCATGCGACTTCCTCAAGTCCTTGCCGAAGGCAGTCGTGTCCTGGGCTATGAGGATCAGCTCCCTGCACCCGTTTGCGAGTAGTGTTTCAGCCTCTTTCAAGACTGATTCCGAACTTCTGCTCCTCAGGCCCCCGCGTATGCCAGGAATGGAGCAGTAGGCGCACCTGTTGTCGCATCCGTCGGCTATCTTGATGTACGCATAATGTTTCGGTGTCAGCTGCAGGCGTGGAGTTTTTTCGTCGTGTATGAACTCCGGCTTCTCCGAGCACGACCTCAGCGGCTTATTGGAACTGCCCTCGTAAAGGTCGCGGATATATTTTGCGATGTTCGCAATCTTGTCGATTCCGAGCCACAGGTCAACTTCAGGATATTTTTCGGCGACCTCCATCTTCTTGTCCCATTGGACCAGGCAGCCGCAGATGGCGATTTTCCTCGTCGACGGTTTTTTCTTCTTCCAGGCGATTGCCTTGCGGATGAACGATTCCGCCTCGGCGCGGGCAGGGGGGATGAATGCACAGGTATTTATCATGTAGACGTCCGCTTCCCCGGGCGTTTCTGAAAGGCCGATGTTTGCGGACAGCAGGTTGCCCGTCAGAATTTCCGTATCGACGAAATTCTTAGGACATCCAAGGCTTACTGAATATACGTAAATCTGTTTCATTTAAACAAGCTCCAAAGTTGCACAGGCACAGAGTCACAAGGTTAAGAAAGGCATATTATAGTCGGGGAATGCTACAAATAAACCACGGAACACAGGAAAGTATGGCATTTCCGACCTGTCCCGCCGAAGCCTGATCGCTTTAGGCGCTGCAACAGGCAGGTAAGCTTCTTAGCGAAGGCGGATGAAAAAGCCTCGTGCCGGTTTCGGCGAAACCGGCATACTTCTGAAGCTATAGTGTCATACGGCAATTTTCCCTTCAATTGAAAAAAATATTTCAAGAGTGTTTGACAAGATGAAATTATGGGCAATATTATGCGCGTCCCAGAGAATGTCTGACCACATGAAATGCGCTTGTAGCTCAGTTGGTAGAGCAGGTGACTCTTAATCACAAGGTCGATGGTTCAAGTCCATCCAGGCGCACCACTTCTAATTCTTGATAATCAAGCACTTGCCCTCTGGGCAGTCTTGTCATTACTTGTTGTTGATTGCCACCTTTTTAGGCCATTCCAAGCAGTCATTTAATGAACATTTAATGAACGTAGGACGTGAGGCTAATTCCGTGTGGACTATGTCTGTCGCAGGTAGGATATATTCTTTTCGATGCCATAATGACAATTATTAACTCGTATTTTTAATATATATTCGTATTTTTAACATCTATTTTTGGCATATCTTGCATTTCAAGAGGCACATTCAATACCGTGTCAGCGATATAGAAAACTATCATATTGCCTGAAACCTGACTTTATCGTCCTTCTTATGCTTTTTCAAAATAGCCCAATCCAATGTTCTGTAATGGGCGTTATCGAACGTTCAGTTAAAAGCCTGATAGTATTTCGGCAGGTTCTCTTTGTTGGATATGTGGTCATTGTAGACCTGCAAAGTCTCAACGGATTTATGCCTTGTGAATTTCTGGACTGTGAGCAGGTCGTTTGAGAAATGCTCAATCAGCGTTGTCGTGAAGTAGTGCCTGAAGCCGTGCGTGGTGTTCCGGATTCCAGTTGCAGTTAGAAAGCCAGTGACTATAAGCCGAACAGATTTGGTCGTCAGCCTTTGGTTCCTGCCATTGTTGCTTATGCTGAAGAACAGCGCACCGCTCCTCACGTTGCAGTAATCTATGTATGCCTGCAAAGCCTCTACAGCCTTGGGGTGAAGGTCAATGGGTTCCTTATCATCCCGTCCCTTGCCGTGGATGAATGCGATTTTCCTTTGAAGCTGAAGGTCTTCAACATCAAGTCTGGTAATCTCAATCTGGCGAAGTCCTTGATAAACCAATAGGCTGATGACTGCTTTCAATCTTGTGCGCCCAACCTGATTATGATAGATTCTGCCCCTGTAAACATGGTAACACTTCTCCATTTCTTGCCACGGTGATGTGGCCGTTCACGAGTAACCAGGTTTCGATGGCAAGGCGTATCGCCTTCT
>JBAQUG010000505.1:0-6903 GCA_049297395.1 Victivallales bacterium | reverse complement strand
GTCGTCGGACCGTGCTCATTCGACGCCACGACGCAGCGATTTTGGCCACAGACTCGCACTGACAAGACAAGAGACACGGACTAACGAATATTTGCTCATCGGTCATAGGTATTAGCTGTTAGTTATAAACTATGAGCTCTCTAGCTGTTAGGTCATAGATGATAGCTTTGAGCTCTTAACTTTCGAACTTCCTATTACTTTCTCGCGCAGCGACGCTGAGACGTAGCGATATAACCACGAAATACACAGAAAAAGAAAGATTCTTTTACCACTAACGTACACTAACAAGAGCACTAACAATACATATGCGTTGAATGGTATTTTTTCAAAACAAAAAATATCATTCGACGCATGGTCTGTTTTTAATTAAGATTTAATCCTGGTTAGTGTTCCCGTTAGTGACTGTTAGTGGTTAAGTCTTCTCGTTCCGAACTTCCTTTCAGTGTCCGGTAGTGGTTAAGGAATCTATATAGTTTTGATTATTTATAAGTGTAAATGACGCATCCGGGTATGACTGCTTGAAAGCGGATGGGATTGCAAATTTTCTTTTTGGATTCCATTTGATTTCAAACGCGCTTAATTGTCCATTTTCCTCTTCGACAAGATCTATTTCCTGATTTTGATGGGTCCTCCAGAAATAGTGGGCCGGGGACTGTCCAAGATTCGACTGCATCTTCAATCTTTCCGAAACGATGAAATTCTCCCAGAGCCGGCCTACATCATCGCGCAGTGAAAGCGGGTTGAGGTTGTTTATCAGTGCATTTCTGATCCCATTGTCGTAGAAATATATCTTCCTGGACTTCTTCAATTCGTTTCTCAGGTTACGGCTGAATGAACCAATCTGGAAAACAACAAACGCGGCCTCGAGGATCCTGATGTATGAGGCGACCGTGTTCTTATCAATCTTCAGGAGGCTGGCAAGTTCATTTAGTGAAACTTCGCTTCCCATCTGAAGAGCCAGTGCCTTGACGAGCAATTCAAGAATTTCCGGATTCCGGATATTCTGATAGTTGAGGACATCCTTGTACAAATAGCTGCTGGCCAGTTCCTTGAGAAGGACAGAGGCCATCTCATTACCATTGTCCATTACTTCCGGATACATTCCAAAAATCAGGAACTTCTCCGTAAGCCTTCCAGTTTCAATTCCAGAATATCTTGCCACTATTTCCCCTATGGACAGAGGGAAGAGATGAAACTCGAATTTTCTTCCAGTCAGGGATTCCTTTATGCGATTTGAAAGCTCAAACGATGAAGATCCCGTCGCTATGACCTGCCGGTCTGGAAAATTGTCAACCAGAAGTTTTATTGCAAGACCAATATTCCTGACCCTCTGGGCCTCGTCAAGGACGATGATTTTCTTTTTCCCGATAAAGGCTCCAAGTTCCGTCGAAGTCTTATCTTCGAGAGCCGTGCGGACATCAAATTCATCACAGTTCAGATATGTTGATTCTTCCTTGGAAAAGTCCTTCAGATATTCCTTGACTAAAGTTGTCTTTCCCGTCCTGCGAGCTCCATATATAACTAGGGCTCTTCCCTTGAAAGACATCTTTTTTATTCTGTCTAAAATTATTCTCTGATAAGAGTAAGGCATATTTGCACCATGTTTTATATTAATTGCGAGGCGTATTCACCAAATTAATATATAAAACAGAGAATGCAATCGCCAATATTAAGATACTTCATTTTCAACCACTAATCTCCACTAAAAAGAGACACTAACGACCGACGACTTCTTCATCGTCCAACCGTCCTGACCGTCCAACTGCCTCCAATCTATCTTTTCCTAAAAGTACTCAGCAGAATAACTTTTAACGATTTTATTCCTAAATAATTAACAATCCGTTCATACGCAATTCCGACGATGTACGTTAATGGATTTATACGTAAATATTCAGGTCTTCCTTCTATATGTTCTATTTCCAATAATTCAAAGCCTGTTTTTTCTGCTGTCCTTCTTTGATCATTTTCCGTATTTAATTTATAAAGGGTTGGGAAGGTGTCATTATCATTCCTTCCTCTTTTCTTATTGATATATTTATGAAAACGGACAGGGGTTAAAGACGCTATTATTGGCACATAGTGGTATTTATTTGGAGTCTTTGCAATGAATAGCCCGCCTTTCTTTAAAATCCTGCCCACTTCTGTAAATACTTTTTCCGGTTCAGCTATGTGTTCAAAAACGTTGTTGCAGACAACAACATCGCAGGACTGATCCGGAATAAATGGCATGCTTTCAATGGAAGAAACATGGGCTTCGTCAAGGGATGGATTTATTTTTACTCTTTCATCGAGATCTACGCCTATGACCTTTTTGGCGACTCCTTTGAAATTCATATAGCCGATGATTCCAGCACCCGCCCCCAGGTCCAGAAGCACCGTGTCCTTAGTGATATTCTTTCTTACTTTCTGGGAAACAAGCAGATTATCCCAGTTCTTTTCAAAGTCCCCATAGAACTTCTTATCTAATATTTCAGTGAGCTTCATAATATTTCTCCAATATAATCATAAACAGATGGTGCGCAATTACTTCCCAGATTCCACTGGAACTTTGCGCCAACCTCCAGAAGCTTCAGTGAACTCCCTGGCGGAAATACACCAAACTATTACTTTGATACGCTTTAGCCATCCTGGCTGCTTGGCCTTGCGATACAGGTTTATTCGGACAGAGGTGGCTCCTGAACCACGTACGGCTAGTAAGTCAACTGGAAATCCTAGCTCATAAGCTAGATGGTCGACTAGACCAGACTTCTCTGCCAGCATATCCTCGCCAGCATGAAAGACTAGAGTGTGACTGTCGCCAATTACTAATACCGGACTGCTGGTGTCAATGGTTTCCATACTGGTTACCAGGACAGATAAGACTTTCTCCTTTGGTATGGACTTGTCACCTAACGATTCCCATAGATCTCCAGTCAATTCAATCTCTTTATTTTCAATCATAAATTGTTTTTTAGGAACATTTTGCACCCATGGTTCAGGTTTTATGATGGAGGCAATGGCCTTGGCGGCAATCGTGCAGGCATATGGGCTCCAATGGGAATCCTGACGGCAATAAAGATCATGGCCAGGCTTTTTTGTTTCTACAAATACCCCATGGAGATCCAGTATCTCAACGCCTTTGTCCTTCAAGATGCCGTAGAACTCGTGGAGGACGGCATAAGCAATGGCAGGAGTGAATTTGGAGGAAAGCCCTTCGGGATAGACCGTAGCCTTAGGTGGTACAGGAACTAAAATAAGTTTCACTCCGAGCTTTTTCAACTGGTCATTAAAATCTACTATTGACGGAATGGGGTCTGCCTGAGGATCCTTGGGAGAAGATGTGAAAAAACGACCAGCAGCGAGATGCCGCAGTTCCGAACCTGAATACATCCAGCCTTCTTGTCCCTTGTAAGTGATACTTTCAGAAGGAATGCTCTTGGCTGCGTCCTCACAAGCCTGCTGGAAATCATCGCCGCAGACTAGTGCCGTTGAGCTTGCCATCAAGGCTAGTCCGACTAGGCATTCAAACAGAAAAATTTTATTTTTCATGAACTATTTCTCCCCAGCATGGTTCTTCCAAGGCTGCAGCCTCGTTTTTTATATCTGAGCGGTTGATACCGCTAAACTTGTTTTCGACATCCCTCCAACTGTACAGCTTGACCTTTATCCTGTCACCAGTTTTGATTTTGGCAGCATCGGTCCAATAGTTGTTTTTCATGCTTACAGCGTAAACCAACGCCTGTCGGTTCTCACCTGCCGGAGAACTTAGATCGTCTAGAAGCATTGACACTACGTGATCCTTGTAGGGCACAGTTCCCGGACGCGGTACGGAAGCGATTTCCATCACAGTGGCGGTGGTTGCCAGGTTTTGTCCCGATTCAAGGTATAGAAAATTCGCCTGCCGTGCCTTACCCAGATCCATTTCGAGAATTTTCCAATCGCCGCAGGCCAGTTCGCGATCGGCGAATTCCCAGATAACAATTTTTTTGCCGTTTAGACGGTCACGCCCTTTCTTCAGTTCAGAGGAGAGAAGTTCCCGTGTTGCATATGATCCGGCATCGTTTCGCAAAATGGTATCCACAGGACGTTGCAGATGGAAGCTGAGCTGCTCAGCTAACCCTGATGATTCTCCCCATCCCATCTGGCCGAGAGAAAAAATGTTGATGAAACTGTCTCCTAAAAAAAGAATGTCCGAATCGCCCTCTGATCGCCACGGAGTGCCATCTGGCTGGAACACTCTTTGGATTGTAACAGTTTCCTTATGGAAGATTTGCTGAGTCTCAGGTAATTTGAGCATCATCGCGATATCTCCGAGATTGCTTATTTGTGCAGGTTTCCTGAAATATGCCGTTGCCCCATTGACCACCAGATTATCATTTACCAACATGGATGAAAGCTCTCCTGCAACGAAGTCCATTGCTTCCGGCGTCCAATGAGTGTCAGTCTTAAGATACTGAGGCCGACTCTCCGACTTCTTCCTGTTGAAAAGCATGGAAGCGCAATCGAAAACCTGTATCCCCTTGGTGCGCATCTCATTAAAAAACGACTCTTCAGATGGGTTGCGGATGGGGCATCTCAGCACTTTTTCATTTACTTCGGCGAAATGTTCAGCCTCCATCATTGGTTTTACTGGAATTGGCATCAGCACAAGCTTGATTCCTCGTGATTTCAATTGTTCAGCAAATTTCAGAATCGCCTCGCGCGGATCCGGCTGTGGAGAATTGATTGAAAGTTTTCTCAACTGCAGTTCTCTCCAGTCGAGAAAAGGCCGACCTGTTACATAATCGATATCAGGTCTGTAGAAAAGCCATCCGTCTCGGCCAATATAGGCTTTCTCATTTCCAAGGCCGAAATTTGATACAAAAAACTGCTGGACCGAAGGCAGCAACGCTTTTATAACGACAGATTCGCGTTCAAGTGCCTCATCGTAATCCTTTATGTTTGCAGTCGATGGAAGGAGATTGGCTGCATCGGAAAAACTACGGACTCCGCATATCGTTTTCCAGCTTGGCAGAAGGGAAAACACTTTGAAGACCGACCATTTGGGAGCGGAAGCCCCCGTTTCTGCATTTTCAGATTTGACAGAGGGAATTCTTTCCATAGCCAGCTGGATTGATGGAACAATTGCAATTGCCGCAAGGAATACGATTGTCAATGTGATTTGCACACCTTTTGAGAAGCAAGTATGTCCGAGTTCGGCGGAAGCCTGCTGTTCGCGGGTTATTTTTGCGTGTATTCCTGCAGTTGAATGTGCTTCAAAAATCTTTTTCATGTCTTCAGAAGATAAAATAGATGAAAGGGTTATAGGTTTGTGTGAAAAGAACGACCATTGAAACAATCATCACACCTACGCACCAGGCTGTGCGGGGCCAGGTTAATTTCCGCGTGATGTCCCAGGATTGCGGCATCCACCATACGGCAAATGCAGCTACTGCGAAAGTAAGCAGATAGTATGGCTTGTATATGAGTCCCGATACGAGTTCGGCGCCACCCTGTACGTAACCAACACCAAGCATGTTTTGAAGGTATAGAATTGCTGCCGGCAGATCTGCGGCACGGAAAAAGACCCAGCCAAGGCATACTATTCCAAATGTTATCGCCATCCGGATGATCGCAGGCATTTTACTGTATAGGCTCTGATTGCCCAAACGGCGCTCAAGTGCCAGCCAGCTTCCGTGTATTCCTCCCCATATCACAAAATTCCAGCTTGCTCCATGCCAAAGTCCGCCAAGGAGCATTACAAGAAAGAGATTTATATAAGTTCTTATTGGACCTTTTCTGCTTCCTCCCAATGGGACATAAAGGTAGTCACGCAACCAGCTTGAAAGTGATATGTGCCAGCGGCGCCAGAATTCTGTGATTGACAGGCTGATATAAGGAGAATCAAAGTTTTTGGCAAAAATGAAGCCAAGCATCAGTCCGAGACCAATAGCCATGTCGGAATAACCTGAGAAGTCGAAATATATCTGAAATGAATACGCCACAGCTCCGTACCATGCGTCGAGTGCATGGACGCTTCCGGCATTGAACACGGTATCAGCTATCTTGCCGCATCCGTTTGCAAGCAGGATCTTCTTGCCAAGTCCCAGGGAAAATATTGCTACTCCTCTTGCAAAGCGGTCAAGCATCAGTTTGCGGTTCTCAAGTTGGTCAGCAAGGAACGAAAACTGAAGGATGGGACCCGCTACCAGGTGTGGATACATTGAAACGAAGCAGGAGAAATCTATCAAGTTCTTCATCGCTTTGGCATCGCCACGATACACATCTATCGTATACGAAAGAGATTGGAAGGTGTAGAAGCTGATACCGAGCGGCAGAATTACGCGGAACGCTGTGTCCCACTGCGCCGAAGACCATCCCATTGCCATGAATAGCGAATTATAGCTGTCTATTCCAAAATTGAAGTATTTAAAAAATCCCAAGGATAGGAGGTTGGAAACAACTGACGCAACTATAGCCCACTTCTGGAGGCGTGTCCGCGTACCGTCCTTGATCAAAGGCTCCACCGGTTTGTGCCAGACCCGCCATACTCTCCAATCGTTATGAGCAATGATTACGCTGACAAGCCAGTCAACAAGCGTGGTTCCCAGCATAAGGAAAATGAATTTTGGATTCGCCCATCCATAGAAAATATATCCGGCAATTATCAGTGAGAGATTGCGGATCCGGTTGCTACTTCTGAAAAGGGCAAAATATGATGCAAGCGCAACAGGGAGAAAATAAAAAAGAAACAGATATGAACTGAAAACCATATTATCGATCCTAAAGAATCATTTTCCCTTGCTCAACGCGGATCATCCGGTTTTTTGTAAATGCTCATATCCTCCCTGATCTCGATTGATTTGATGCCGATCACGGGTTTCTTCATAGAACGAGTGGTGCTGATGCCTATTTCCACGATACCGTCCTTGGTCATGTTGTTGT
>JBAQUG010000504.1:0-4672 GCA_049297395.1 Victivallales bacterium | reverse complement strand
AGAGTTGTTCTCCACTTATAGCCTGGATAATCTCCCGCTCCTGCCAGGCAAGCTGGCAGGGGACGGGAATGTCCAGAAAAAACACTGTAGGTAGGGTACTGCTAATATGCGTATAGTGGACAGGGTTTTAGCCCTGTTCCATTCCCAACCATTAAGATGGTACATGCTGAAGCACGTACCTACTTATGTGCTATTATATGATATCCGAAGGGATTTTATGGGTACTCTTGAAAGACGACAGCGTGAAAAAGAGCAGAGGTGCATATGAAAATCAAGACAATGACGCGCAATGGAGCGATACGGCTTGGAATCCTCATGTCAGTGATGATGGGTGCTGGAACAATTGCAGGATGCATGATGATGTCAATGCCGGGAAACAGCTACAGAGGTCCGCCAGTTCCATACTCAGATGAAGAGACCAGGCTGTCTGCGGCATTGAAGGCGGATGTCGAACATATTGCCGGAACCATAGGGCCGCGCAATTTTCTGAACTACGGGAACCTGGTGTTGACCGCCGACTTCATCGGAAAAACATTCAAGGACGCGGGCTACGAACCAAGGCGCATGAGCTATGTTGCAGATGAGAGCCTTATAAGTTCCTGGCGCGGGGCCCCGAAAAACGACAGTCTCATATATTCCAACATCGAAGTTGAATTGAGAGGCACAAAGTATCCGGACGAGATAATTGTCATAGGAGCGCACTATGACTCCCCTCCTGTCGACGGATGCAAGGCGGCGAACGACAACGGATCCGGACTTGCAGCAGCTCTAGAACTCGCCAAATCATTTGCTGGAAAAAATCAGGAACGGACACTGCGTTTCCTGGCATTCGCCAATGAGGAACCCCCATATTTCTGGACTCCCGGCATGGGCAGCCTCGTCTATGCAAAGTCATGCAGGGATAAGAAGGAGAACATCGTCGGCATGTTCAGTCTTGAGACTATTGGCTATTATTCCGATGATGAAGGCAGCCAGAACTATCCTTATCCTATGAATTACTTCTACCCTTCAAGAGGTAACTTCATAGCTTTTGTCTCAAATGTCTCATCAATGCCATTCATGAGGAAATCAATCGGTATATTCCGTGAAAATACCAAATTCCCTTCGGAAGGGGCGGCTCTTCCAGGATTAGTGCCTGGCGTCGGATGGTCTGATCACTGGTCTTTCTGGCAGATGGGCTATCCTGGAGTGATGATAACGGATACTGCGACATTCAGATATCCTTATTACCATACAAGCAAGGACAATCCCGAGAATCTCGACTATGACAAGATGGCGAGGGTTGTCAAAGGCATGGAGCTTGTGCTGAAGGACCTGGCGAACAGCAAATAATTTCTTGAAGATTGTACATGCTAATTCTTCAGCTGGGCGTCCTTGAATATGTCCTTGAAGATTTCGAGTATCTCGCGGTTGTCCGAGGCGGCAAGGACCTTTCTGCGGTTCTCCTCGTTGCGGAATCCGCAGACGATGTTCCTCAGGATCTGGACCTGCGAGTCCTCGCTGGTGAGCGGTGTGAGGATCAGGAATATGTGGGTGGCGGGCTTGCCGTCCGGGGAGTTCCACTCGATTCCAGATGTCGATCTTCCGAACACGATCGTCGGCTTCATGATATTTTTGAGTCTTGCGTGGGGGACTGCAACACCTTCTTCAAGGCCGGTGCTCATCTCGTCCTCTCTTTTCTTTACGATGGCATAAAGATCCTTTTCGTTCATCTGTATTGCCGCGGCTCCGTTGGAGCAGAGTTCGACCAGGGCCGAATCCTTGTCGGACATCTGCAGGGACTGGATTATGTTCTCCCTGGAGAAGAATTCGAGGAAACTGACCTGTTTCCTGATTTTCAGGGCCCAGGCTATGAGCGGGCCGAGGGCAATTGACGATGCGATAGTACCGAAGATTATTGATACAAAGACCGGTTCGCTGATCAGTTTCGCGTTGAAGGCGATCATGCTGACGACAATCTGCATTTCGCCTCCGGCCACATGGGACAGGGAGATCAGCAGGAAATTGGAACGCGGTTGTTTGGTGAACGCGACACCGAGCCATGCGCCGGCGAAGCGGCCGAGGACGCCAATGACAAATACGAATGCTGCGATCATCCAGTTGAAGTGAGTGAGTACGTCGATATTGAGTCCGATCGTCGCGAAGAAGAGCGGGACGAAAATCGAGAAGACCATCTGGGATATGACCTGTCTTGTCTTTTCCGACAATGATCTTGCTTCGCCCGCCATTATCCCTGCGATGAAGAAACCGAACAGGGCGTTAATGCCGATCAGTGAGGTGAGGGCGCCGCATGCAAGACCGAGAAGGACGATGAAAGTCAGGGAGGAACTGGGTTCAGGCAGTTTGGCCTTTTGTATTTTAGAAATTATCCTGTCGGTGAAAAGCCTGCCGTACGACAGGCAGATGACGGTGAATCCGGTGGTGGCCAGGATTATCACCGCTGCGTTCCCGAAGTTCACATGGGATGTCGTGAAAAAGCCGAGTATCAGTGTGAAAGCGACCCACCCCAGTATGTCGTTCACGGTCAAGGCGGACATGATGAGAAAGCCGAGATCGGTCTTGTAGAGGTTGAAGTTGCGCAAGACCCGGGCGGTCACAGGAAGGGCGCTGACTGTCATTACCGCCGAAACGAAGAGGGCGAACATGATTTTCTTGTTCGGATCTCCAATGTATTTGTCAGGGATGTAGAGACAGGGCACGAAAGCTATGACCATGGGGACGATAAGGCCTGTTATGGCGATTATCAGAGCGTCGCTTCTCTGCCTCCAGGCGCTTGAGAAGTCAAGTTCGAGGCCCGTGTCCAGGAGGAAGAACAGGATGCCTATCCAGGCGACAGTTTCGAGCATGCTCTTCTGGATGTCGTTGTCGGGGAAGAGCACGCCGTGGAGGTCCGGCATGAATCTTCCTAGGATGCTGGGGCCAAGTATGACGCCGACGAGGATTTCCGCGACAATCGCCGGCTGCCCTCTGCGTCTCAGCATTTCCCCGAAGAATTTCGACAGGCCGAGAAGAATGAATATCTCGACCAGGAAGATTATGATGTTATGTTCGTTAAGACTTGTCATCCGGGAAAACCCCATTTATTGTAAATATTTACTGAAGTAAATATTTACTACTATAACTCATTAGGGATAAGGCACAATTTGCAGACGGTTCAAAGTTCGGAAAAAACTTGTCAATATGGTGTTTCCGGTATAATTTATACTGTTAAGTTGCGTAGTGTGTGTATAGACGTAAACATAGCAGGGACATGGAGATGATGAATACAAGGAAAAACCAGGATGGACAGGCGATTGTGGAGATGACTGTAGGCCTGATAGGCATGGCAGCCGTATTCTGCGGGCTAATCCTTGTCGCCAAGCTTACCACCTCGAACATTGAAAATGTACTTTCGGCAAGAGGAAATGCCGATGAAAACGGGGATGCCCATACAATAGGAGACACGGGGGATCCAATCCTTTTCTGGGATGCCGGCGCGGATCAATACCAATACAGCCCCGACGATGTCTCCATGAGGGGGACTTCGGAGGATCAGGCGAATTTCAAAGGACAGCTTGTAGTGGCGAACGACGATGGCAGTAGTTTTACAATAGATGCAGAATCCCAGATAAAATATGGGATGGATAGGAATTCTGACTTCATCTCCTTGGACAAATCGCCTTTTTTCCTCGATGCTGCCGATCTGACTTCAGGAAGCAACACGAAAAATGTCTCCATTGACGACATGCCGCTGGCCGGAGAACTTTTCCTGGACAATCCCGGCATGAGCAGCATTACTCTCCAGGACACCCTTTACATGCCATTTATGCAGGAAACACCTTGAGAACACCTTTTTTATATCCGAATAAGAAAATAATGTCAATGCAGAAGGCCGTCGCCTGGAGGAACAGGCTCCGCAGGTCCGGCCTGAAGCTTGTTGTCACCAATGGATGCTTCGATCTGCTCCACCGCGGGCACGCGGAATATCTTTCAAGAGCCAGGGAACTTGGAGATGTCCTGCTTGTTTTCATAAACTCCGATTCGTCTGTGAGGAAGGTCAAGGGAAGGAACAGGCCGATAGTGAATGAGAAGGACCGGGCATTCCTTCTGGCGAGCCTTTCCTGTGTGGATGCCGTAGTTATTTTCGGGACCAGCGACTGTGTCGGACTTTTCAGTAAAATCAAGCCGGACACCTATGTGAAGGGCGGAGACTACGACATCGACAGCATCGTCCAGGAGGAGAGGGTTGTCCTCGAAGCCGCCGGTTCGAAGATAAAGTTCATAAAGTTCGTGCCCGGCCTTTCCACCACGGATATTCTCGCAAGAATTTCCAAAGGCTGACGATTTCCCGCACCATCACCAGGACGAACATGAAAACAATCCGGGAGTTTGAAATGAACTGGATGAGAAAACTGCCAATATGGATTGGACTGATTGTTCCCATCATGCTGTCCACTTCCGTGTCAGGACAGGATCCCGATGAAGATCAAAATCCTGCTCCCCCTCCCGTTTTCCGCAGGAGCGCAATTTCCGACGCCCAGATTTCCGTGCTGATAAACAAGAGGAACTGGGAGAAGATCCTTGAATATGGAAATGCAGCTGTCGAACCGTTGATAAAGGCGCTGAAGGACAATGATGAGGTAATACGTGCGGAAACGGCGGCAGCATTGGGGATTATTGGAGACAAGCGGGC
>JBAQUG010000503.1:0-4598 GCA_049297395.1 Victivallales bacterium | reverse complement strand
CTACTTAATAAGGCGTAAACAGATCGGATAGCGGTACTTTATACCCTCGTTTGCCTTCATGGTTGCGATAATCACATAGACGATGGCATATATCGCGACAACGAATATCAGTAAAAATCCGATCAGGACAAACATGAGAACTACGCAGACCAACGCCGCAAGGAACATAGTTATCTGGAAATTGAGCGATTCCTTGCCCTGGTCATCCACGAGAGGATACTTGTCCTTCTGGGTAAGCCATATGACAAGAGGGACTATTATGTTTAACAAAGGAATCGGAACAATTAAACCGCTTAACGCCGTCAGGTGGCATAGCATGGCCATGGTCTTTTCTTCCTTGCCCGGGGCCGTAGCTTCAGCTTGATTTTCGCTCATACAAAGTCCTCCTGTTTAAATTAATAGCATAGGAACCTGCATACCACAGCAAGATGCCTGTGTTGCTCTGCCTTAAAATATCTCATAAACCATATTTTTTCATCTTTTCAGGTGAAAAATTACTCCCACTCGATAGTTCCCGGCGGCTTGGAAGTGAGGTCGTATACGACACGGTTTACACCGCGGACCTCGTTGATGATCCTGTTGGATATCAGGCCCATGAGCTCATATGGAAGATGGACCCAGTCGGCAGTCATACCGTCCTGGCTGTCGACGACACGAAGCGCAATCACATTCTCATATGTTCTTTCGTCTCCCATGACCCCGACAGTCTTGACCGGGAGAAGCACTGCGAATGACTGCCAGGTCTTATAGTAGAGATCCGCCTTCTTCATTTCCTCGACGACGATGGCATCGGCCTCACGGAGCGTCTCCAATTTGCCCTTGGTTATGTCGCCGAGTATGCGGACCGCGAGTCCGGGGCCCGGGAACGGCTGGCGCATGACTATCTCCTCGGGGAGGCCGAGTTTCCTGCCGACTTCCCTGACCTCGTCCTTGAAGAGCTTGCTGAGGGGTTCGACGAGTTTCATCTTCATCTTTTCGGGGAGGCCGCCGACATTGTGGTGGCTCTTGATCATGGAGCTCGGGTTTCCTCCGATCGGAACGCTTTCTATGACGTCCGGATAAGTGGTGCCCTGCGCAAGGAAGTCAGCGTCCTTGATCTCCGAGGCCTCCTCCTGGAACACCTCGACGAACTCGTGCCCGATTATCTTGCGTTTCCTCTCCGGATCCTCTACTCCGGCGAGCTTGTCAAGAAATCTTTTTTCCGAGTCGGCGATCCTGAGGTCAAGCTTGAAGTTCTTCCTGAAGACCAGTGCAACCTTTGCGACCTCATCCTTCCTGAGCAGGCCGTTGTTGACGAAGATGCAGGTGAGCTGCCTGCCGATGGCCTTGTGTATGAGGGCTGCGGCTACGGCGGAATCAACTCCGCCGCTGAGTCCGAGGATCACGTGACCTTTCCCGACCTTGTTCTGGATTTCCTCGACAGACTGGTCGATGAAGGACTGCATCGTCCAATCGCCCTTGCATCCGCATATCCTGAGGCAGAAATTCTCAATTATCTTCCTTCCCCTGGGGGTATGGGCGACTTCCGGATGGAACTGTATGCCGTATATCTTGCGCAACGGATCGCAGACTGCCGCATATTCGGTGTTCGACGTCTTCGCAATCGGCGAGAATCCCGGAGGAAGCGACAGCACCTTGTCGCCATGGCTCATCCAGACCGTAAGTTTTTTCTCAAGTCCCGTGAAAAGATCGTTTTCTCCGGCGACTTCGAGTTCGGCCCTTCCGTATTCGCGCGCGGCACCCTTGTCGACTTTTCCTCCGAGGAGGTGGGAAGTCATCTGGAGTCCGTAGCATATTCCCAGGATCGGGATTCCTAGCTTGAAGATCCCGGGATCGCACTTGGGGGCATCTTTCTGGTAGACGCTGGCCGGACCTCCGCTGAAGATGATCCCGGAAGGATTCTCCTTGCGCACTTCGTCGACGCTTATCCTGAAGGGTACTATCCGGCTGTATACGTTGCATTCCCTGATGCGCCTGGCTATCAGCTGGCTGTACTGGGAACCGAAATCAAGAACTAGGACTGTCTGATTGATGGCTTTCACTTGAACTACCTCTTTTTCCTTTTGACTGAACAAATTTCATTGCAGCGCGGACATCTCGAAACCGTCTCATTCGGTTTGACAAGAAACGCATAATGGCAGTCGTCGCAGATGCAGAGGGAGCCTTCGGAGAGCGCCCAGTCATAGACCTTCCTCCTCCACAGCTCCCTGCACCAAAGTATGAAGACGACTATGATCCATATGAAAAGATATATGAGAAATCCGCCTGTGCAGCTGATCGGTATCATTTCGCCTGCCCTTTCTGCCATACTATTTCAATGTAGCACGGCTCGTCCGTCTTTCTATAATCATCCGGAAGAAGGGCGTTTTTTGCAATGAACGCCTCCTGTGCTGCAATATCGAGATCCTGGCTTCCGCATGACGCCATGATCTTCACCCTGGGGAAAAAATCCTTCCCGTAGAATGAGATTTTGAGGACCGTCCTCTTATTCGGATGCAGGCCTTCAGCCTTCTTCAGGATATCGGCGGCCTTTGAGAAGAACTGCGGCAGGTTCTTGCCGTCCCCCGTCTTCCAGAGGGGATATTCAGGAGGATTCCTCTTCTTAAGGTCATTGGCAGGCGGAGGAATGGAGGCGGGTCTGTAGTCCCAGCTCCTGGAAATCTCCTTTGACAGAGGATCCTTTTTGACTTCGATTTCCTCGAAGGAGTTCATTCCGGCCTTTACCGGCATAGCAGAAACCACATAGGAGACATCGGGCTCGGGAGTCCTGAGTCCGGACACGGCATATACTGAACTGAATCCATGTCTCGGGCTGGGCTTTGACATCAGGGTCGGATCCCCGTAGTCCAGCCAATACAGGAAATTCTTCTTGACCGGTGAATCCGGCATCGCCTCCAGAGGCAGGAAAACGACTTTTTTCAGCTTGGACGACGATTTTGAATCGCTGGTCTCCTTGACGGAAAAGATGCTGAAGATGACAAGGTGCCCCACCACCGCTATGGCTGCGGCGAATAGAAAATCCACCAGGATCCTTCTTTTCCTTTTTTCATTCTGCTGGGGCATCTTCGGTGATCTGCTCCTTCTTGGCTTCAGGAACGGTTGCTGCATAGACGTTCAGATTCATAGAACGCGCCAGCGACATGAGCTTGACAATCTCACCATACGAGGTGTCCTTGTCCGCGACTATTACGACTGTCCTGGCATTGCTTTTCGACGTGAAAAGCTGGAGCTTGTCCTTGAGTTTCCTCCAGTCTGACTCCAGCGGTTCGTCATTGAAGAAGAACCGGTTGGTCTTATCGACTGAAATAATCAGTTTTTCAGCTCCTGTCTCATTCTCGCCCTCGGTGGTCTGCGGGACGTTTATCTTGATGCCGGATATCTGGACAAAGGAGCTTGAAAGCATGAAGAACAGGAGGAGGAGGAATACGACGTTTATGAACGGCGTCAGGTCCGGCATCCCCTTGAATATCTTCAGTCTTGTCTTGAATCTTGCCATTGTTATTCTTCCGTCTTCATGTTGTCTCCGCTGTTGTTTCCTGGCTTGCTATGCTTGAAGAAATAGACTATCTCCGAAGCCGCCTTCTCCATGTCGAGGGTTATAGCCTCAATGCGCGACACGAGATAATTGTAGGCCAGATAGCATGGAATTGCGACACACAGGCCGCCGCCGGTCGTATAGAGGGCCTTGCTTATTCCCGAGGCGAGGTTCTTCGAGTTGACAAACGCGCCGACCTCCTTGATCTGGTTGAAGACGTCGATCATGCCGAGGACGGTCCCCAGGAGTCCGAGAAGAGGTGCTATATATGCGATAGTCGCAAGGATGTTCATGCGCGACTCGAGCCTGGGTATCTCGTCGAGAGACGCATCCTGTATGGACTGTGAAATGTCGTCGTCTCCCTGTTCATAGCTCAAAATCGCCGAGCGAAGGACATGGGCGGCTGGTCCGGGAGTGTCGTCGCACAGGCTCACAGCCTCGACGATATTTCCTCTTTTAAGGACATTAAGAAGTCCTTTGACGAGATCTCCTACGTTCACCTGGACCCTGTGGAGATAGAAAAGTTTCTCAAGAAAGATGAAAGCAGCGACTACGCTGCATGTGAGTATGAGCCACATGACAGGCCCCCCTACTATTAGTATTTCCTTGAAAAGCAGAATCATAAATCACTCCTTGAGTTTGTATTTCGCGCGAATTTCGCGGATCATCTTATTATAGTCCTCTTTGGGCTCTATTTTAAGGGCGACAAGCTTCTTGTAGATGCTGACTGCGGCCTCGGCGGCTTCAGGAGTCTCCTTTTCCAGGTATATCCTCGCGGCCGACTGCGCAGCCTTCACCAGCCATACCGGATCCCGGCTCTCACCCTTGTCGGTGTCGGCCTGATACCCGTATATTATCTCGCGGTATCTTGCAAGCGCGCTCCCCTTGTCGCCTATCATCTCGTCGCATTTGGCGAGTTTGAAAATGGCCTGGTCCCTGAAGTTGAGGGGGATGTTGTTCTTCGCGAGAATCTTCTTGAAATACTCGGCGGCGGTCATGGTGTTCGAGTTGTCGGTCGTCTTCCAGGCTATGGAGAAATAGCAGTCTCCGAGACGGCCGAGAC
>JBAQUG010000502.1:0-3586 GCA_049297395.1 Victivallales bacterium | reverse complement strand
ACTAATCCAGAGTACCAGCTTGCCGACAAAAGATGAGCTATCGGCTCCAGCCAGGGATTTACTTCTAAAACTAAGAGAAATGCTTGTAAACCCGCTCAGCGCTGAAGATTTTCCGCATGGAAAGTTCACAAGGAAGCAGATCCGGTCGTATACGGGCTTTTCGAACTACCGGACACATCTGGCTATAAAGGAACTTTTGAAACTCGATTATGCTACCTGGAGAGGTCGAATGGAAAACGGGCAGCATTGCTATTCTTTGGTTGCAGAAGATGGAACTTCAGATGATGAAAATATTTTGGGTCTGAAGACAGCTCAGGAAATAGAAGCCGAGTTCAATTCTAAAAACAATATCTCTCAGCCTTTAATTTACGATATATAGCTTACCGATTAACCAAACCTTTTTGTTGAATTTTATGTTTTTGCACCTTTTTGCAAGGGATTTCCATGATGTAATCATTCAGATTGATACGCCTACAAGAACCTCTTTCGAATTTGCCGAAAATACATATATCAAAAAATAATTCTTCTAAATTAGCCTCATTATGTTATTTGCGAATTGCAACTGGCTTTGATAAATATCTATAACACAAGGAGTAACTACTATGAATGGACTCGTATTGCACTGTGGCGCAAGAGAAGTCAATCGGCAACAGCTTGGACTCATTGAAACCCCAAAAGGAACGCATTCATGGAAACCGGTTCCTCATAGCGAGGTAGCAGAACTGATTACAGGCAGAGCCAAAGATAACGGACTTGAAATCGTCGAGGAGAAATACGGAGTAACCGAGGACAATAATAAAATGTTCGGGTTTCTCAAATTCCAGAAGGATGGCAACCCCGAATATTCTAAATGTCTTGGATTCAGAAATTCTAGTGACCGCAGTATAGCGCTTGGCTTCAGCGCAGGCTGCGTCGTTCTGGTTTGCGATAATCTGGCCTTTTCTGGCGAGGTAATCATGAAGAAAAAGCACACGAGAAATCTTGTTGCAAGTGATTTTGTAAACCGGATATTCGACACCTTGGACACACGCTATGAAAATTTGGATATCAGCATAGAGCGTCTCAAGGATGATAAGATAGGGCTGGACGAGGCAAGAATCACCATTTGTAGAGCTGCCGAGATAAATGCCATTAACTCTAGCGATATAATCCCCATATTAAAAGAGTTCCAAAATCCAAGACATCAGGAGTTCAAGGATCCTACAAGGTGGAGTTTGATGAACTCGTTTACTGAAATTGCTGGAAAAAAATATAGGCAGCCTAAAATCCAATATTTCCATAACAGGCTTGCATCAATGTTCGAATTGAACAAATGAAAATAATCAACTGATTGCAAAATAAAGGAGTAATTGCCAATGGGTAACAGAAAAAGAGGAAACGGAATTCAGATAGATTTGAGGGGGCCGAATGGAAACGCTTTCGTTTTACTTGGCACCGCCAGAAAGCTCGGACGACAGCTTGGACTTGGAAGGGAACAGGTTGACAAGATATCGAATGAGATGGCTGCTGGAACCTACGAAGAGCTTCTGGCCGTTTTCGAGAAATATTTCAAAAATCATGTGACTCTCATTCGTTAATGAAAAGGATTGTTCATCTATGGATGAAGAAAATAAATATAAGAGAATTGCTATATGGCCTGGGGCTACATGTGGCACCGAGGAAAAGGAAGTTAAGGAATTTGAAAGCTGGGCTTTGAGGGTGTGGAAAGTCCGAATCAGGTTTTTAGAAAATGTTTATACACCTGACAGAGACGTATTTGGCGACACGATAGAAGGCAACCCTGGAAAAACAGATTTGTTCTTTACTGTCCACGAGGATGACCTTGAGAAGTTTGAACCTTCAAGATTGATAGCTGGAATAAACTGGTTCAAGGACATGCTTAATTTACGGAGACTTAGGAGGCAATATCCACAGGAGATATTAGATAAGTATTCCTAAATAAAGGGGTATGACAATGGAACCGAACAAGAACAGGCACATATACAAGTATTCCATCAAGAGGGAAAAGATACTTGAGGTGAGGGAGGACGTTTTGACTTCATCACCGGAACAAGTCTATGAGTTTTTGATGATGATCAAGCTTCACGAGGTAGAGCAGGAGCACTTGCTTGCAATCGTCGTTGATCCAAAGAATAAAATCAAAGGATATTACAGCGTATGCATAGGCTTGCTTGATATGTGTGTTTGCCATCAGAGGGAACTGTTTAGAAAAGCAATCCTTCAAAATGCATCCGGAATTATAATGGCTCACAACCACACAAGCAATGCAGTTGAGCCATCGGCAGACGATATCAGGATTACATCCCAGATGAAGGACGCATCAAAGATAATCGGAATACGCTTGGTTGACCATATAATTGTAGGGGAAAACAATTATTTCAGTTTCATGCAAAAGAATATCTTATGAGGACTTCCAAAACATATCAGCCATCTAAAAAGCTCAAGGAGGGTCTAAGCAAGCTCAAGGGAAAATATTTGCTTGATTGCGGGCATCGATTAAGTCTCGGGCATAATTTTGGAAGTAGCTTTATGACCTACCAGCTAGGTTCAGGTCGTCGTCGTTTTAAAATAATATGCAGCCTGTGTTCCTATTAAAGTCATGAACCGAACTTACCCAGCCGTTTGAAACAGAAGTCTTTATCTCAACAGAGGATAACAAGTATGAACACAGACATTATGAAACGTGAAACCTTTACGGCGATAGTCGGACAGGTTGAAAAAACGCAGATAGATTTCTGCAAGGCTATAGACATTCTGGAAAACGCACAAAAAGAGCTTGGCTTGGTGCTGGGAGAATGGCGTTCACATATTCTTGATCATTCTATCAGCAAGGAGAAATGCCTAGACAAGATAAAGGGAAACGCCTGGAGTTTCTTGCTTCAACGGTCTGGAGTCTTTGAACTATGCTCAATCAAGCAAAGGGACGAAATAAACAGCCAGATGAACGATGAGAAGAACCTGCCAGAGTTCACGCTGGAAAACATTCAGTCTTGGTTTGAAAGCTACGCTGTCAATGTGGATAGGCTCTTTGAGGACTCAATCAAGGAGGTTTTCGACTGGCTGAAACCTTGGAAATACGAAAACTACAAGACCAATAACAAGGAAATCATAGGCAGGAAGGTCATTAAGACCTGTATGTTTGAGAACGTCTGGGGCGAGAAGATGAGCCTTGTTTACCATAACGACAAATATCTACAGGCATTGGATAATGTATTTCATCTTATGGACGGTAAAGGAGTGGCGAAATATCCGAGCAATCTTGTCACGGCTATCAAGGAAGCCTGTAGGGAAAACATTAGAAACTGTGAAACTGAATATTTCATCGTCAAATACTACAAGAAAGGAACGATGCACATAGAGTTCAAAAGGATGGATCTGTTGGACAAAATAAATGCCAAGGCTGGAGGACTCAATCTGAGTGCCGACTTGTTCGGAAATAAAGAGGCAATGGTGAGGGTTTAGATAAAGGAAACTAAAACATGAAAAGCTATTTGGTTTCAGGCATTGACGGTGAAGGCTATGAACTTGTCTCTGACCATGATTTTTCCACAATGAAGGAAGCTAAAATCAGGGCAAAGGTTATTGC
>JBAQUG010000501.1:0-5434 GCA_049297395.1 Victivallales bacterium | reverse complement strand
ATTAATGATTTAACGCCGGTTATTGTTTTTCTGCCTGAGCTTCTCATGTCATTACACCTTTCTGATATGATTACGTTGATTATGGTTTCATTTTGAACTTGTATTTTTGTCAGGCGTCTTGGCCTGACTTTGGACTGCGGTGCCCCTGCGCCGCTTTGTTTTACAGCAAAGCTGTTCTTGTCCCGCTCCCAGAGGAATCCAAAGCGGCACAGGGGTGCCGCAGTCCAAAGATTGCTACGCAATCATAAAAATCGGTAAAAATACAATTTTCTATCCTATTAAATTTCATTTTGATTCCTCCATGACAAGTCTGATGTTGTCAAATGCAATCGAGCTTGGAGCCTCCGCGTGGCCGCCCGGAATGAGGCCTTCGAATGCAACAGCAGAGAAGAAAGGAGTATTCGGTTTCGCCCAGGGGATCGTTACGGAGCTTTCCGATTTCCCGTTTACAGTGATGGTGGCTTTTTTCCCCGGCACATCGATGATGCATTCGACATGGAGCGGCCTGTTGGCGGAGTAACGGGCTATTTCCGCAGTTCCAGCACGGACGGTTCCATCCTCGAAGAAGTAGATTCCAGTTATATCCCAGATGGTGACTCCACCGGACTTTGCTATGTTTCCCTTGGACACATCGAACGACAGGCGCCATAACTTACCCATTTTTGCCAGCTCCCATGGCACCACGCACCACATTCGAGGGCCATAATGGGGCTGGGCGTTTTCCTCGTAGATGAAGAGGACTGCCTGGTCTTTCAGACCCGCAGCCTCCTGCTTGACGAGCGCCCTGCGGGTGGGCATGAGGTATTCAATCTTCGAATAGGTCTTGATGGGCAGTGCGGCGAGAATGTCCTTCTGCTGGCTTTCAATCTGCTCCTTGGTCATCGGACGCGGCGGCTTGTCCAAGGGATCGTCGTTGAAGTCGATGTCCCAGACGAGCAGAGGTGTTTTTATTTCCAGGGCTGTCCCGGCGGAAAGAAAGACCGACAATGAAAGACATATGATTGAAGCTGAAACCGCTCTTATATCCATATCGAAAAACCTTTTATTAATTGAAAATATCATTGGGCTCCATATCCATAGAAACGGCCGTTTGCGGCGTGCGTGTAGCCTCCCGACGGAGCGGGAATGCTGTCATATGGAATTGTGTCGACGTGTCCGTCGACGAATGCGAAATTCAGCTGGCTTGATCCATGGCGTCCGGTTTTGGCGGGAAGATACCATGGTCCTGTAGGAAGGAAGATCTGGTTCTGCATGATCCTGTTCCAATTGCCGTAGCTGTCGCAGAAGGCGAAAGTATCGGAAGGGTAGCGGAGCATGTTTCGCTTTACGAGGGTTATCCCGTAGATCTTGCTGGGCTGGTTCCATGCGGTCCCGTATTCCGTGCAGCTGTTTGGAGCTTCCCCGTTGATAGCATAGACCTTATCCTCCCATGCGTCGGAAGTGACCGGACACTGCATTATCCAGTTGGGTGCGATACCCCAGCCAAACATATTTCCGCCGTAACGCAGATCGCAGATGGTGTATTTCGTGTAGATCTGCGCGCCGACAAAAGCGGGCCACTGGGCATATCCGAAGGCTACCTTGGGCTTACTGGGACCGTCAGGCGGATACCCTCCCGCCGGCGGCAGATGATCGTTGTAGTCGTCGGCATAATAATGCGCGCCCATGACGATCTGCTTGAAATTCGACTTGCACTGCGATGAGACTGCAAATTTCTTTGACAGGCTGAGGCCCGGCAGCAGCATCGCCGCAAGTATTGCGATGATCGCAATTACGACGAGCAATTCAATCAGCGTGAAGCTGTTTGATTCGGATGAGTGATTTTTCATTTTATTTCAACTCCCTTTTCTTTGACCTTGTTCCGGCTTGTCTTATTTCTAAAAAAATCCTTCACATGGAGGTTCCCTGGATGATTGCTTATTGCAGCTCTTCCTCGAACAACGGAACCAGCGAGGCAAATTCTGCCTCCTGATGGCCGCCCTTTCCCCTTGAATCCAGGAGTCTTCCGGTAAAGATGGATACATATTCCCTGACATCATAGCCGAGTCTTTTGACGGGTATTGCCGATGTAACCGGGTTGGGCCAGTTGCAATGAGCTACGATTTCGAGTTCCTCTGGCACTTTCACTCCTGAGAGGAAAACTCCGTTGAGGACGAGATCGACAAGGTTGTCATCGGTTATTATCAGTCCGTTAGGACGTTTCTCCCTCGGAAAATCAAACAGCAGCCTGCTTATGGTTCCAGCTCCACGCGGATCCACCTGGATGAACCAGTGATCGGGAGACTCCATGTCAGAATTGTTCCTTTTATCAATGAACTTGTCAATCATGCGGGATCCGCCCAGGAAAAATACCGCAATTCTTTTCTTGTTCCTGGACAGGAGATAGTCACATGATTTATCGACGTAGGCTTTCATGTCGAAGGCAAAGCCTGAGGCGATATTTATCACCGGGATTCCAGGAAAATGCAGGAGTTCGCATTCGACGGGGAGGGGATCCATCGCAATATAGGCCATCCCGCCTATGCGCATCTTGTAAATTCCGGAAATCAGCCGCTTGTAGTCGGAATTGTCGACGTGGGGCTCGAAGTTCGGGAAAATATCGAACTTGACCTTTCTTTTCGCGCGTTCCTCTTCAATAATCTTGATTATCGTCTGCAGGAAGCGGTTTCCAGCAAGCGCCTTCTTAGGAAGCAACAGGGCGAACCTGCCAGGAAGCGGAGGCTTTTCAGCCACAAAAACGCCGGATCTCTCCTTGCTGATTACGAACCCGGCGTTATTAAGCCTCTTGATGCAGGCGTTGATCGTGATATAGCTGACCTTGTGGATTCTTTCCATCTCGTCGAATGTGGGGAGTTTTCCTCCAGGCGGAAATTTTCCGGATGCGATTCCGGCGCATATTTCCATCGAGACTCTCTCAATCTTGTTCATATGTTCCCAGCCCTCCGCAAGTCAATCTGGATATATTGGATATTATACATATATCCAGATGACAAAGCAATGCCTGCAATATAAAAATCAGGAAAATTATTCCTCTTTTCGTTGTCTGCGCATCGGAAGACGGCAGGTACGGCATGCAACTCCTATCATTTGCACAGCCACGGTCTTCCATTCGTATATCCAGTGGGCGGTGCGGCGTTGATTCCGACCCACGTTCCCATGTATGCCAGCGGAAACTTGACGGAGGTGACATGGCCGTCGGCAAGGGCGATGTTCGTGCTGAGGTTGTGCGCATAGCGGATGCCGCGGTTGCCCGTAGTAACGGAAGGAACAGTTCCCACCCCGTCGTTCTGCGCGCACTCGATACGGGGATAGGGCGATTCCAGGAAGACATACAGGTCAGAGGGCCATTTGAACTTGGACATCTTTATGCCGAAGGCACGGACGTCGGTGTTGACCCCGGATGCGTTTGTAAAGCCGCCTGTGGAGCTGTCGTAAGTGGTGTCCCAGACATTTCCGCCATAACTGCACTGCGTTTCGCTGCCGCCTAAGCCCGTCGCCCATGTTTGTTTCGTGTTCTCAGGGCAGTTCCATATATCCATATTCTTGCGCAAAGCTCCGCCGATGTGATTTTCGTAGACGTAATATGCGAGGCTTCCTCCGGGCATTACCGAGGGAAGTCTGCCAAACCAGCATGTCGCATCGGCGCCGTAGCTGGGTGGTGTCACTTCAGCCCAATCGTCCGCATACATGAAATAATACTGTCCGAACTGCTTGAGATTGTTCTGGCAGATACTGCTTTTCGCCATGCTGCGCGCATTCTTGAGCGCAGGCAGCAGCATTGCCGCAAGTATTGCGATGATCGCAATTACCACCAGAAGCTCTATGAGCGTGAAAGCATTGTCAATTGACGATTGCCAATTCCTGTTTTTCATTCTTACCTCCAAGATTTCTATTTATATGGGGCACTTTCAAAATAGCTTCTTTTTAGCTGACCGCTTGTGCTATTCAATCCCCTTCATACGGTCTGTCCACGAGCAAGCCAGGCGCGGCCGGAAGTTCCAGTTTCACGCTGGAGAATGCCGGGACATCAATCGTCTTATCGAGCCCTGCCAGCGGTGCGAATCCCGATGCCGCGGTCAATTTTGCAGTCATCGCCTTTTCAGTCGGGTTGTGCAACTCCAGCAGCAGCTTGTCCGCGCCGTCCTGGGTACATGACATCATTACGTCCTTGTTATCGCAGTGGAAAAGTTCGCCGGCATAAAGTTTCGTGTCACCGAGCGTCGTGTTTATGCTTGTCAAGGCTGTTTCCTCAAAGACCGGCAGGATTAGCAGCTGTTTTCTGTCAAGGTCATATCGGCCTGCAACCGCGTTTCCCGCAATGCCGCTGACTCGGACCAGGAGATTGTGCGGCAGGTCATATTTTTTAACTTCCAGGACTGCGCCGCCTTCGGCGGCCTCCAGGTCAATGACATAGTCGATCTCCTTGAGTTTGCCCTGTTTGACTTCGTAGGAGTATCCAGGCTTGCATCCGATTCCGTACTCAGCGATGAACTTCTTAAGCCACTCGCTGTTTGTCTGCTCCTGCCACGGCCTCATGAATGTGATGAACCGGGTCCTGATCTGTTCCCCGGCCTTGACCTGCCGTCCTTTGCCTGCGACATATATCTGCGAACTCATTCCATTGCAGTCATAGTCGATAGGCTGGGGACCGAGATTGATGACACCCACGGCGCCACCGCGATAGTTCGAAGGGAAGAGATAGCCTCCAGTTTCCATCGTGCCATGCCGGTTGAATTTATCTCCTGGGTTGATCAACCAGGCATATTCACCCTCGCTGTCCCTGATCATCACCATCGGGCTTATCTTTTCTCCGCCGGTGCGCATTCCCGCAATCTGGAAACGTTTGAGTTCCGCATCTTTTTTAAAGGTAATTACAACATCGTGGAAGTTTGCCGCCACATCGGAAAGATGACGCGCCCTCACAGCCCATGTCCTTCCGGTTATGTCGGCGATCCCGTTGGGAACCTGGGGCTCCGGGGTTTCCCACCAACCTCCCGCCGCACTTGGTTCATTTCTTTTGTTCACGAGAAACTGGGCGTCCCCGATGTAGCCGAAGACCGAACAGTCGAAGGATGCGAGGAGGTTTTTAAACCGGAATGCGGGAACTTTGGGTTCTGAAGCGGAGTCGGTTGTGACCGATGGGAAAATGTCTATTGCCGACGGATGCACGGCTCCGCCGTCAATTCCCTGGATTTTCAATTCATTATCCCTCGGGTTACTGGGATATGCGCCGCCGCTTATGCTGTATGGTTTTACCCAATGGACACCACCAAGCCAGCCAGCAATATGCATTAGCTTCTGGCGCTTTGCATCCCAGCCCATCACATGGTTCATGCCCATGAGACGGTCGCCCATCATCCAGGTGCGGTTTGCGTCCTGATAAGTGGTGATTGATGAACCGATTGCAGTACGGCCGTTCATATCTGTGATTATC
>JBAQUG010000500.1:0-14173 GCA_049297395.1 Victivallales bacterium | reverse complement strand
GGGTGTATCAGCCTTATTTAATGCAATCAAGTATGGCGTCCCGAGCGCCTAAAACAGCCTCGGGAAGCCTCGAGCCATCCCGAATCTTTAGCATCGGGATGGCATACTTTAACAAAATACGCCCAATGCCCCTATCCCAGCCGGGACAGGCAACACACATCAACTTCTCGTATCCCAATATGCGTATAGCAGACAGGGCTTTAGCCCTGTCCCATTCTTAGAGATTAAGATGGTACATGCTAAAGCACGTACCTACTACTTCTGCTCTGCTGCGAGCTGTTCGAGGACCTCGGATGGGACGTCGAAATTGGAATAGACGGCCTGGATGTCTTCCTGCTCTTCGAGCACTTCAACAAGTCCCATCACCTGGCGGGCTGCGCTTATGTCCGTGATTTCCATGAGGTTTCCAGGCTTCTGCACGATGCCTGATTCCTCGCATGCGATCTTCGCACTTTCGAGAGCCTTGGAAATTGTATCGAAGGCGTCCTGCGGACCCCAGATCTCGGCGATTCCATCATCGACTTCAATATCTTCGGCTCCGGCGTCGAGTACGATGTCCATGAGCTTGTTTTCATCGGCATTCTCACCTTTGATCACAAAATGGGCTTTGCGTTGGAACAGCCTGCTGACGGATCCGCCGCCGGCAAGAGTTCCGTTGTTCCTGTCGAAGAGCATCCTGATTTCGCTGGCGGTGCGGTTCTTGTTGTCGGTAAGGCATTCTGCGAGGACCGCAACTCCATTGGACCAGCCTTCATAAAATACGGTCTCGTATACCAAAGCGTTTGCACCTTCTCCTGCACCCTTCTTGATCGCCCTCTCGACGTTGTCCTTGGGCATGTTTCCATTTTTTGCAGCCAGGAGAGCGGTCCTGAGCCTCGCGTTTGTCGCAACATCCTTGCCTCCCTGCCTGACGGAGACCATGATTTCCTTTCCGATCCTGGAGAAGACTTTGCCTTTTTTGATGTCAGCCGCGCCTTTTCTGTGCTTGATATTTGCCCATTTGCTATGTCCGGACATTAATTACCTCTGTATGATTTAGTGATTTATCGATTTTATGATTTCGCGATTTATTAAGACTTTGTGATTTGCAGCTGGTCGGAAAGATTTCACATCTTCTCCGATTCACCCTTTCTCCGATTCATTCCTTACAATCCGATAGGAGGAAGCTTCTCGACGCTGCGCTGTTTCTGGATGACGGTCAGCCATGTCTTCTTTTCAGAATCGAGATCCGTCACGAAATACTTGCTTTCATCCTCTTTCCTGTCATAGCCCACGGTCGCTCCGGGCGGGAGAATCACATGCTTGTCGACTATTGCGTTCCTGACGAGGCATCTCTCTCCGATCTCGACGTCATTGAGAAGTATGCTGTTATGGACTGTGGCGTAGCTGTGTACATGTACCATGTTGAAGAGTACGGAATTGCTTACCGTGCATCCTGAAACAATGCATCCGTCGCATACGAGGGAGTTCACGGCTTTTCCGATCCGAGGAAGGCCTGTCGGGCTGACTTCCTCATTGTGTACGAACTTAGCGGGAGGAAGGCTCAGGTGGTAATTGAAGATAGGCCATTTCTTATTGTAGAGGTCCAACTGGGGTTCAGGCATTCTCAGGTCCATGTTCGCCCAGAAGTATGACTGGAGAGTTCCGACGTCTCGCCAGTAGTGGGATGCGTTCTTCTGTCCGGGGACATTGTTGAGGTAGAAATTATATGCGAAAAGGCGCTGGGTGCTTACAAGGGAAGGAAGAATGTCCTTTCCAAAATCGTGGCTGCTCTTGTCGTTTTTCGCGTCGGCTCTCAGGAGTCCGAGGAGCTCCCTGGAATTGAACGTGTAGTTGCCCATGGAAACCAGGGCCATTGTAGGATCGCCGGGAATGGGTGTCGGATTCTTCGGCTTTTCCTGGAATCCGATTATCCTCCAATCCTTGTCGACCTGCATTACGCCGAAGCTTGAGGCCTCTTCGATTGGAACTGGGATCGCCGAAACTGTCGCGATCGCGTTAGAATTGCAGTGGAAATCAACCATCTGGCTTATGTCCATCCTGTAGATATGGTCGCCGCCGAACACGGCGACAAGGTCGGGCGCGAAGTCTTCAATCAGGTGGATGCTCTGGTAGATCGCATCGGCAGTGCCGACAAACCATGTTTTCTTGGCGGTCCTCATCTGGGCTGGAACGGGGATTATGAAACGGCCTTTGCCGTGGGTTCCGGCAATATTCCATCCATTGATGATGTGTTCCATCAGGCTCTGCGAGCGGAACTGGGTCAGCACGAACATGCTGTTTATTCCGCTGTTGATGAAATTACTGAGTACGAAGTCTATGATTCGATATTTGCCGCCGAACGGAACCGCCGGCTTGGCTCTTTCTATGGTAAGAGGATGGAGCCTGGAGCCTTCTCCACCGGCAAGTATCATCCCAAGAACTGAAACATTCATTTTTTCAACCTCGTTATTAGAAACGGTTTATTCAAAGTCAAACATACTCCGTTCCAGTAGATATTTCAAGGATTTACCGTCTACTCTTCAGACAGTTTAACCTTGTTGACTTCAATATGGATTTCATATCTCTTGAAGATGGGCAAGGCATAGGGTGAATTCCAGTAGACAACATAGGGTTCGGATTTTTTCACATATTCCGGGTGGCTTTTCATCCATTTCCAGAGATTCTCCCTGGTCCTGCATATGTTCTTATATGAATAGGAGCCCCAGCCCCCTGCGGATATCACAGTCCGCTCATCCTTCCTGAGAATTTTCACATCCGTAACGTCCCTCAGCTCCCTTTCCTGGTCTGCGGTGCCAAGATAGAATCTCATGCCTGAAACCTTTACGCCGATATCGGCTTCAACTGGAATGGTCATCTCCACTTTGCGCTTCTTAGTGTAGTCATGGAGCCTGGTAAAAAGAGCGTCCGACATCTTATCCTTGAAATAGTCCCCTTTCAGCTCAGCCTGGATCACCTTGGATTCCGGGAGCACCTTCTCCTCGATCACGCCGGAGGGCGTGCGCGGGTAGATCTCCTGATAGCTCGCGCATCCGGCGCAGAATGCGCCCAGGCAGAACGCCAATAAAGACATTTTCAGGAATTTTCCAATTTTATTTACCGTCATAAGCGACTCCGGATATAGTTTTACATCTTGCATTAATTTGCATTAATTGCTATTTTATTCAACTATAATTCTAATTTGGAGCATGGTGGACCGCCATCGTCTTCCAGGACACAGGTACAAGCAATGTCTCAAAACACAGGCATCTGGAAGAACTTCTGGCCACTGGCCGTCGCGCAGTTCTTCGGTGTATTCAACGACCACGCGTTCAGGGCGGTCGCAATATTCACTGTCGTAGGAGCGGAGTCCAGTTCATCGGAAAACTCGGCATTCATCTCCATCATAACGATGGTGTACGCCCTGCCCTTCATCCTATTCCCCTCGCCTGCGGGCTATTTCGCCGACAGGTTCTCAAAGCGGAACGTGATCGTGATAATCAAGTTCATCGAGCTGTTCTTCATGCTTGCCGGCACGGTCTGCCTTGCGAATTTCGCAAGCTGGGGGTCCGCGCCGCTCGCGCTCATAATGTTCCTGCTCGCGGCGCAGAGCGCATTCTTCAGTCCGGTGCTGAATGGAATACTGCCGGAGACCTTCGGGGAAAAAACCATATCGCATGTCAACGGCAACAAGGAAATGCTCACGATGATCGCCGTGATCATGGGCATGTGCTCCGGGATTGTAGCAAAATCCCTCGCCGGCGCAGAGCTCTACAAGTGCGGGCTCTTCCTTTCATGCTTCTCCTTTTCGGCCTTTATAATCTCCCTGAAGATAATTCCCGGCCTTTCCGCCAATCCCAGGACAAAGTGGAGCTGGAACTGGTTCAAGGGATATGTCGACGGATTCAGGCTGGTCGCGGAAAAAAGGGCCATCCTCCTATGCGTGCTCGGCGACGCCTTCTTCACGGCGATCGGCACCGGAATACAGGCGCTCCTCATCGTACATGCCAAGTACGCGCTCCATCTGACAAAGGAGATCGAACAGGGTTTCATCCAGCTCATGCTGGCGTTCGGAGTCGGCTTCGGATGCTATCTCGCCGGAAAGCTTTCCGGGAAGAAGATCGAACTGGGCCTGGTGCCCTTCGGCGCCCTGGGAATAGTGCTCTTCATCGTACTTATGATAACAATGCCGGGGAGCATGCTTCTCCTGCCTGAAATCCCGAAGCTGGGGCAGCTTGGATTCTATCCGTTCCTCCTCCTGCATATCTTCCTGCTTGGAATATCCGGCGGACTCTTCATGGTCCCGCTGCGGGCGTACATCCAGAACAAGACGGAACCCGAGACCAGGGGAACCCTCCTCGCAAACGCGAACGTCCTGTGCTTCGGCGCGATGATCATCTCCGGATTCCTGATGCTGATCCTCACCGGCGGAATAGAGAAGAGCGCAACCCACGACTTCTTCGGACAGGTACAGAGCCATTTCCTCACCCTCTCCGCGTCAACCGTGATGATCGCCATGGGGGCATTGACTATCTTCGCATCCATATACGCCTGCGTCCTGCTTCCGGAATTCATGCTCAGGTTCTTTGTCGTATTCCTGACCAACACCATCTACAAGATCAAACTTGAGGGCGAAGACAATATTCCGGACAAGGGGCCTGCCCTGCTTGTGGCGAACCATGTATCCTTCGTGGACGGACTTCTCATAACCTCATGCACGTCCAGGTTCGTGCGTTTCCTCATGTACAAGGACTATTACACCATCCCCTTTCTTTCAAGTATCTTCGGGTGGTATGGATTCATCGAGGTACCTCCTCCCGACAAGCCGAAGAAAATGCGCGAGGTGTTCGAAAGGACGAAGGAGGCCCTCAGGAACGGAGATGTAGTCTGCATATTCCCCGAAGGGAAAATAACCCGCAACGGCGTGATGGATGAGTTCAAGGAGGGATTCTCGAAAATGATCCCCGAGGAACTTGACGTGCCTGTCATTCCCGTAAGACTCGGAATGCTATGGGGCAGCATATTCAGCTACTACTATGGCAAAGTAAAGCTCAGAAGGCCTATGGAATTCCCGCATCCCGCCTCCGTGACGATAGGAAAGCCGGTCTCCAAGAAGCTTGACGCGTTCGAGCTGAGGGAGATCCTGTCCGAACTCGCCGCGGAAACTGAAAGCAAGCCCCGCGACTCCGAACGGCCCCTCCACTACCAGTTTGCGAAATACGCAAGGTTCCATCCTTTCCAGAGGATACTCTTCGATGCAAACGGCAGGAGCCTTGCCAACTTCACAGTCGTCGTCAGGGCCGCGGCCCTCAGCTGCGAGATCCGCAGGCTTTCCGCGGAGGACAAAAAATATGTCGGGGTGCTCCTTCCGAATACAGTCGGCTCCGTCATAACAACGCTGGCTGTCATGATGGCCGACAAGGCGCCTGCGATGCTGAACTACACCGCATCTGCAAAGTCCATGGATGAAGCCGTGAAGAAGGCGGATCTGGACTGCATCCTGACAAGCCGGGTGTTCATCCATAAGGCCGGGATAGAGGCGCGTCCGGAGATGGTTTTCCTTGAAGATGTCGCAAAGACCATGCCGAAATCCAAAATCGTCCTGTGGAGCATGCTCGCCGCCATCCTGCCTCACCAGGAACTGATGAACATACTGGCTCCCGAAACACACAGGGATGTCTTTGCAACAGCCGTGATCCTTTTCTCAAGCGGGTCGACAGGTTCGCCGAAGGGCGTCATGCTCTCGCACCGCAATATCAGCAGCAACGTATATTCCTTCTACCGGATAGTCGGATGGAACAGGAAGACCGACAGCATCCTCGGCAATCTCCCCCTATTCCATTCATTCGGGATCACCGCCTGTTTCTGGGTGCCTTTGATGACAGGCACCAGGGTTGTCTACGTGCCCAATCCGCTTGATGCCGCGGCAACCGGAAAAGCCATCCAGGAGTACAAGATCAACATCCTCCTGGCGACTCCCACCTTCCTCCAGATGTACATGAAGAAATGCACTGCTGAACAGTTCAAATCACTGCGTCTTGTGGTCGTAGGGGCTGAAAAACTGAGGATGGACATCTCCAGGAAATTCAAGGAGATGACAGGCTTGACGCCTTTGGAAGGATATGGATGCACCGAGCTCTCTCCTGTAGTTTCAATCAACATTTCAAATTCGATCCTCAGTCTTGGAACCGAGGCCGGAAAACCTGGCAGCGTCGGAATGCCGATGCCCGGAATCTGCGTCAGGATAGTCGATCCGCAGACACGGAAGCCCATGCCTCCCAATACCGAGGGGCTCATGCTTGTCAAGGGGCCGAACGTCATGCAGGGCTATCTGAACGATCCTGAGAAGACTGCCGAAGTCCTGAAGGACGGATGGTACAATACCGGAGACATAGCCAAGGTCGATACCGACGACAGGATCACGATCACCGGCAGGCTTTCCAGGTTCAGCAAGATCGCAGGTGAAATGGTGCCGCACGAGCTCGTTGAAGACGCCATACAGGAAATTGTCGATTCCGACACCCGTCTCGTCGCAGTCTCCAGCGCACCGGACGAGGCAAAAGGCGAAAAGCTGATCGTCTTCCACACTGAAATGCCATTGACACCGGAGGAAATCATCAGAAAACTCCGTGAATCGGACATACCCAACCTATGGATCCCCAAAGCCGAGAATTTCAGGAAGATCGATAATTTCCCCCTGCTAGGCAGTGGAAAGCTCGACCTGGCGGCGCTTAAAAAAATGTGCGAATAAGATAATAAAACTTGCAATCCTTAACCTATAGGTTAATTTATGGTATTATGGCTTGTTCATGAAGGTATTAAGTTTACAGTTTACTCTATGGAGGATGTAGAAGACTCAAAGAACTTAAGGCATTTCCTTGAGGAATTGAAAGCTCAAGATGATGACGAACATGAAAGAGCGATAGAGCGAATAAAAAGACTGGGAGACCATGGTCCTTCCTTCAACACGCAGCAATTCAGGTCTTTAGGAGATGGTTTATTCGAATTAAAAACGAAGAAAGGGACGCGAATAACTTTCTTCTATGATGAATTTGCAAGACATGTAGTCATTTGCACTCAGGGTTTTGACAAAAAAACAAAAAAAGTACAGTCGAATCAAATAAAAATCGCAAGGTCACTCAGAGCAATGTTCACAGCAATAAGGTCATCCGGAGAAAAAATCAGAATCATAATCACGGATGATTCTCCAGAACCAAAGAGGCTTCCATGAAAAGAAATATCGAAATTGTAAGATTGAAAGACGGTTATAACTTTAAAAAGGCCATTGAAGAAGCCAAGCATCATTCCCCTTATTATGAGGAAAAACTTCTTCTGGATGTCGCTGACAAAATCATTGCGGAGATGGAGTCGGACGACATAAGCCGGGTTGAACTGGCAAAACGTCTTGGCGTAAGTCCCGCCTACATAACCAAGGTTCTGCGCGGCCATGCCAATCTTACAATTGAAAGTCTTGCGAAGATCGCATTCGCCCTTGGAAAGAAATGGGAATGCTCAATGGTTGATGTCAAGGAAAAGAAAAACCTGTATTTCCATCCTCACACCAATAGGAAAACTGCGATTGCCGAAAAAAAGGCATCTTATTGAAAAACAATGGGTTCGGGTTAATGTCAATATTATCAGACGGGATTTTACCCCGATTGATTTCAATATCAATGTAGTAAGGAACATTATAAGAAAAACAAGAATCTAAAAATTAATAATTTTGCGTTAACGCGCAGCAATATCCGCTGAAAGGCGGATATTCGTTTCTCTTGAAAACTAGCACTTTTTGAGTTGTAGGAACGAGGCTGACAGGAGTTTGACATTTCTGGGTGCGAGATGCCTCTTCAGAAAATCGAATCCATTGACGAGCCAAGAAGCCAAGTTGCCAGGCGGACATGCCTCAAATATCAATTCTCTGTATTCAGCTAAATGTTTTATGTCGCGAGCCAATTCAATATGAATGTCCATGCTGAACGTCAGGCGGTTTCCTGTGATTGCGGAGTTCCGGAAGGGGCACTATCTTGTTTTATGGATCTCACATCAACCGGCGAAGCTTCCGAATTCAAATTATCCTGTGCCGTATCTTGGATTTTGGGTGTCTCTGGCAGAACATTCAGCTCAGATTCGTCAGGAAGCCGATCCGGTGACTTAGTTTTTTTTGCCAGCTTCTGATAAATTTTCTTAAGGATATTCTGGGCCTTAGAAGATTCGTCACTTTCAATCAGTTCACGCTTTAAGGTGTCGTTTTTCATCAATGTCAGTATTTCGCAATTGTCGATTTTAACATCGGGATATATCCTCCTGATCTCTTTTCTGATTGCATTTACGACAGGTTCATCCATCAGGATTTGAGCAAGGATATACTTATTGACGCACTGGCCTCTCCTGTAAAACTCCTCTCTGGCATTCTTGCCAAGCCCTTCCTTGGTTATAATGAACAATTTTTCCAAATCCTCATCCCGGTTCGAGTCGATATCAAAAAAGTTTATTGTACAGACTAATTCTGTGTATATAGGCTGTTCAAACTTGATCTTGTAAATATTCCAGACAATACCGTTTGATAGGACAATCCATTCAATTCCCTTGTTTGCGCCATAGTCCAGGGCCTGTTTGATGTGTCCTTCCTTCAAGTCCCTGCCAATTGCCTTGACCTCGATAAGGAACTCAATTTCATCTTCAATCCTGATGGCGATGTCGCAATAAGTGTTTTTAACGGCCAGTTCGCTTGTTATGTCCAGATACTCGTCGTAGCCCAGTACGCCCGCAAGAATGTCCTTTATTATGTGGACGGTGTCGGCTTCATTTATATCCCTGTCTTTTGCCGTTTTCAGGACAGTTTGAAATTTCGGGATGGTCCTATGGAGTCTTTCGATTATCTTCTTGGGGACATTTATCATACACCATGCCTTTCATCTTAAATGTGAGATCTGTTATTATTTATAACTTACTTCTATTTATACTGTCTTCAATTTTCTTTTCAAGCCGCTCAATCTTCCCGTTTAAGACTTTGACTTCGGAGACCAGCTCTTCTATTTCTGTCTTTTCATTTCGCTGTTCTGATTCCATGAAGAAGCTTGTGATAAACGCTGTAAATGTGCCAAATAAGCCAACCCCTGCAAACATCAGGAGGATGGCAGTCAACCTACCCTCCAGGGTTACAGGATATCTATCGCCGTATCCAACTGTTGTTATCGTCGTGAGCGCCCACCATATCGCATCGACAGGGGTTTTTATATTGCTGTCTTTGTCTGTTTCGAAGTTCATCATGGCAATTGATGAGAAAATGACCAGGAGGATTGATATCAGGATTGCAGAGGCAAAGGTTCCCTTGGCCCTGTTCTTGTATAAATAACCCACCAATATCTTGGTAGATCGAAAGGCGCGCAAAACCCTGAAAATCCTGACTATCCTAACGACGCGGCCCCATCGTAAGAATGGGAACATGGGAATGCTGGATACAAAGTCAATCCACCCCCATTTGAGGAACGCCAGCTTTAAGGGAGCCTTGTATAGCCTCAAGAAAAAGTCATATAGGAACACAAGGCAGATCAATGTGTCAATCTTGTTTAGGAGGTCGTTCATTTCTTCGGAGAGTTTGAATAGTGTCTGTGCTATTAATGCTCCAATGACATAGATGGAGAGGACGAGTATTGCAACTTGCAGCAGGGAGGGGCTTTCATTGTTGTTTGCGGTGCTCATTGAGGAAAAGATACCGTCTGGAGTGGAATTTTCAATTTAACAATATTTCTTTACTGCAAGATGCTAGATGGTGCTTGCCTTTGCTTACTGCAATAGTACCCACTAGATCGCCAATTATGATATTCTTCTAAATCTGTTCTTGAAGTGTTTGCAGTATATGGCAGTTTAACTTCATCATTATCCCAAGGCTGATATATGAGCTGGAAAGCTGCAACACGTGCGATCGAGGCTGCTGATAGGCGTCAACAGCGTGAAGCCAGAATGCGACAGCGCGAGCTTGAACGCCAGGCAAAGGAGATGGTCAAACTTTCTGCGCTTGAGCAGGCCCGTCTAGAAGTTGAGACTTACGAAAACTCTCTGGAGGTACTTCTGTCAATCCATAAGGAGCAGTCCAACCCATGGGATTGGATGGCTCTTGCCACATCCTTGCCGCCTGTTCCTCCTCACATGCGGTCACACAATGAACTCAAGGCCAGCCAGCGCTTGGCGGCCTCCACCTACCAGAACAGAGGCACAGACGACATCCAGAAAGCGCAACAGCAAGACGAGCGCGAATTTCAGGATGCCATGCAAGCCTACGCTGTTGAACATGACGAATGGGCAAAATTCACCAATCTCGCCAATAGGATTCTTGCGGGTGAGCACGGAGCCTACATAGAAGCCATACAGGAACTCAGTCCCTTCACCGAACTCGCCGGCATAGGGTCATCACTGCATTTCACAGTTCATGACGCGCGCACGGTCGAGTGTATTCTCAGTACCAATAGCCGCAAAGCCATTCCCTCCGAGGTCAAGTCCCTAACCGCGGCCGGTAAAGTCACCGTCAAGCAAATGCCAAGACCGCGATTCGTAGAGATATACCAGGACTACGTCTGCGGCTGCGTTCTGCGGGTGGCACGCGAGTTGTTTGCGCTCCTGCCGGTAGACACTCTCATCATAACCGCATCGGTAGAATCACTCGACACAAGCACCGGCCTGATGGCCGAACGCCCGTTCCTGTCCGCCGCCATTTCCCGGGAAACCTTGAAGGCTCTGAACTTCGACAATCTCGATCCGTCAGACTCCATCATGGGTATTACCCACCGCGGAGAATTAAAGGCGTCGCGCAAAACTGGTGATTTCGAGTTCATCAGTCCGCTGACAGTGTCGGATATCGGCCAGGTGAGAAGCGAAAGCACCGGCTTTAGCATACTACTTGCTGCCGCAAAACGTCTCAATGCAGAACTGGCACAGAAAATTGCCGCCTTGGATACGCAATCAGAAAACGCTTTATCAACTAAAGGAGAAATGTGATGCCTTTCATTCTTGCCATATGCTTCATATTGCTTGTATTTCTCGCGGTATTCTTCTTCAAAAACAGGAATCTGACACATCTTGTCGCCAGATGCCAGGCAGAGATAGCCTCCTCAAAGCAACAGGCCGAACAAGCCCGGAAACAATGTGAAGCAGAAACCATCCGTACCCGAAGCGAGACTGAACGGTCCGTAGCGGAAGCTCAGAAGCTCATTGATCAGCAATTAGCGGAAATGAAGGTAGAATCTGAACGCGTCCGCCAGCATTACGAGACCGAGTCCCGCAAGGCTACAGAGGCAATGCAGGGAAAGCTGGCCAAAGCGCTCAGGGATGTGGAGGAGCTCCGGAAATACGCATCACTCCTCGATGCCGAAGCTGAGGTTCGACACATGCTCGAGGAGGCCATGGCGGAAGCCAACAAGCTTAGAGATCAGGCACAAGTGCTTTTAGAACAGGCCCGCAATGCAGCTGAAGGCGAACGGCTGAGGGCGACTGAAGAGGTCAGGATAATCTACGAACAGGCTGACGCCAGGCTCAATCAGGCCACACGTGATGCAGGACGGATCGTCGCAGAAGCAGAGAAGAAGGCTATGGAGACAGCAGGAGAAGCTTACGACGCCCTCCGTGACAAGCAGTTGCTTGAACGCGCTGCAGCAGCCATGCGCAACATCATCGAAGGCTATGGTGACCGGTATATCATATCCACCCATAGCCTGTTGGACGATCTCGCTGTCGAATTTGGCTATACTTCCGCAGGAGAATCACTCAAGTCGGCGCGCGCGCAATCCCGGCGGATGGTCGAGCAAGGCGAAGCTGCATCATGTGAATATGTCGAAACCAACCGGAGAGAAACCGCCGTGCGCTTCGTCATCGACGCCTTCAATGGTCGCGTAGATGGCATCCTCTCAAGAGTGAAGCGCGACAACTTCGGTGTTTTGGAGCAGGAGATCCGCGACTCCTACAGTCTCGTTAACCTGAATGGACAAGCATTCAGGGATGCGCGCATCCTCCCTTCCTATCTCGATGCCAGGCTTACTGAACTGAAATGGGCTGTCGTGGTGCAGGAGCTGGTCCGCAGACAGCTTGAAGAGCAGCGCGACCTCAAAGCACGGATCCGCGATGAAGAGAAGGCCCACAAGGAGCAGGAGGAGCAAATGCGCCGGGCAATAAGGGAAGAGGAACTCAGGAAAAAGGCACTTGAGGAAAAGGAAAGGGAACTTGTGGAGGCAAGGCTTGCATTTGAGCGTGCTGCGGCCGAGGACAAGGCCAACTGGGAGCAGAAGATCGCAGACATGCAGCTGGACAATGAAGGCCTCCGACAGGACCTGGCAGCTGCCACCGAGAAGAAACTCACGATTGCACAGCAAACTAAGAAAGGGCGCGTATACGTTATCTCCAATGTCGGTGCCTTCGGGGAAGGTGTCTATAAAATCGGCCAGACACGCCGACCAAACGCGCAGGAGCGTATCGATGAACTAGGTGACGCAAGCGTGCCCTTTGACTTTGATGTTCACGCATGGATTGAGAGTGAAAACGCTCCTGCGCTTGAACACAAGATCCAGAAGCGCTTCCTGCCGATGCAGATCAACAAGATCAATTCCCGCAAGGAGTTCTTCCGCGTGTCCCTGAAGCAGATCCGCGAGGAAGTGGATAAGCTCAGGCAGGAAGATGGTTTCATGGTTACCCACTGGACTGATACGGCAACGGCAACCCAGTACAGGGAAAGCCTTGATATCGAAAGCGATCCTAAGAAGATGGAGAAGTGGCTTAAGCGCCAAGAGGCTCTTGCCGACCGGGAACTGCGCCTCGATACTCTTCGTCTGCCACCACTGGAGATAGAGAAATCAGTAATAATGGAAACAACCCAGACCGATCAATGATAATCAGGCAGGGTATTTTGAGTTCATGCCATCATCAGAGGGCTTAACCCATTTACCGGTGGCGGCGCCCTTGTAGAGCGATTCCATCACCGCGCTCCTTGCCGCAGCCGACAAACGTGGGATTTGTCATAATAATGTTCCTTTTGCCGGAAAAACTATTGTCCTGAATCGGCAAGATAGAGTTTTCCAGTTCCTTCAGCCTTTGTGAGGCGGGTACCTTCTCCACTTACAGCCCGCTTCAATATAATATTCCATGCCGTATCCCTAAAAACAAAATTTTATTTGAATATGCCGGAATTCCTGTTATCATGCCTAATGGTAGATAGGGTTTCAACAATAGGTATCGAATTATTTTGAAAAGCATTTTCAATATTACCTGCAAAAACCGGCATGGCTGCATTTTCATGGCTCCTGACAAAAAAAATGACAGGAGGGAATCAGTCATACTTGTCCATGGGCTGATCCGCAGTTCTTCCAGCATGATGTCGCCGGCAGTCTTCCTTCGGAAAAAGGGGTTTTCAGTTTTCATCTACGACTATTATTCCACCCGTCATCCCATAGGACGCCATGCCGACGATTTCGTCCGCCTGCTTGGAAAAATACTGGATGAGGATTTCAGGAAGGTTCATTTCGTGACCCACAGCCTCGGAGGGATCATAGCCCGGATTGCTCTTGCGAAACTCGCAGATCCGAAACTTGGCAGGCTTGTGATGATAGCTCCTCCGAACCAGGGGTCGGCCAAAGCAAGCAGGGTTTCAAAAATATGGATCGCCAAAAAACTTCTCAGGCCTCTGGATGAGCTGAGGAACGACTCCGATTCGTTCATCAGGCAGGTGCCCATACCTGAAATTGAATTCGGGATCATCGCAGGTTCAATGGATGCGAAGGTGAGCGTCGAGGAATCCCATCTGAAGAATGAGAAGGATCATCTTGTAGTGAATTCCTTCCATACCTTCATCATGAACAGGAAGGCCGTGAAGGAGGCAGTCCTAAAGTTCATTGCCAACGGAAAATTCCAGTAATGCCGAGTACCGCCGTTATGAAACAAAATCCAAGATCCAGCCTGCAAACCACAAAAAAATCCAATATTCAAACAAAGAAGAATCCAAGAACATGCCTTGCGGCATTGACTACAAACGAATGAAAACAATTGGGTATTTGTTCGTAGTTAGGACCCGCAAAAAAATAACTTGGGCATTTGACGGGAGATACAGGCGGTAAATATTCACTGAACCATGTTCGTTCAGTGAATCTTTACATCTAATAAAACGCGAAACAAACAGTTCTTCATATTTTACTTGGAGTACGAATTCAGTAAA
>JBAQUG010000499.1:0-94258 GCA_049297395.1 Victivallales bacterium | reverse complement strand
TTCTTGGAGTATGCCACTTTCGCCGAAAGTGGCTCGAGGCTCTTTCGGCGAAAGAGCCATACTTGATTGCGTAAATGAGGCTGACACACCCAGCTTAACGCTTACGATTGCCCTGTGTAATCTCCGCATGTAAATATTCACTGAAGCATCTCCTTCAGTGAATATTTACCAGGACAAGAAATATTTATACAGCGGCTGGACGGTCTCAGATATTTCAAAATGCCCTTTGATGTGCTCTCTTGCCGCTTTTCCAATATTTTCAGCAAGACCTTTGTCCAACAGCAATGTCTTTATCGATCCAGCCAGTTGTCCAGGATCGTCAGATTTGACTAAAATACCGTTGACTCCATCCTCGATCAACTCCGCAATTCCACCGACAGAGGTCGCGATGACAGGTTTCGCCAGCGCCATCGCTTCCAATAGGACATTGGGTATCCCGTCATGATCTCCGTTTCCAGTTATTCTGCCTGAGTGCACCAGCATCGATGATTCCGCCATCAGCATTTTAACCTTGTCAAAGTCCATGCCGCCCAGAAGCTCAACATTCTTCAGTCCGAAATCCCTGATTTCCTCCTCAATCCTTTCACGTTGCGGGCCTTCCCCGACAATGATGCAACGTGTTTTGATATTTTGTTCCGACAGAATCTTTAAGGCCCGCAGCAGGATATCAAATCCCTTCTTCTCTTCCAGCCTTCCCACGGCGATAATATGATCTGACTGATCCTTTCCCTCAAACTTGTCCGTGTCGATGCCATGATACATCAAGACAATCTTCTCGCCGTGACACAATTCCTCCAGCATATACTTGCCGTGCCTGGAACAGACAAATATCCTGTCGGCGCCCTCAATCCTCCTGCCTATTACTCTCCGGGACTGGGTGAAAATATCCCAGGCATGCGCTGAAACACTCCATTTGCAGCCGTAAAGTTCGGCAAGAATCCTGGCTGTATCAGTAGTCACATAGGCGAAATGGGCATGGACATGCTCCACCTTCATATCTGCGAGATTCGCAATTGTCATCGCATGGATCGCCCCTCGCAGGCGCTGGCACATGAAACGAAATGAGAAAAACATGTCATGGAACAGTGAAAACAACAATAGGATAAAGAACGCAGGATGCCTGAGAAAATTGCCTGCCACTGCGAAAATTTTACGCTTAAATGACAGGTCTTTCACATAAATCACATCTTCCAGCAGTGGGAACGCCTCGGGATTAACGGCTCCTTCAGCAGGTTTCCTCAAGGCGCAGATCCGTATGTTGACCCCCAGTTTCTTCAAGGCAAGGATTTCCCTGAGGACAAATGTCTCGGACAAGCTTGGAAAATTGTCAAGAATGTAAAATACTCTCATCCAAGAGCCTTTCTGTAAACTTCGAGGGTTGCCCTGGTGGTTTTCTCCCAGCTCAACTCTCTGGTCCTTTTAATACCTTTTTCAATAAAATCACTTCGCATCCCGGTGTTTTCTGCGAAATTCGCAAGTGCCTCAGCCATGCCGCCCATATCATCTGGAGGTACACAGACTGCGGCGCCGGCCGTGGTCTCGGGAAGAGCTCCGCGATCAGAGCAGACCACAGGCGTTCCGCATGACATCGCTTCAAGCACCGGTATCCCGAATCCTTCATCAAGCGAAGGGAAGAGAAACACGCCGGCAAGGGAATAGACCGCCGGCAGGTCGGCAAATGGGATAAAGCCGGGCAAGATGACATCTCCTGCAAGATCAAGCTCCCTGATAATTCCTGCCTGCTCATCGGCCCCCCATGCATTTCTTCCTGCCAGTACCAGCTTATAGCCATCAACCTTGTCTTTAAATGCGGCAAATGCCCGGATTACACCGGCAATGTTTTTCTTAGGTTCATGATTGCAAAGAGACAGCACAAACTTCTCCGGCAAGCCGTACTTTTCCCTTACTTTCGCAAGAAGGACTGCATCATCTACTTTCTTGAATGCCGATGCAGGAGCAAAAGGAACCACATTTATTTTCCCGGGGCTGATCCCGAATAACTTGACCAACTGTTCCTTTACAACAATGGAGGGAACGATGACCTGCGCTGCCTGTCTGACACTCCGCCCCATTAAAGCGCGGTAATACAGCTGATTTGTAATTTTGCACAGCTTAGGCTGAAGGAGCGCGATTGCGTCATGTATGGTGACAACTGTCGGACAGCTTGCCCTGTATGGGGCAATATACCCGGGACAATGCAGAAGGTCACACCCAAGATTCCTGACCTGTCCGGGCAGCACAAAATGTTCCCAGGCTATTCTCGACAGGCGGCAATTGCAGGGAAGATCAACATAATGGCAGGAGGCGTCCGGAAATGAAAAATAATCTTTGCCCCTGCTGTTAAGGAAAATATGAAGATCATCCCCCATTTCCCGTGCCAGCATGGCAGCCAGAGTCGAGATCGTTATTTCAACACCGGAAAAATAATTCCCTAAAAGAATTGCATTATAGGCAACACGCATTCAAGCCCGCCTCTGTTTTCTTCCATGTCAACATGAAAATATTTCAACATATCCATTTCCTTGTCTTGCTACAAATACGGACATCCCATAGAAAAGGTTACACCCGAAAGGCCGACCAAACCGTCGAACAAGGATATTTATGGATGGATCATAAAATTGAAACTTGAAATCGGATAGGAACTGGGACATGGTACTATATCATACATCGCGTCCAATCAACTTGTAAATGGAGGCAGAACATGAAATACTTTCCTTTTATACTTCTTATAATCCTGTCAATTTCAACATCCCCCCTTTACGCACAGTATTCAACCGAACAAGGCAATGCCGCCAGAAACATCTGGTTGAAGGGGTTTGAGGTATTTGAAAATGCAGAAACGGCAAAGAAGAACGGCGACAATAAAAGCTCCGTATCGCTCTATCAGGAATCCCTGACCTACTTCCAAAAAGTGAAAAAACAGTTTCCCCAGTGGAACAGCGCCCTGGTAGAATACAGGATCAGGATATGCAGCAGTGAAATTAGGTCCCTCTCAATCCCTGGGGCAATGCCCCCTGTTGAAACGGTTTCTGCTACAACAACCCCCGTTGCAACGGCTCCTGTAAAAACGACAATTCCTGTCGCAAATGCCGATGCCGTCAAGGAGTCGTCAGAGCTAAGGGAAAAGCTGGGCCTGACAGAAAAAGCTCTCAGGGATACTCGGAAACGTCTCGACTCAGCTCTTGTCTCCCTGGATGAGGCCAGGAAGGAAGCTGCCACCGGCGGCAAGTCCAAGGAGGAAATCCAGAGCCTCATCATGGAGAAAAACGAACTCGAAAAGAAGACCAACATGCTTTCCGAAGAGCTGAAGAGGCTGAAGGATCTTGCGGCAAATCCCGCCGCCGGCGAACTCGCAAGACAGCTGCAGTCTGAAAATGAAAAGTTGAAGAAGGAGCTTGAAGCGACCGGAGCAAAGGCGGAGAAGGATGCACTCGAAAGGACTAATCTCTCCAATACGGTCGACATTATCGGCAAAAAGGCTGCGGAGACTGAAGCCTCCCTGGAATCCGCACGGAAAAACACCGCAAGGCTCCTTGACGAGAACAAGGCTCTCAAGACGCAGATCGAGGCGCAGTCGAAACAGTCCGAAGCGGTCAAGGTCCAGTTTGAGACATTGAAGAAGGATCTTGAAAAGTCTTCGGAACTGGTAAAGGAGAACTTGGAACTCATCGCCACACAGGCGGATCTGGCAAAGAACATGGAAACCGTTTCCAAGGAAAGGGATGATCTGAAAAAGAAAGCCGATTCCCTCGCAGTCAGTCTTGGGAAACTCGGTAATAAGGAAAAGGAGTTTGCTGAACTTTCCAAGCAGTACGCATCCCTGGAGGAGAAGAGCAGGAAGCTTGATGAGGCCAACGCCTCCCTGCAGAAGGACAGGGATGTGCTGAAGGCCTCGATGGAAAAGGAGAAGCTGGATCTCCAGGAGAAGCTTGCAAAAAGCAGCAAGGAAGCTGAAGAACTTGGCAGGAAGCTGAAGGAGCTTGCGGGAACTCCCGCCGCCGGCGAACTCGCGAAGCAGCTGCAGTCTGAAAATGAAAAGCTGAAGAAGAAGGTCGCAGAGTCAGCTATAGAAACCGCTGCCGGACAGAAGAGCATCTCCCAGCTGTCGGATGAGAATAAATCTCTGAAGGCCGAAGCGCAGTCCCTTTCCGGCAGTGTTGATAAGCTCGGTAAGAAGGAAAAGGAGTTCACGGAGCTTTCCAAGCAGTACGCATCCCTGGAGGAAAAGAGCAGGAAGCTTGATGAGGCTAATGCCTCCCTTCAGAAGGACAGGGATGCGCTGAAGGTCTCGACGGAGAAGGAAAAGCAGGATCTCCAGGAGAAGCTTGCGAAAAGCAGCAGGGAAGCTGAAGAGCTTGGCAGGAAAATGAAAGATCTTGCAGGAACTCCCGCCGCAGGCGAACTCGCAAAACAGCTGCAGTCTGAAAATGAAAAGCTGAAGAAGGAGCTGCAAGACAAGGCGGAATCCGCAGAACAGCTCCGTATTGAAAGGGATGATTTCAAGGTCAGGCTCATGCAAAAAACAGCTGAAGCCGAGAGTCTGAAGAAGGCCAATGAGAAGATCAAGGCTGAAAAGACGGTGACCGTCGAGAAAATTATCAAGGAACCGGTAAATGAGAAAGCCAAGCCGAACGAGGCTGAAATAAGCATCCTGCTCAAGGCCGGAGAGGAAGCCGACAAGAAAGGCAGCAAGGATCTTGCGATATCCCAATATGGAAAAGCGTTATCCATGGATCCTGAGAACCAACAGGCCCTTTCAAAACTCTCCATTCTCTATTCCGACCGCGGCAACGACGAAATGACCCTCAAATATGTTGAGCGTTCGCTCCGTTATCAGCCGAACGATGTCCAGAATCTCCTCATAGCCGGATCCGCATATATCCGCAAAGGGGAATATTATCTCGCCATCGGAGTGCTGGGCCGGGGCGTTGCTCAGGATCCGAAGAACCCCAAACTCCAGAGATATCTTGGAGTTGCATGCAGCAACCTCGATTGGATCGAAGCAGCGGAAAAACAGTTCAAGACCGCGTTCGACCTCGATCCCAAGTCTTCCGAGTCAGCCTTGTACCTAGCAATCCTTTACGCCACAAGCGAGAAACCGAAGATGGACGAGGCGAGGAAATGGTACAAGAAGTCCAGGGAACTCGGCGCCAAAACCGACCCGGCCATAGAGAAACTCATCAAAGAATAAACACCATCTCCATGGTTCAAAGACTCTGCGCATCCGTTCACTGGAAACTACAAATGCCTTCATTGCCACCGTATGATTACCAAGAAATAATCCAGGGGTCATATTCCGGTTAAGGGAAGTCCTTATAGTATATCCATTAAACAAAATCAGGTGGAGGAATCTATGTCTAAAATTTTTGTCACAGGGATAACAGGCCTAATTGGAAGCTCATTTTCAGACATGCTCCTGGAACGCAGGGGAAATCTGGAGATAATTGCGCTTGCAAGGGGGACGGATGTGCTGAACGCCAGGAAGAGGGTGAAGCAGATAATCACGGAACAGTGCGAATTTGACGGACATGCCTGCCTCGCGTCTTCAATATTGAAACGCATACAGGTTATCGATGGTGAAATCTCGTCCATCAACGAGGATGAACTGTACATGAAGCTCAAAGGGGTCGATGTGTTTTTCCACTGCGCCGCCGATGTCAACTTTGGCAAGGATCCTGAGGGCAGGACCTTCAAGACCAATTATGAGGGTACCAGGAAAATGCTTGAACTGGCGCACAGGCTCAAGGTGAAGGCGTTCCATTATGTCAGCACCGCCTATGTCGCCGGAAAACACATAGGCAGGGCTGTCGAGGACGGCCTGGTGGCCGAGGAGTTCAACAATTCCTATGAGAAAAGCAAGTTCATGGCCGAACAGCTTGTCAGGAACTCAGGCATCCCGTTTACGATATACAGGCCCTCAATCGTCGTCGGAAGGATCCAGGACGGAAAGATCAGGAAGCCCCTGGCATTCTACAGGGTCCTTGAATTCATAGCAAAGCTCAAGAAGAACAGATGTTCCAAGATGAATGTCATGCCTGCGGAGAAGCTGCCGCTCAAACTCAGGTTCAAGGCGTCGCCATCCGACAAGATTTATTTTGTCCCGGTCGACTATGTGCAGAAAAGCATTGTAGAGATATTCCTCAACAGGACTGTTGCGAACAAGACCTACCATATCACCGGCGACAGTCCGGTCACAACGAAGATGATAGGAAAAGCCATCAGCAAAGCTCTCGGGATAGTCGGAGTTACAGTTGAAGACGAGGTTGAAAATCCAAGTCCGGACGAAAAGATCGTCCAGAGGTTCCTTTCGGATTTCCTTCCATATTTCTCATCACAGATAACCTTCGACCTCAAGAACGTCAGAGAGGCCGTGGGATGTCCTTCGCTTGACTGGATGATGGACACGGACAATCTCGACAAGATAATCCAGGGCTTCTACTTGAATAATTATCCGGAACTTGTGAGGATCTGAGCTCTGAAACCCGCTGCTTGAAACTCAAATTCCGTATTTTAAAATTAGAAGTTCTGCAAGAGTTAATCGTGATGCCAATATCTCTTCCTGTCGGTTTTCCCGGCAGGAAATCCATCCGTTTATTTCAGGTGGGATGGATAGGCAGGCTGACCTTGAAAGAGCTTCCGGCTCCAACCCTGCTTTCAACAGAAATATTACCGCCATGCGCTTTGACTATTGACTGCGCCAGGCTCAGGCCAAGTCCGTTCCCTGGCTGTGAACGGCTCGTATCGCATCTGAAAAAGCGGTCGAATATATTTTTCAAATCCGCTTCGGACATGCCACATCCGGTATCGCTGACGATAATCCTGGCGCAGCCTTCGCCGGAACCTACCGACATCATTATCCTGCCTTTTTCAGGAGTGTATTTGATTGCGTTGTCCAGCAGATTTGCAACGACCCTCTGAAGAAGGTTCACATCTCCCGTAACCGTCACAGACCCGGGAGTAAGATTGAGTTTGAATTCAATGTTCTTAATCTCGGACGCAGGAGCAAAAAGCTCGAACGCGTCTCTGGACACCTCATTCAGGTCCACAATGTCTTTTGACAAAGGAAGCATTCCCGAGTCGGTCCGGGTTATTTCCAGCATCGTGTTGATCATTCCAATTAGCCGATCGCACTCCTCCACCACATCTCCCGACATTTCCAGGTATTCGTCAAGACCGGGCTTGCCGTTGACGGTGGTCTCTATTGTCCCCCTTATCCTTGTAAGAGGTGTCCGCAGGTCATGTGCGATGTTGTCGGTGACTTCCTGGAGTTCGCGTATCAGGGTTTCTATCCTGGTAATCATTTCATTGAAGGCTGTATCGAGATTTTCTATCTCCTCGCCTTCGTTGGCGCATGATACGCGTCTGCTGAAATCCCCCTGTCCAATCCTTATCGCCGCCTCACTTATCCTGTCCACTCCGGCCATGGATTTTCTTGCCACCAGCCATCCTGCGGCTGATCCAATGACAAGGGTAACCATGAATACGGACAGGAATATTGATGAAAACGTCTTCAGCATCTTTTCCTCGGCTGAAAGCTTTATGCCTATTTCCAGGATGTTCCCGTCATAGATAGGCCTGTCGCAGATTCGGATACTCCCTCGGAGGCCATGGACATTGGCGGTCTTGAAACTGCCCGTCTCCTTGATTTTGGAATTAATATACTTCCCGATTTTTATCCCGGTCCAGTGCTTCAAGTCGGATTTCACCAGTATTTCCCCGTCTTTTGAGACAAGGGAGAAATATATCTTCTTTATGCCCTCATGATTGCTTTCAATTGTAAATCCATTTTCCAGCTGGGCAAGTTCATTTTTCTGATGCTTCTCAATCTCAAACACCTTCCCTTTGCCGTCTATCCTTATCTCATATATTGTTCCACCTGCAACTCCCGTGAATTCATAACCCGTGAACTTCTCATTCGTTATCTCGGAATAGTGCAGGATCGTCAGGTCCTTCACTGATTTTCGGGCGGCTGAAACAATATTCTTCGGAATTTCCATGTTTAACGCGGGAATTACATCGTCCTCCTCGTACATCACGCCCTTCAGATAGAAATCTTCAAGCTTTCTGGAGATGCCCAGCAGTTTTTCATCTACATTCTTCATCATCCCAACATAGAGGAAATAATATACTGCAAAAAAAAGGGCGATGGAGGAAACGGCGAACAGCAGGGCGTAAAGCAGTGCAATCCTGAACTTGACAGTCTTGAAAACGCTACTTTTTTTCTTCAAGGACATATCCGAAGCCTCTTACCGTGTGTATCAGGTTGGTTTTGAAAGGCCTGTCTATCTTATCCCTGAGACGGCAGATCCTAGCCTCGACAATATTCGTCTGGGGATCAAAGTTATACTCCCATACATTCTCCATTATCATCGTCTTTGAGACGACCTTTCCGGCATTCCTCATCAGATACTCGAGCAGGACATATTCGAGCGGCTGTATGTCTATCTTTGTTCCGCCACGGTAAACCTTGTGGCTGAGCAGTTCTATCTGAAGATCCCCGACAGAGAGAGTCGTCGGATCATTCACCGCATTTGACCTGCGCAGAAGGGCTTGTATGCGGGCCAGCAGCTCTGAAAAGGCGAATGGCTTGACAAGATAGTCGTCTCCGCCTTTCTGCAGTCCCATTATCTTGTTGTCCACTGAACTCTTCGCGCTCAGGAAGATTATGGGAATCCGTATTTTCCTTTTCCGCAGTTCTTCGACAAGTTCGAATCCGTCAAGCTTGGGAAGCATGATGTCTATTACGGCAATATCGAAATTCTCATTGCTGCCCCGGAACAGACCGTCCACGCCATTGTCGGAATGTTCTACCCTGAATCCGGATTGCTTCAAACCCTTGACAATGAAACCCGCCGTTTTTGCATCATCCTCTACAAGTAATATCTTCATGGCCCCGTCCTCCGCCAGCTCCGAATTTGCTGTTTTCATGACATGCCATACCATATCTGTGGAAGTGAAATCTTACAACTAAGCACATGTCCTGTACTGCCGCTGTAAAAGCTTCTGGCTTCAACGGGACTATTATTAATTTCCGTCATTTCTTCCTATTCCTATCTGTTTATATCCAGCCATCTGCGGTGGGCCCACATCCATTGCTCTGGATAACGTGCGACTATTTTTTCAATTTCGGAAGTGTATTTCTGGACAAGCTCCTTCACGTCCCTTTTCTTGTCTTCGGACGGCATCATCGTAATCGGATCCGACAGGATAAATTCGAATTTAAAGCTGTCATCAACCCGTCTCGTCAGGAGGACCACTATCGGTATCCCGGTCTTCAGGTGCAGAAGCGCCGGAAGGGTGTGCGACATGGCGGGATGTCCAAAAAAGACCGATTCCACCCCTTCATTCCCCCCTGCATGCTGGTCCGGAAGGATGGCGACGGAACTCCCTGTCTTCAAGGCCTTGAGAAGAATCCTGACGGCGCCCTTCTTGTCACATATGTCGTTTGAGAATATCTTGCGGCGCCCTTTGATGTATTCCCCTATCCTGGGATTGTCGAAAGGGCGCATGATGCTCATCAGCGGTCTTCCGGACTTGATTGCTATGGCAGGCCCCGCGACTTCCCAGTTTCCAAAATGAGCGCTGACTACTATCGCCTGCATGGACTCGCCGTTTTCCGGGAAAAACATTTTCCTGGATGCCTCCGACCCAGCGATGGAGAGGATTTCCGGCAAATTTTCCTGCTTCAGCATCTGTGGACACTTGAAGATTTCGACCGCCATTTTAATGAAATGTACGAAATTCCTCCTGGCGAGGATACGGGCTTCGGCCACATCTTTTACAATTCCCGCATGCAGTAGATGCTGGACTACCCTTGTCCTGTGTTTTGCATCAATGTGGAAGTACAATGAACCGCATACTTCCGCCAGCAGGCAGCTGATCCTCAGAGGAAGACGTTTTATGATCCCCGACGCCCCCAGGAAGGAATAATATTCGATGTTTTCTACAAATGCGCTCTTCATCCGGACACAGGACTCCATTGTTTAATCAGATGAACATAATGGATACCCTTAACCGGAATGTGACCTGTAGATTATTTATTGGTAATCTGAACTTCCTTGACTAAGCCTGGTATTTGAATTCCTTCCTGTAGGATTTCGGGGGCAGATTGTAATATTTCTTGAACAGCCTTGAAAAATAAAACTCATCTGGCGTCCCGCTTTTTTCCGCGATCGCGCTGATCTGGTCGCTGGAATGAAGCAGCAGCCATGCTGCGTTGCGCAGGCGGCATTTGATCAGGTAATTCACCGGTGAAGTCCCGGTATGCTGCCGGAAAATACGCCGGAAATGCGGATAGGAGATTCCTAGACGCGAAGCCTCCCTGACAAAATCCCATTCCATCTGGGGATCCTGCTTGAGGGCATTTTCCAGCTTCTTCAACCCCGGGACAAGATGGCTGTTTATTTCCGGCCCGTCGGCAGGCTGTTCATGCAGCTGCAGCAGCAGGTCTTCAAGCAGCAGCACGGCGCGGTCATAATTCCTCGGAGGATTGTGCCCGATGATTGCAATCAGTTCACGGAAAACGTGCAGGAAACGTTCCGGATTGGCTATCCTGACAAGCGGCTGTCTGCGGTTTAGCACAAGCAGTCCGTCCCTGATCATCCTATCCGTCCGCGCCCCCTTGAAACAGGCGAAGACATGATGCCTGGTCTTTCCTGTAGGTGCGCCATAGTAATACCTCAGGCGTGGCTGGCTGATAAAGGCATAGGGGCCTTCGACCTGGCGGCGCGGGCTGTCTCCAATGGCGAAATCCATCAGACCGCCGTGGTTGTATTGGATTCCATAATAGCCGCTGAAAAAGTGATCCTTCTGGACAGCTCCGTACCGGGGATGGTCGCCGCAGCCGATAAAACTTATTCCTTCAAAATAGTCCATGATCAAATAGTCCAGTATTTTGCTCATAATATCTATTTTATACAGATGATACGCATTTATAATATAATCATATAATCCATTGAATCAAAATACCGGAGGAAATAATGAAGAAGATCAAAGTGGGCATATGGGGTCTTGGACGGGCCGGACACGGAATGCACATTCCCGAAATTGGAAAATTCCCTGGAATGTTCGACATTGTCGCAGGCTGCGACATTGACAAGGAGCGTATTCAGGCGGCGAAGGAGAAACTTCCTTCATGCCGTTTCTACGGCAAACCTGAGGATTTCCTGAAGGATCCGGAAGTGGAACTGATCTCGATAGCCACACGTTCTCCTGACCACACAGCACATGCCCTCAAGGCGCTTGCCACCGGAAGATATGTGTTCCTGGAAAAACCGATAGCACTGACATATGCGGATGCTAAAAAACTGAAAGCTGCATCCGTAAAATATCCTGGAAAACTGTTCCTGCGGCACAACCGCCGGTACGAGGCTCCGTTCAACCACATCCGTGAAATAATTGCAACCGGCGTCCTCGGCGACATCTATGAAGTCAAGCTCCACCGCCACGGCTACCAGCGCCGGAATGACTGGCAGACGATCATCGGATGCGGCGGCGGACAGCTCAACAACTGGGGTCCCCACATCATTGACCATGGCCTGCGCCTGCTTGGGTCCCCTGTCACAAAAGTATGGAGCGATCTGAAGAACATTGCCGCTGCTGGCGATGCCGAAGACCATCTGAAAATTGTCCTCACAGGAAAAAACGGACGTGTCGTGGATCTTGAAATCAGCGGCGGCGCCGCCATTTCGCAGCCGGAATACATTATTTTCGGAAGCAAGGGCATGCTGACCTGTCAGGGCAACACGATAACGATGAAATATATTGATCCAAAGCAGAAGCTGATGAAAATCAAGGCCTTCGCGGACAATCCTCCTCTGAACGGCGTCTTTGGAAATGCTGAAGCTTTGAAATGGGTGGAGAAAACCATCCCAGTAGCGCCCAAGGCCGCCTGCGATGTCCATGATATATGGAAAGGACTTTACGAAGCGATCCGCAAAGGACGGAAATATCCGATTACCATTGATGAGGGCATCGAAGTCGTCAGAGTCACCGAGCTTGCAAAAAAGGGAACCAGGTTCGCCGCAAAAAAGTGAGCTCCAATGGAAATCCATCTGAAGCGCTGGCGGGGCTTTTGGATTGATTATCATGATGTAAAAGTTATTTCTGCAAGATGTTCAAAATCAATATTTGAATTCATTTCCGGCACACGATTGTTGATAGTATCCGGTAATTATAGCATTTATCGAAAGAAATGTAAAGTTATTCAAAAAAAATGGAGAGACATCCTGTATATTGCGATATATCCTAAAATACAGAATCTGAGAAGCTTTTAAAATTCCCATAGGAAAGATGATAATATGAACAACGCAGCAGAAGAATTGACTGCCACAATTGATTGCACAAGGGAATATGGACCGGATAAATATTTCGGTCATGGAAATGTGCAGGTTGTCAATACCCCCATCGGCCGTTACCGCGAGGCGGAGGGAAAACCACTTTCAAGATTCGGCTATCGGTTTGAAATAAAAAATGTAGGGAAACCACACCTGATGGTAATCCGATATCCTGACGACAAGCGTCGTTTCATGTGCATAGTGGATGGCACTTCCTATGACTTGTCGACAGGAATTACAAGCGGTTTTGCATATCCTGTTTCCGGAGAGATGAAGGAAGTGCGGGAAATTTTCTGGCCGAGGTGGAATGATTGCACCATCACCTTCATGACCTGGGGATTCAATGAACCCGCAGCGGTCGCGTCCATAGACGTGTATGAGTTGGAGGGACTGCCAGCAGCAAAGGAATCCATTGTTTCAGCAGGGCCAGGACGGGAACTTGGGATCCAATATGAAGATCCTTGCGGAACGGGAGCAAGCGAGGGGGCTCTTGACAAAGAGACTTGGGTGGAACGTGTAATTTCATATGCCAAACATACCGGACAGAAACTTCTGATATATCCTGTCGCATGGTATCATGGGCCTCAGTATCCATCGACCTGTGAACCGGCTGACGCCTTCGACGTAGTGGTTGCCCCGGACAGGAAACAATATATAAGGTGGACTTCCCGCCCGCCGGATTGGATCTCCCCGATGTTGAAACGATTCGAGGACGAGGAATTGGAGTTTATCGGAGCTCTCACTCTTATGCGCCTAGGGAGCCTCATGCGCCAGATGAACATAGACCTTTCTTCCATACAGGCGGGGACTGACACCATCAACAATATGCTGTGGAATGACAACGTCCAGGCTGGCACCATGGACTGGACTACCGTGTACAATGTCATCAATTACCCGAAAATGCTTGGGGACGGAAGGAATTGTGTGGACGCCAAACAGGGGACGTCATGGGCCTATGGCGAGAAGAGGTCGGCTGACGTGGCGGAGCCTTATCATCCCGGACCAATCTTCAATCCATTGCATCCAGTCGTGCAAAAGGCAGTCCGCGCACTTGTCCGGGAAATAGCCGACAAATACGGCGTCTTCAAATCGTTCAAGGGGGTCAGTATCAATTTATGGGCTCCCACTATCGTCTGGTTCGGTTCGATCCATAGTGGATATGACGACTACTGCGCCGGACTTTTCGAACAGGAGACCGGAATTCACATCCCAGTTGATCTGAAAGACCCTTGCCGTTTTTCAAAGCGCTATGAATTTATTTCATTCCATTGTAGACCGGCATGGATTTCCTGGCGTTGCCGGAAAATCCACCAGTTGATTTGCCAGTTGCGGGATGAACTTGTGGCGGCCCGCCCAGATTTGAAACTTATCCTTACTCTTTGGTCCGAAACCACCATCCCTCAACTTATAGGTAATGGAGAGGCGCACCACCAACTGCATGCGCGCCTGTCAACGGTGGAGCTTTATCGGGAGGCGGGTTTTGACCCGGCCTTGTATGTGAATGAACCTAATGTCGAATCGGATTTCCAGTTCGAGGGCGGCGGACGCGACCGCACGGCGGGAAACAACCCTGACTCCAAGTTGGAGGTCTTCACAATGTTCAGGGATCATGATTATCTTGACCAGAAGACTCTTGATGCGTGGCGCGGCCTCCATCATCCAGGGGCTTTCATATTCAATGCCTGGCATGAGGCGTGGGGAAAGCATTCATGGTTCATTTGCGACAAAGACGACCCTAACAAGGACGCTCTTGCATTCATGAGCGGAGAACCGGCCGAGGGTATTTTCAGGATGAATTCAGAATACCCAAAGGACGGATTCTGGTTCGATTCCCAGCTGCGGATCACTCCGGCGTTTCCTCCGGGAGAGCATTTCCTGGAACCTTATGCTCATGCCGTCGCCGAACTGGACGCCTGCAGGATTACAAGAGGAGGTCTTTTCCTCGACAAGGCCCATTCCGAAGAGATCAGACGTTTTTCCCAGGCGTATCGTGCTCTTCCACGGGAGAAATTTGACACGGTTGGAACATCAACAGATCCTGTGGCCGTCCGCACACTTGTTCATGGTGGCAAGCGTTTTCTCTATCTGGTGAACAGGGAGCATTATCCTGTTACCGTTGATATCTCGTTTGACCGGAAGGCCGGAACTATGACAGATTTGGCCACCGGGGATATCAAGAAGATATCGAATGATTCATGGCAGATCATCCTCACTGGATATGAACTCCGCTCATTCGCGCTTTCCAAGGATGTATCTATTACAGGATTTTCATTGACTCCTCCTGCCGAAATCTTGAGCAAGATTCGAGAAGAAGCGGAATCCTCCTTGAGAGCAATTGAAAATGCAAGGATAAAAGGACATTATGTGGCGGGCATGGACATTATGGAGTCGGAAATCAAACGTGCCGTCGGGACAGGACGTTTATCCTGGCTGCGACATGCCCTTTCTGGCTACATAGTGCTCAAGTGTAAATCATTCGAGAATTGACATGAAAATAAAGGCCATGATTCATAGCGATAATCGAAAAAAATGTAAAACATATCGAAATAAATGGAGAGACTTTCCACAGGAGTAGAGATATAATTATTTTGTTTAAAAATGATAGTTTTGAATTCTGACAGGATAACAAGATTTCGAGAAATATTTATTGAGCCAAGGCGTATGATTATCACATTAAAGCCAAAAGGAAAGAGGTGCGGTGTGAAGACAACAATGCTCCAGAATGCAGGAAATAGAATGGAAACGGAGAAGGAAGGCGATATAAGTCTTAATCAGTTGAATTTCACACTGATAGAGCTCCTCGTAGTAATAGCGATCATCGCAATTTTAGCAGCCATGCTGCTACCCGCACTTTCCAAGGCCCGCGACCAGGCACACAGCATCGAGTGCATCAATAAGCTCAAACAGCTGGGGATCGGATCGCATATGTACTCCAGCGACAACGACGACTACGTCGTTCCGGGGTCTTATGGCAAATTCACACCTCCAGCCGGGGTGGCGAACGCGTATACCTACTCATGGCATATCCGGCTGGTCGACTATATGGGTGTCCAGGGCATGCACACATGGTCGTCCGATGCCAATGCATTCCTACGCGACGACAACCTCAAGCGCAGCTGCGTGCAAAACCAGTTCCCGACCGATGCCAGCGGCCATCAGCTTCCCAATATTGGCTGGAATTTCTACATGGGCTGGACATCTCCGGACGACGTCAACAACATAGTAATGCCTTTACTGCGGCTGACGATGGTCCGGCGTCCGGACAAGATTATCGTATGCAGCGATGCCAGCTCCGTCTCAGTCGACGGAACCGATCCCGGCTCCCCTATGCCGGCATCGGTGAGCGGCAGCTACAACAAGATGCTGTTCCCCCATTCAAAGTCCAGCAACGTCCTCCACATTGACGGGCATGTGGAACCTTACAACTATTACTATGTTTTCTATTCCAGGGAGATTCTCAACGGAGTCTCCCGTACAATCAATTCGAGCCGGGTGGGCCATGTCAGGGAATAAAGAAGATGATTTTTGTCTTGTCGAAACTAATTCTTGGAAAAATTTTCAAGCCGTCCTTGACATGCCGTCCAACCGATTGTATTTTCCCCTTTATGCAAATATTTGCACACTCCTGGAGGGAATCATGGTAAAAGGAAGATATATACCTTCAATGTCTGAAATCGCCCGAGAAACCGGCGTGGCCATCTCCACTGTCTCCAGAGTCCTTAAAAATGATCCTCGTATATCTGAACAGACCAAGGACAAGGTTCTCGAATCCGCAGGCAGGCTTGGATACCGGCCTAATCTCCTCATCGAAGGAATACGCGGGGAAGGAACACATACAGTAGGTGTTTCAATTGAACTCAGCGACAATTTCCACGCAAGGCTTATAAATGGCATCATTAACTCCTTATGGGAAAAAGGTTACGCCTCCATCCTTCTCTTTCCCAGAAAAGGTGGAATTGGTGAACAGGATGTGTTCAAGGCTTTTCTCGAACGACGGGTGGATGGTGTCATCATGCGCCCTGTAAATTATTCTGCCACTATGGACTATTTCAAAAACCTCGCTGAACGCGGTCTGCCCATCGTGATGGCCGACGTGGATCTGAAGAGCCTTCCTATTCCTTTTTCAGGGGTTGACGATTATGCCGGCGGTCGCATGGCCGCTGAATACCTTATAAGACTTGGACATAAGGTGATAGCCCACGCTCCCGGTAACGCGAGCATCACAACCGGAGCACTTAGGAAGTCCGGCTTTTCTGAAACCCTGTCAAAGCATGGAGGCATAAAGGAAATCCTCTGCAGACTGGAATCATTCATTCCAGATCCACAGGCCTTGAAGGAGATGCTTCTTTCAAAATCGCGGCCCACGGCAGTTTTCGCCGGCAATGACAATGTCGCCTGCGAGGTATACAAGGTCGCCATGAAACTTGGATTACGTATTCCGCAGGATCTGTCGGTTCTCGGTTTTGGCGATCTTGAGCTGGGAAGGAATTCCATTCCGCCCCTCAGCACTTTCAATCAGGATCCGGATCTGACAGGGCGGAACGCCGTCGAACTCCTATTCGAGCAATTGAATGGTAAAATCAAGAAGTATAATAATAAAAAAACAATCCTTGTGAAGCCTGAACTGATAATACGCGGTTCAACTACTTCCCCATATGGGAGGAGGAAAGCATGAATGCGCATCTCCAAGACATGTGGTAATATTTTCACTCTTAATAGATTTGTACATTTTGATAGGTAAATGAGTATAACGAAGGGATACGATATGAGAAATGGAATCAAACTGGGAGTATTGATGACATTAATTGCCACCGGATTCTGTCTGTTGGCAGAAGCGGCGGAGCCGTCTGCCGGTGACATACAGCCAACGCCGTCCGGCATGTCTTATGGTAGTCGCATACAGCGGACAATGAACCTGCTGGGAACCTCGACACCAGAGCGGCATAACAAGGTGCGCATCCTCATTTACGGACAGTCTATCAGCGGCGGCCCCTGGTGCGAAGCAATTGTCAAAAAACTCAAGACAGACTTTCCGAATGCCGACTTGGAATTGGAAAACCGGGCAATTGGTGGGTTTAATGCCTATGGTCTTATTGATACTGCGGAATCGGATCTCTATCCATTTTACCCTGATCTTGTCATATTCCATGCATATGGAGGCACTGAAGGTGCGTCAGGGAAGATGTGTACGCTGGAGAGGCTCTACCGGAATCTGCAAATCCGAACCACCGCTGAAATGCTGGTGCTCACCCATCATGTGGCAGGAAAGGATGATTCAGACAGAGAGAAAAACATGAGTGTCCATGACAGTGAATCCAAGGTGATTCGAAAATTAGCCGACAAATATGCGTATGAAGTTGCCGACATACGTCCGGATTGGAAAAAGGAGGTTGAGTCCAACGGAGGACGTCAAATGGAATTTCTCTCCGATGGTATTCATCTGAACGCCAAGGGGCACGAACTCATGGCACGCCTTGTCTGCCAACATTTTAAATTCAATCCTGAACAGAAGCCCTATTGGCGTGAAACGGTAAAGGTATATGGGGCGGACGGCGAACGCTGGAAATCCGACAAGGGCGAGCTCCCGTCCCAGGGGGAGATATTGTCCAAACCTTTGAAATTTCAATTCGAAGGCAACCGTATCGACCTTTTAGCGATGCCAGTCAAGGAAGAGAAACCCGGAACAGCGAAAATCCTCATAGACGGGAAAATCCCTTCTGCGATTCCCGGTGTATACGCAGCCACCCGTCCGAGCCAGGCTCCAAAATGCTGGTGGCCGGCATTAAAACGCGTGGAGATTGGGAGCGGAGCGGCTCCTGTCGCCGAAGACTGGACACTCTCCTTCACCAAGATAAATGACAACGTGACGGAATTCGAATACGACCTCAAGGGCTCTGTCACCGGTCCGGACGGCAGCGGAAACAACAAGGCGAAATTCACTTCGAAATCCGGGAGAATGCTCATTGATCCGCAATTGTTCACTGTCACATCTGCCTTTATAAATTTCAAGGAGGCGCCAAAACCCGGCTTCGAAGTCAAGTGGAGCGTAGTTGCCAAATGTGTTGATGTCTGGCGTCCGAACTTGTCAATCGATTCTTCTAAAGAAGACAGGGCTACCATTGCCCAGGGACTCGCAAACTCTTCTCACACGCTCGAGATCATTCCCAATGGAGATGGGCCAGTCGGCTTGAAGGCTATTGTAGTCTATCAGCCTACGTTGAAGGAATAAAGGAGTCCATGAAACCTATTGTTTTTTAAAGTGATTATTTCTAATTCAAACTCGTTTTATTGAATCTTAAAAAAGGGGCGATGAAAATGAAAAGTTATCTGTTGAGCCAGCTTTTAATCCTAAAGTATTACAATGCCATGAATATGGTCCCCAAAAAGTTTGGCCGGCTTTTTTGCATTCTCGGCTTGCTCTGTTTAATAAATCCCCTGCTTAGGGGGGCGGACGAAATCGTTTTTGAAGATTGGTCTGCTTACGCGCCAGGGAGCGTTCCGGTGTCTCCCTGGGTGGTGGAGACAACGGGTGGATCGGCGACCGTCCAAAGCAACGATGGATCAAACCGACTCTACATAGACGATCCAACAGACGCTGGGACTCAATCCTTCTATCAAGAATTCGCGCCCACAACGTCGAAGCTCGAAGTCTCCTTCAAGTTCAACTTCGCTTCGCTGGGCGCGGCGACTGGCTACAGATTCAAGGTATGCGGCAGCAGCGCGAGTCCAGGCGCTTACTTCAATAGCGCGATTGATTTTTCGCTAAACAGCATGTCATACAATGATGCTGCCGGAGGTTGGTCATATCTGCCGGGGTTTTCCATGGAAAAAAGGCCTACGCCCGGTGTCACGTACACGATGACGTTCAAAAACATCTCGCTTGCCTCAGAGACGTATGACATCAAATGGATGGCGTCTGATGGGACGTCGGGCTCACTGAGCGGCGTTGGCTTTGCCAGCGGCAACTGTCTACCCGACTTCGCCTCGGTCTATTTCGGCTCCGGCAAGGGCGCTATTGGCTCCTACTACCTCGATGATGTCGTGGTCAAGGCACCAATCGTCTCTGAAGATTGGTCGGCTTACGCGATCGGAGACACGCTTGAGGCGCCCTGGGTAGTGAACACATCGGAGGGATCGGTGGCCGTCCAAAGCTGCAATGGATCAAACCGACTCTACATAGACGATCCAACATGCGATGGGACTCAATCCTTCTATCAAGCATTTGCTCCCACAACGAAAAATCTCGAAGTCTCCTTCAAGTTCAACTTCGCTTCGTTGGGTGCGTCGACTGGCTACAGATTCAAGGTATGCAGCAGCGGTGCGAATCCAGGCAATTACTTATATAGCGCAATTGATTTTTCGCTAAACAGCATGTCATACGTGGATGCCGAAGGTGAGTGGTCATATCTGCCGGGGTTTTCCATGGCAAAAAGACCTACGGTCGGTGCCACTTACACGATGGTGTTCAGGAACATCTCGCTTGATTCAGAGACCTATGACATCAACTGGATGGCAGACGATGGGACGTCGGGCTCACTGAGCGGCGTTGGCTTTGCCAGCGGCAATTATCTACTCGACTTCGCCTCGGTCTATTTCGGCACAGGCAGTGGCGCTATTGCCGCGTATTACCTTGATGATGTCGTGGTCAAGGAGGCATCTCTCGTCTCTGAGGATTGGTCGGCTTACATGATCGGCAATGCGCCTGTATCTCCCTGGGTGGTGAAGACAACGGGTGGATCGGCGACCGTCCAAAGCCGCAATGGATCAAACCAACTCTACATAAACGACACAACAGCCGCAGGGACTCAAACCCTCTATCAAACATTTTCGCCCACAACGAAGAATCTCGAAGTCTCCTTCAAATTCAACTTCACTTCGCTGGGGGCGGCAAATAGTTACAGATTCAAGCTATGCAGCAGCAGCGCGAATCCAGGCCATGACTTATACAAGGCGATTGATTTTTCGCTAAACAGCATGTCATACCGGGATGCCCAAGGTAATTGGTCATATCTGCCGGGGTTTTCCACGGCAAAAAGACCTATGGCCGGTGTCACTTACACGATGACTTTCAAAAACATCTCTCTTGATTTAGAGACGTATGACATCAACTGGACGGCATCTAATGGAACGTCGGGCTCACTGGGCGGCGTTGGCTTTGTCAGCGGCAATTGTCTAGTCAACTTCGACTCGATCTATTTCGGCCCCGGCAGTGGCGCTATTGGCGCCTATTACCTCGATGATGTCGCCGTAAACACGCTTCCCACGGAATCACTGAGCGTCGATTTTCCCAGTTCTCCAACGTTCCCAGTATTTGCGGCTAACAGTAAGGTAAACATGTTGTTCAACGTGACGCGCACCACCGCGGCGCCTAGCGTGATTAACTGGATGGTCGTAGATTACGCCAGGAACGTTTTGCGGTCAGGCACAATAACGGCCCAAGGTTTGGAGCTCTCCACGACACATCCCGTCGAGATGAGCGGGCTTCCCTCTGGATATATGGAGGTGCAAGCCGAAATTGCCAACGGCGTGGCGATATTGCCGGCTCTTGGAACTCGGCCTCTCGGCATGGCATCGTTCGGCATACTGCCAACGTTCTCAGCGCTCACACTGGCGCATCCGAGCGATTCCCGATTTGGCCTTACCGGCAGCAATTTCCTGCTCCCCTCCGCGCCCGCCGACTGGGTAAACCCGGTTTATACCACACTTGGCACGCATTGGGCCTATAATTCCTCATATCAGTGGGCGAATCGTGAGCCGAATATCCCAGGAGAGGCGACTGCCGCCACTATGGCCGCCAATCGAGGAGCCACGGATTACATCGTCCGCAATGGGTTGTATCCTATGTTCGATCTCTATAAAAGGCCGACATGGTCTTACGATGTCCCCGTGGGGTTTGATCCAAAAACTTACGGTTACCCAGGTTTCGAGGATCAAGCATTCGCTCTTCGCGACCCCGTCCAATATCAAAACTACGCGGAAGTCCTTTCCGCAGAAATGGCCTACAGGCAGAACGCCCGGTTCGGTGTGGATCTCCCTGTCTACTATAAGCTTGACTGGGAGCCAGAATGGCACTGGAAGGGAACGGTTGAAGAAGCCGCCATGCAGTACGGGCGGGTCTCATTGGGGATTCACGAGGCGGATCCCAACGCAAAGGTTCTCATGCCGACCTATGCCATGCCTGAAAACGCGGTTCTTGAACTCACAGAGTTGCTGCCCGCATTGCAGAATACGGGGCTGGGTCTCGACGGCATTCCAGACGGCGTAAGCTTTCATGGCTATTACCGTAAAAATGGCAATCCTGATGACGATCCAAACCAATATGTTCCTGAGTATGGGAATCTGGAGGCCAGCCTCGCCGCCATCAAGAGTTTGATGGCGACGTATTTGAAGACGGGAGCCGAGATGCACCAAACGGAGTGGGGCATGGATTATCGCGCTCCCTATATGAGCGTGACTTCCGACATGATATTGAAACATGCGGCGTATACCGTCCGAGGACATCTGATTTTCCTGGGCGAAGGATGCCGTACCAGTTGGTTCTTCTATAATACAGATGGGGGAAATCCGGCAGGCACCGGTATCAACGCCGGAGCTGGCTTGTTGTTCAATCTTACCATGGGCTCAGGCTACGGAGTGACTAACGTATCTCCGAAGCCTGCCTTCATGGCTGGCTGCGCGCTCACTCGCCTTATCGATGGAACGACAACCACCGGACGGCTGATCTTCCCGATGTCGAGCGCCATTTACGGATATGCCTTCAAACGGGCCGATGAAAACGTCGTCGCCATCTGGTGCAAGGATAATGTCGACCGGAGCGTCACCATAGCGACGGGGGCGGCATCAGTCACCCTCTGTGATTTCATGGGAAATCCAACCACACAAGCCACGAGCGGCGGGGATCTGACAATTACAGCAGGCCAATGTCCTCGATACATCATAGGGATGACTGACTCAGCTATCACCGCTCTTCTGAGGCCATAATCCTTAAAAGGTTTTCATTTCCCCGCATTCAAGGTTATTCAAAGTTTTGGAAGTATTGAGAAATCAAGAAAAATAATTTCAATAAGTCAATTTTTAAATTATTACGGAGACTATCCAACATGTCGAAAATAACTGTCATATTGGCGGCCATCATATGCATGGCCTCATTGCTCGTTACCGGGGCTGAGACTCAATCCCAAAGTACTGGTGAGCCGATAACGGCGCCGTCCCCCACGCCGAAAATACAGGTTCTCGCCGAGTTCATGTCAAATACACGTTGTCCAGTCTACGAGATGGGAGAACAGGTCTCTCTCTGGGTCGCCGTCGATGGGAGGAGGACACAGCCAGACAGTCTCCAGTGGAGCGTCAACGACTATAACGGAAACGTCATCGACAAGGGGGAACTGGAGGTTCCTCATGGAATATCACGATGGTCCTCGATTCTAAAGTTGAAAGATGCGGGAGCTGGCTATTTCGAGGTCAAAATAGGGTTGAGGGGTTCCGGCGACAGCATTCTCCAGTATGGCAGCAGGCCGGCAGGGCTTGTGGCCTACGGCGTGCTTCCGGCAATTGAACGCCTCCCCCTGGCGCACCCTGACGACTCACGCTTTGGCGCACAAGGCACCAATTTCATAGCAAGCGGTGAACTGATGAAGGGCGGCTATGTCGATCCTGTATATCCGCTTCTTGGCGCGAAATGGATCTACATAAACAGGCATATCGGCGAGCTTTTCCTCAAAGGAGAGGATTCATACAAGCCGGAACTCAACCCGAAAAACTTTTATCAGACCTGTGAATCAAAAGCTGGACTAAGCCTGCTTGTCGACCTGCACGGCATCCCGCCCTGGCTCTGGAAAGTTCCGGAAGGCTCGGTACCCCCGGCGTTCGACAACACCAGGACGGGCCAGCAGTTCGCCCCTAAAGATTTCGGGATTTACAAGAAACTGGTTGCCAGGCTTGTCACCGAACAGGTTGCCAGGCGCGATGCGCTTTTCCCGGACCAGGCGAACAACTACTACCAGCTGCACTGGGAACCGGACTGGCACTGGAAGGGATCCGACGAGGATTTCATCATGATGTACAAAGTCGCCAGAGAGGCCATCAGGGAGAACGATCCCAAAGGGCTTCTCCTCGGCCCAAACTATGGCGTGCTGAGGACGGGCAATGCACTTCTGAAACGCCTGTTCGCCAAAGGACTTGGCAAATACCTTGACGGCATTCTCACCCATATCTACGTGGTGGCCCTGGCCAACGATGACGCCTCGCGCCAATCTCTTGTCGATGACATGCGGGAGCTTGTATCCATGACGAGAACCTATCTTCCATCTGGAGCGAGGATAATCAACACCGAATGGGGTGTCGACTGGCGCAAGCCTCCAAGCGTTGATCCAGACGCCCTTCGGACTGAAGCCGCAGATTTCATGCGCGGCCATCTGATAACACTTGGAGAGGGAGCGGACTGCACTTTTTATTTCTATACGGCCGACCACTCCAGCAATTCCGGATGCGGGCTTCTCTACAATCTGACGCTGCCCAATCCCACCTTTGGAGCCACCCATGTGGCACCGAAACCGATATTCATGGCCGCAGCCATGGCAACAAGGCTGCTTGAGGGCACAAAGTCGCTCGGGGCCATAGAGTATCTCGACCCCGGTGTCCTGGGTTATGCCTTTGATCGCAAGGGCGAGCGTATCCTTTGCCTCTGGACAAAAAACGAAAAGAAGATGAGAATCAGAATGCCATCCGGAAACCTCAGGACCATCAGCGTGCTTGATCCGATGGGCAATGCGAAAGAACACGCCTGCAGGGACGGCATGGCGGACATGGAGGTTGGAGCAATTCCCATATGGCTGCGGGGAATCGATCCCGTCTCTCTGCCGTTTGATGGAAAAGCGGATCAATTGAAGGCCTTCCCAGGAGAGAGCCTGAGATTGGATGCCGTCGCTGGAAAGATCAAGCTGCGACTCTTCACCGACGGAGCATGGATTGACGCTGGCGAGGCTGGAAAGCTGGATGTTCCCGTTAATGCTTCTGAAGGAAGGAAGCTGGTCGGAGTCTTCAACGCTGAAACCGGGGTTCTTGTTTCCACCCGGTTGCTCGACGTGAAACCATCAATCGCAGCTGCTCCATCGCAGGAATTGATACCAGGCGCGCTAGCCTTCGATGTCAGCAACAGAAGACCGGCCGATATTTCCGGGACACTGAGCCTCTCCGTCGATGGGAAAGCCTATGCCGGAAAATCTCTTACTCTGTCCCAGGGCATGAGCACCAAAGTCAGCTTCGATCTGCGGAAGGACGGAGTGGCTCTTCCTAAAACCGGCAAGCCATCCCTGGTATTCAAGGATACGAATGGCGCGGAATGCTCATTCCCAGCACCCTTGCCTAAGCCCGTCATTCAAGCCCGACGACTTGTCAATGCCCCACCAAAGATCGACGGAAACTTGAACGACTGGCTGCTGGAGCTTTTCAACGCCGCTTCCGACAAGGCCAATCCCGAACTCTCCGCCGCCATGGCCCTGAGGGTCGGGGTGCAATACGACGTGAACAACCTCTACCTCGGTTTCAAGGTGTACGACAGGAGCCATGTCCAAACCAGGCATCCCAGCGGACTTTGGATGCAGGACTCAATCCAGATAGGTTTGGCCGTCCACCCGGACGGAACAGGATGGAAGACATGGCAGAAGCTGGATTTCGGCCTCAACTCGGTGATGGGGGCTCAAAATGGCTGCAGGGAAATGGGAAATGCGTTCCCGGAAGGAATACTGAAACAAGGCGAGATCTCCTGGGGGATCGTCCATCAGGGAGACGAGACATTCTATGAGATCTCAATTCCATGGAGCCAGATTGAGAAGGGGCTTTCCTCTCCGCCATCCGAAGGGATCCTGGGATTTGGCGTCCTCTTGAACAATGTCGACATCGACCGCGCCACAGGAATGGAGACTCCAAGAAAATACATAGATGTTTTTGGAGGAATGGGCTGGTCAAAGCCCGAAGACTTCGGAATAATTGATTTAAAATAGGAGATACCTTCCCTGAAAGAATCAGATTGCGGGATTGAACTGGAATTTCATGGAAGGCTGAAAGGAGAACATATGATGAATATATCGATCATGTCACAGGCCGCCTTGCTGCTTTTCGCCGGATCACTGCTCATGTCCGTCAACGTTGAATCATCGGACAGGGAGGCAATGTTCTCTGTTCCTGAATTCTCATCCCAATCCGGAATAAAGATCATTTCCGATACATCTGACGGGACAGTAAATGTTTCCGAACTTTTTATTCCTGGTCCGGAGATTGAAGGGAAACCAACGACGATCTACGCATATTACGCCCGTCCGAAAAAAACTGGAAGCTATCCGGGGGTGGTGCAGCTCCATGGCGCAAGCCCCGGACCATTGAATCCCAGCGCAGCGGTTTATTATGCGAACAACGGATTCTGCTGCATCTCCATTGACTGGTGGGGGCATCCCCCCTTCATGAAGGACGGACAAACCACATCTGCATTCGAATGGGTGGGCAGCCACTGCTCGGACAGGCTGAGCAGGGATTTGGCTTGCATTGGAACCTTGTTTGTACGGAGGGCGTTTCAGTTCCTTTCCAGCCGTCCGGAGGTGGACGGGACCCGGCTCTGTCTTTCAGGGATGTCAGCAGGAGCCCATATCTCGCTCCTCGCCCTGGGCCTGGAACCGCACATAAAGGCCGCAGCAGTCAAATACGGGTGCGGCTACATCCGTGAACTTGGAAAAGGAAGTCTTTGGTTTGCGGGATTATGGAAGCTTCCCGCCGAAAAGCAGGATGCATGGCTGGCCGCATTCGATCCGAAAAACGGGTTGCAGGACTGCCGGGCCAGCGTCATGATGCTCAGCGGCACAGATGATGTCTGGTTCGAAATGCCGCCGGTGCTAGCCACATGGCGCGGGCTTCCGGGTGATAAGCGGCTGGTCATGCTGCCGAACGACAACCACACCCAGGTTGGGAACGAGATAATCCCATTGCGATACTTTAAGGCTGTCTTCAAAATGTCGCCGCCCTTTCCGGAGGCGGGGACTCCGCTTGCAGTCGCCAAAGGAAGCGGACTCCGTTTATCCTGCGCAGTAAAAGCGCCTTCCCGTGTGACGAAGTCCATATGGTACGTGAAGCGTATGCCGTTGAAGGACTTTACCAGCAGACAGACAAATGACGCCAAATGGGAAGCGTTCGACGCAACTGTTGATGATGGCGCTTACTGTTGTTCCATACCGGCTCCGAAGGACGGAGAGCAGGTCGTCGCCTATCTGCTAATCGAGGATGAGACAGCTGCCATGGTATCTTCTGACACGGTGGAAATACCTGAATATCCTGGTTGGCGTCTACCAAAGGGAGAGCTGCGGAATGAAAAGTGAAATCACACCTGCGAGTCGCGAAAAATCATTGATTGGCGAAATACTCGATGCCGTAAAATCCTTGTCTGCTTCGGACTTGGAAGTGAAGGGATATGAAGTAGATCAATACCGGGATCTCGTCAAAACTTCTTCCTGGACAGAAATGCACTGCGCCGACGACGGGCAGATGCAGAAAGTCAATGTGAATGGCCAGATATGGTCTGATGCAATACAAAAGACCCTGGATACGCATGACAATGTAATAATTCCAGAACGGGATGAACCCTATTACATTGACAGGCCTATCGTTCTAAAGTCTGATAATCACCTGATCGTAAAGGGAAAAGGCCGGATCATCCTTAAGCCAGGCAGCAATTGCTCCATGATACGCAATAAACACATCATCTGTGGACAGCGTGGAGAGGTCGGCCTGCAAAATCCTGATACGGGAATCGTTGTCGATGGTGGGATATGGTCGACGTTGGCGACGGCGCGCGGTGAGTTAAATGGCAATCTCGGCGGAGCTATTGAAGCGGGTGGAAGAACCAATGACGCATTTTGCACGAATGGCACGTTCCAGTTCAGCAATGTGCGCAATGTTCGCATCGCAAATGTCACATTCCGTGAATGTCGGCTTCATGGTGTTCAATTCAGCAATTGCAGCCAGTTTCTTGTTGAGAACATACGCTTTGAAGATCATCGGCGTGATGGCGTGCATATCAATGGCCCCGCAGATTATGGTGTTGTCCGAAATATCCGCAATGCCGCAGGGACGATGGGTGACGATATCGTCGCCTTAACTGCATGGGATTGGAAAAACACCAGCATGACATTTGGTCCGATTCATCATATTTTTGTAGAAGACGTAAATGGAGTCAGTGCAAATCGTCCTGATAGTCAGTCTGAAATCAGGCTTTTAGCTGGAATGAAAAACTTCCCGGACAAAAAGAGGGTGGACTGTCATATCGAAAATTGTGTGTTCCATGGTATATCAGGCATCAAGACGTTCAAGATGTATGATCAGCCTAATTTGGAACTGGGGCGGGATAATGATTATGCGGATCCTATCGGGCATATGTCTAATCTGTATTTCAGGGATATCCGACTTGCCGCAGTACCAGACGAACCTGTATTCCAGATTGCATTGAACATAGATGGAATCTCGATAAAAGATGTTGTTGCGGATTTCCCGCTGTCCTCAAACAATAAATTAATACGTATTGGGCCTGGTTCACAAACATATAAATTTGGAAAAGACCCCTCCAAGTGGGTTGAACTGTTTTCACCGGACAGCATTTGCATGGTAAAAGGACTTGAGATATCTCTTGCAGATTCTACTTGTTCCTGCCCTGACATGAACACTCTGGTCGAGGTTGTAACCCAGAAAATCAACCACGATTATCCTAATACAACTCCTCGTGGCGGTACTGGAAGGGGGGTGTGGATAAAGGGCTGAAGAACGCGCAAATCCGCCAGGCGGACTACTGCCAACGAAATCACGCCCCGGTTGAGCTCACTCCAACTGCGGGCAAATCCCCCTTAGCCCCTTACGAAAAATTATAGCAAACGTTTTTGCCGATGTTTTCAGTATGCCAGTTTCGATGAAACTGGCTCACGAGGCGTTTTCATCGAAAACGCCATACTCTGGTACAACCATCATACCAACGCGCCAGGGGCGCATTTTTCCCGCAGGGAAAAACTTAGTGTCTTTGTTTCACACTTCTATGCTTTAAGCGTATATAAAACTCGAAACTCGGAGCACGAAAACCGAAACAATCTCGAAATAATGAAAACATCAATTCTTAAAACAATGTTTGAAACATTTGAAAATTCATTAATTCCCGGTTTGTTTCGAATTTCGATATTCGGATTTCGAGTTTGGGTTGCGGGCAAAGCCCTCTTAAGATTTATTCCACCAGCAACGCATCATGTATGAAAACGCCGGGAATCCGGATTTCGAGCATGCCCGTTTCAGGATCGTGGCGGATGTCCGGGATTTGTTCCGAAAATGCCATTCTCACTGCACGCGGCGGCTTTTTCTGTCCTCGGATTTTAACGGTAATCGGCCCGACATTCGGTATTTCATCTATGGCTCCGTTGTCTGGATTGTTGGGAATGCCGGAAGAACGGTTGACCAGATGAACCTGCAGCTGATTGTTTTTCCGGCGCAGAACTGCTTCGATGCAGGTGGGCGCCTTGACCGAAACATCAAAACCTTCCGGATTAAGTATGCGGAGGCATTCCCCTACATAGGCGCGTGTCAGTGGATAACGGTTGTTCTGGAAATCACGGAACAGGTTTGCCGGGACATACAGTACCGCGCCCTTGCCGACCTGGTTCAGCACGGCATGGGGATGTGGAAGGACGCGTTCATCCGTAAGTTCCGTCTCCAGAAGACTGCCCAGCGGTTTACCGCTTGTCGGAGTCAGAAGCCCCCATCTGGAACTGTACAGCGGCACCGCCCCGTATGAGGCGGGTATGCAATAAGCCTTGTTCTCCTCTATTTTTCCAGTATGCGCGCCGAGGAAGTCATCGCCGAAGGTTTCAGCGCTGTCGGCACCTGTCACCATAAGACGTCCGCCGCCGCGGACATAGTCACGGAGGGCGTCAGCCATGGCCTTTGATATCTTATGGCGTTCAGGCACCACCACTACAGGGAACTCGGGCAGCCTTTGAAGAAGGGCCCATTCGTCGAGAATGTCCACGCCGACATGGTTTTCGGCCAGGCTGAACACTGCGCCCTGCACCGGAGCCACGTCGAGTGACCACATGAGGTTGGATCCGGTGGGAAGGGAGCGGATGTGGTGTTCGGAATGCAGTACCGCCACCTGGGGCAGAGTTTCAGTTCCCTGGCAGATTTTACGGCGGGCCTTCACAAAAGCGCCTACCTCGCCGAGGTTCCGCATCTGCCATGGCACGAACTGTCCATTGCGAAGTCCGCGCGGATGTTCGTACAACTGCACGTTCCCTCCGAACGACAGGAGGATTGCAGCTTCCTGCATCAGCATCTGCGGCGGTTTTTCAGACCACGGCGAATCGGGTTTCCCCATGCCATGGGAACAATAGAAAGCCCAGAGCATGATGTCCCAGGGTTTGCCGCGGGTTGAGATGAAACGGGCTTCACAGCGGGATCCGTCCATGCCCCACACCCAGGAATTGTCTCCGCTGATCCAGTCGGTCGGAACCTTGGGCTCGCCCGGCTCGCGGAAGGTCTGCAGCCAGTTGGAGCAGACCAGGACTCCTGGCTTGTGCCGGTGCACGGCGTCACAGTAGCGGGTGACATATTCATTGAAGCTGTCGCGCGTGAAACGCCACCATGCAGGCCAGTCCGGATCATCAAAGGCGACTGGCGGTTCCACGATACCCGTACGGCGTGTGAATTCCGATCGGCATGCGCCGCAGTAGCATGGTTCCACGGCCCATAGATCACCATCGACCCAGAAACCGTCCACGCCATAATTGTCAATGAGCTCCAGCATCTGCGGGATCAGGAGTTTTTCGAGATAAGGGCTTCTCGGGCACATCTTCTCGCCCTTTGGGGCGCCGGCGTTCTGCCCTTCAGATGTCTTGTCGCCAGGTTTTACAGCAGCCGGGACTACGGCCCATTCCGGGTGCTTGGCGCCTGCGGCCTTATCCCAGATTCCCGAATAGTGGCAGTGCAGCGGCAGGCCGAGCTTCCTGGTTGCGGCACGCCATTGTTCCATCGCGTCCTTGACTACTCCCGGGGACACTGTCGCATCGGGAACACGGCTGAACCAGCTGGTAAAACCCGGATGCCCCTTGCAGTCGGTCTGGACGAAGTCCGGCCCCATGAGTTCCAGGGCGGCGGAAAGTTCCGCCTCGCCGCAGCGGGCGCCCAGATCGGTGTCCTCTTTTTTCGCATGGAGATCATAGTGAAGTCCGAAATAATATTCATCGCCATGCCATCTTCCGTTGGGAAACGACATATTCATATCCTTTGTTTAGTGATTGGTATTTTTATTTTCATGTCTGTCAATTGCAAAAGCAGTCAGGATTCAGAATAAAACCGAATTTGAGTTCAATTTTAATTCTGTCTCCTCCTTTGAAACTTGATTTGAGTAGCTTGCGACATCCTTGGCGCAATCGGCCTCTTTGTCTTTTGCGCTCGGAGATCGCATAGCCGAGCGAAGCGACGCTTGTCCCGCGCAATGCGGAGACAAAAACTACTTAAGTTTCACGCTGATAAAACTGCGGCCACTGCAGTAGGCCGCTGGATTCTGACTCCTGAATTCCTAGTTTTGAAATTACATCTCTCAATACCTCCCATAAGTCCTTGCGGTCTCCACCATGGCATGGATGTTTTCGAAGGGAGTATCCCTGCCGCACTGGTCGCCTGTTGAAAGAATGAATCTTCCGCCTTCAGCGGCGTCGTCAATGGCTTTCTTGCTGGCGCGCACCACATCGTCGACAGTGCCCCTGAGCATGACATCAGTGGTGTGCAGGTTTCCCTTGAGCACAATCTTTTTCCCGTAGAGGCGCTTCAACTCCTTCAGGTCGCAGTTTCCCATTGGCGGCATTTCAAGCGGATCTATGACAGTGACCCTGGTCTCCTCGGCAACCATTTTGACGAGTTCCTTTTCCGGCCCGCACGAATGGACATGGGTTGGAATGCCAAGATCGTATGCCATCCCGGCAGTCTTCTTAAGCATCGGGATGACCATCTCGCGTACAAAATCCGGAGTTTGGAACACGAGCGTGCCCGATCCGCCGCAAAGAATCAAATCGGGCTTTTCATCAAGACCTGCGATGATGTTCATCCGCTTTTCAACGGCATCCATCATCTGTTCGCGGCGCTCATGCGTTTTTTCCGGATGATCGTAATATTCATAGATGCCTTCGGCTCCGTTGAGCAGAAGCGTACACATGCCGCTTAATACTGGTACAACGCCATGCTCCCCCATTTCTTTTTTCACCAGCTTCCAGAGCTCTATTCCCGTAGGCCATTCCTTGACACCAGTTACAGGCTCCCATGTCGACGGCACGGGTGGAAGGCCTATCGTCTGCGGACGCAGCCACGATGGCGGCGGCTGGTCGGCGGTATGCACTACCACGAATTCGCTCCATGTGCCGCTCTTTGGAAAATATTCCTGTGTGACGAAACTCCCGTCCTCGTTGCGATGCACGATGCGGTTTTCCGGTTTGTCGCACTTGTCATCCTCGAATATGTCCACGCTGTACAAGCTTCCCACCCCGCCGTCAATGCCGAAATATTTCACAGCATCGATGTAGGCCTTCCACAGCGGAGGATCCTGGCGGACATAGATATCCCAGAACGGCTTGCCCGTCAGCCTGCACGGGATCATGTTCGAAATGTCGGGATCCACCGGAACGCAGTCGGGGATTTCCCCTCTGAGCACCGTTTTAATTCTTTCACGTGAAGTCATGTTACTGAAACCTCCTGTTTATTTGCCTGCATGATATTTCCTGCCGGCTTCATATATTGCAGCGATGTTCCGCGGTGGCACATCCACCTGGATATTGTGCGCAGGCGCAAGCACATATCCACCATTTCCACCCATGGCGTCAAGAACGTGAAACACCTCCCGCTCCACATCCTCTGGCATACCTTCAGGCAATACATGCTGTGTGTCAATACCACCCCAGAAAGTGAGTTGCCCGCCATAAGCGGCCTTCAATTTTGCTGGCTCCATGTCTTTAGCTCCAGGTTGTATCGGGTTGAGTATGTCCACTCCTGCATCTATGAGATGCGGGACTATCGGAAATACTGCACCACAAGTGTGATGGAAATACTTGGCTTTCGTGTAACGCCTGGTGTGAGCAATGCGTTCCTTATAGTACGGAGCGACAAGCTGCGAGAACATATCCGGGGAAATAAACGGTCCGTTCTGTGTGCCGAAATCATCGCCGCTTGTTGTCACGTGGATAAACTCGCCAATAGCGCCATAATAGATTTCAATTGTTTTTTTCTGGTAGTCCAAAATTATGTCGAAGAACCTGCGCACAAAATCCGGTTCCATGGCCATTTTAAGCATAAAGTCATCGAAACCGCACATCCAGCATCCGAGTTCAAGCACACCAAGCACCGGATGCAGGGCGCAGACCACATACGGTGTTTCCTCATATAGCCGTTTCGCTTCCCTCCTGTAAGCATCAATTTCTTTCCGGGAAATATTCTCCACGCGTGGCCACGGATATTTTTCAAGATCTTCTATTGCGGCTCCTTTCAGCGGCGGCTCAACGATATCCCAGTATAGTCCTGTAAACACACGCCTTATGCCCCAGGAATCGACATTCTCAGTGTCAGATATCTTTTTTGCCACGCCGCCATGCGGCTCAAGAAGATTTCCCACGGCCCTGAAATCAATATCAAAATGTCTCAGTATGCTTTCGTCCAGATGGTACCAGTCATTGCCGCAGCCAACAGGCTGGATGCCAAGAAACCGCTGGAATTTCAATTTTGCGCCTTGGCTTGCAATGGTCGTATGTGCTGTAGCGCCAAGATCAAACGGCACACGGTCTACGGGCTTATGATTTACTGTTGCATGAAATCGTTCGCGATATGTCATTTTCTTTATCAGTGTCATGAGTGTCTCTCTTTGTTTAAGCACTCAAAGGCCTCCACTATATTTTCATAGCTCTCATCTTTCTGTCCCATGAAACGGTAGTCCTCTATGAGTCCGATGAACCCGCCATTGAAGCATCCGAGATTTTCATATAGGCGTTTGACATAGGAGAATATCTCGTCGCGGCTTCCGTCCAGCGCCAGCCGCTGGTGATCGACGGGGCAGTTGAAGCACACCCTGCCTCCGAAATCCTTTCCCATCCTCTCGATGCCTAGCAGATCCGGCTGGTTCAGATTCAGGACGTCCGCGCCAATTTCAACCAGATCCCCGATGATGGAATAAATGTTTCCGCAGCAATGGAAGTAGACGTGCATGCCCAGGCGATGAGCCAGATCAAACTGCCTGCGATACCTCGGCTTGAACATTTCCCGCCAGAGTTCAGGCGATATCATGAGCGATTCCTGCATGCCCCAGTCATCGAAAAAGCTGACCGCATCAATCCCGAATCTACCATAATTTTTTATTACCTCGGTCTCAAATGAAAACACCATGTCCAGGAGCTGTTCGATCCTGTCCCGGTTGAGGTATAAATCCTCCATCGTATTTTCGTACCCCCGGATATACATCGTTCGGTTGAATCCGCTGATGCCCAATGTCGCCATGAGATATTTATCGGCATTCCGCCCGACAAACGCCCGTAGATGATCGTATCTTCCGGCGGCGTTCGGATCGGGAGCGGCATAACTTGAAAGCATGTCCCATGAAGCAAGCGGGGTGTTCTTCGGCTGTCCAAGTGTCTGATCCAGCGATTCCCATTCTATCCCCCACTCATCAATATTCGCCTGAGGCGGGTGAAAACTGTCCGCCGGATGGAACATCTCGCCGAGAATATCGGATTTTTCCTGGTGTGTTACTCCGAAGAGCAATGGCAATCGCCCGGGACCGGTTCGGGCAATCGCCCTTCTAACTGTTTCTTTTGAGGTCATCATGCGTTCTCCCTATGCTATCGCAATGCAGGTCAAGCGGAAATTCATTGTATATTTCCTTCTGCAGGATATGCAGCCATCCGGCATATCTCTCAAATGAGAACGGTGGACGGCCCGTCAAATAATGGTTCCTGCATGTCTTCCCGTTGCAGGACCACTCAATGATGAACAGGCGGCGGTCGTCCTGTGAAATAGGGATGCGGGCAACATCGCATGCGCCGTTGGAGTCGGCTGCATAATCCCCACATGACACAATCTCATTCGTCTCCGCATCGCGCACCGAATAGGTTCCGGAAACAGATTCCAACGTGTCGTTTGAAACCCGTAACGCGCAGTGATCCTGAGCAGGCCCGTCCATCATCAGGAGCATATCCTGCTGGGACGCCTTTATATAGTGGTATGCAAGCTTCTTATAATAATAGTAATCCACTACTGCGTCCGAAAACTGTGGCCAGCAGTCGATCATGTTCCACCAGATGATGCCTGTCTTCTTCGGTCTGCGCAGGCGGAAATGCTCGATGAAGTATTTTTTAGCCTCCGCCTGGACGATCTGCGAGGCAAGGACGAACTTGTCAAGGTCATCGGCCTTGAAGTTTTCCCCGAAGAAGGACTTCGCCTGGTTGAGCATGAGAAAGTTGCGTCTGGCGCATTCGCCATCCGTCCGGCCGCTCGGTTCGGTGGCATGCACCAGCCACTCATCGTTGTTGTACGTCCCCCAGACCTTGTCAGGCGAAAGGAATTTCTCCATGCTCGTCTTCGCAGGCATTCCATGATATCCTACTTCACTTGCGAATATCGCAGTGTTCCGGGAGTAGAAATCAGCCTTGAAGTAGCCGCGCGGCCCCCACAGGTGCTGTTCCGGCATTTGGAGATTGGATCCGCCCATGCGATACGATTCGTCGGAAATATAAGGGGAGCTCGGCAGATATGGACGATACGGATCGAAACGCACCGTCGCCGATGCGAGGACACTGCGGGAAATTGAATTGTCGGACGGCATCGCCCTTCCAGCTTTACCCCAGACAAGCATGTCGTCTATTTCATTGTCGCCCGCCCAAAGCGCGAGCGAGGCATGGTTGCGCAGCCGCCGGATAATCGTTTCCGCCTCCCGCCTGACGGCGCCAAGAAACTCCTCATGCTGGGGATATCTTGCACAGGCAAACATGAAATCCTGCCAGACAAGAATCCCATGTCCGTCGCAGTAGTTGAAAAATGCATGATCTTCGTAGACGCCTCCTCCCCATATCCGGACAATGTTGCAGCCGCTGTCCCGGAACAGGTCAAGTATTTCAGGAATGCGCTTTTCGTCGCAGGCATGCAGGGCGTCGGCGGGAACCCAGTTGCTGCCGCGGACAAAGATCGGTGTATTGTTCACCACAAACTGGAAGCGGTTCTTTTCCGGATGTCCCGGTTCGCAGTTGAAGTCAAGTCCGACCGTCCTCACGCCGACCCGAGTCTTATATTCATCCACTGTGTTTCCATCATGCTTAAGTGTGAGCGTAAGATCGTAGAGATTTGCTTTGCCGTATCCGTGCGGCCACCAGAACTTGGCCTGATCAATGGAGATCCCTCGGATGATCCCGTGCGTGAAGCGCACCGGTATCGTCCGCGAAAATGAGCTTTCACCGCATGAGCCGGAGAGCGCCAGTTCGTATTTCCCCCATGAACGCGACGGATCAAGCGACACACCCCAGCCGACATTGACCATGGCCCGCTTTTTTTCCACGTCGCACGATGTCACCGCCCAATAGAATTCATCCGGGAGTATTTCCTCCTGCCGGCGCACACGCAGATGGACCGGACGCCATATTCCTCCGAAAAGTATCCGCGGGGCGATGTCCCAGCCGAACATATGCCGCGACTTGCGCACGTAAAGCGATTCATATCCGGTGCCGCCGTTGACAAGCATCGTGTTGAACATCAACCCTTCGGCTCCCCACTCCTTCGCCTTCGAGGCGGCAGCGTCAATTATGTTGTGGATCCGCACTTCCAGCGAATTGATTCCCCCCTCTTTTACCGTCCGTGTAATATCTATTGCATGCGGAATGAACATGTTGTCGGCAATGCCGACTATTTTGCCGTTGAGGACGATATCCGCCACGGTATCTATCCCTTCGAACAGGAGTTCAAGCCGTTCGCCGTCATCCAATGCCGGTGCGGCAAACTTTGTCGCGTAGGTGAAATCAGTGCGTTCCCATTTCTGCGATACAAGGGCGTTTGCGCCGACATAAAGATCGGGAATAATCCTCCCTCTCATCAGATCAGCTGCGATATTTCCGGGAACTTCAGCGGAAACAGTGCGGTCAGCCCCCGTTTCCGGATCTGCGAATGAAAGTTCCCATTCTGATTTTAGTTGGACAGTGCTCATGCCTTCCCTCATCTACCAGGCTTCCATCAGCGGATACTTCTGATAGAAGTTTGCCCAGGCTGCTATCACCCATCCGTATTTCTGCGGTTCAACATGGCCGTCCGTGAAACAGATGTTGGCCGATTTAGCATGACGGTAGAAATAAATACAATCGCCCATGCCGAGCCTATTAAACCCGGCGGGCGCCCCACCCCCGACCGGAGAATAATTTGAATCGCCGACAAGCACGATCTTGCTTGGCTGCCGGATTTGTGCGCGTCTGATGGTGCGCGCCCATATCACATTTCCAAGGCCGCTGTCGTTGTAGCCGATACCGAGATAGCACGTGGTGGGATAGTAGTTAATGTACGGTGGTCTTTCAGGCATGCTGGGGCAGAGGAATCCTTTAGGAACGGGGGAGCAGTCTAAGAAGTAGTAGGCAGGGTCTACGCCTGGCACAGGTGTGTGGTCATTTACATACGGCTTCAGGAAGTCAGCCCAATATATCTTGCCCACCGATGGGAACGACACCTGATGAGGCGTGAAATAATCGTTGTTGTCGTCGTTGTACATGGAAAATGTGTAGAATATCTGCTTCATGCTGCTACCGCACACAATACCCTTGGCGGTGTCCTTTGCATTCTTCAGGGCGGGCAGCAGCATCGCCGCGAGGATTGCGATGATCGCAATCACAACGAGCAATTCTATCAGTGTGAATTCTGTCCTGGATTGTGTTCTCATGCTATCCTCCTTAATTTTTAATTTGCGATCTTGAAGCGGAGTATGCGCCTTCCCTGTTCGTCCGCCACCAGCAGCCAGGGGGATGAACCGGTGATGCAGGCAGGCATCATGCCGCCTTTAACTGCGCCCTCTTCCAGGACCGCCACTGTTTTTCCAGTCTTCAGTGAAAGCCCTGTGACAGAGCGTCTGCCTTTATCCGCCACAAACAGTACATCCTTGACCACGGACATGCCACTGATGGATTGGAATCCCTCGACGGCATTCCACAGAGGGGCATAAGAACCTGTGGAAGAACGCATGTAGGCTCTGACTTTGTTTTTGGATGCCACCCCCAGCAGGCTGCCATCCGACGACGTGGACAGCGAAACAATCCCGCCCAAACTTTCACTGTCGGTCAGATCAACCGGGCAAGGAACGGCCTTTTCCCCGGGCAGAAGATTGACTTCCAGCACCTTCCCTCCGTCCACGATCCAGGTCCGGATCCCGTTTGACGTCAAAGCGCTGGGATTTGAAAACTGCCCGGGCTGGGTGGCCTCGTTCCAAGGTTTTTCCCCGAAAAGCATATGCCATGGATCGAAGCGCCAAAGTTGCCGGCTGGTCTGATCCAGCACTAGGAACTGTTTGCCATTCCATGCAAGCCCGCACGCCTTGTTGCTCCAGCTCGCCCCTGTGCGGAACGGTTCGTTGGCATTGGAGGTGAAAACTGCATCCGGTTCATCATCTATGGCAAGCCGGATTATGCGCTGTCCGTTTTCCACCAGGGCGATCAGCGTGCCATCGTCGGCGGCGGACATGGACTGAACACCCGCCACGCCCCCCAGGCGCCGTTTTGTGGCGTGACCATTTTTGTCAAATTCTACCAGTCCCTGGGAACATGCAATCCAGCGTCCGCCATCCGGATCCTCCGCCATGCCGCTGGCATACATGGTATAGCAGGATTCAGTTGTGGATGCTTCGGTCTTGTCCCGATCCAGGGGGAGTGAGACGGCTCCGCCGCCCAAAAGCACTGCCCAGGCCGTTTCCTTGAGCGTAACGATGCCGCTTGCATCGCCGCTCCGAGGCCACCCGGCGCTCGTCACCTGTTGGCCGGAAACATCAAACCGGTAAATCTTCGAGCCTGGCCAATAGCTGGCAACAAGCAGGTCGCCGGTATGCGGTTCAATGCCAATGGCGCAATAACGTGCGGTGTCCTTTGGCAGCTCCAGCTTCAGGACTACGCCGGACGGGGAACCGTCTTCCTTGAAAGCCTGAACCTGGATTCCGTCCAGCAGGAATATTTTCCCCTTGGCGGCATATCCTTTCGTAAGTCCCGCCGGAACAACCGCAAGAAATGCGGAGATGCTGCTCGAAAAATCCCCGGTCTTGGCAAAAGATGTCACTGCCTGGGTTTCCGGATCGAATGAATAGAGTTTGCCATCGGGACAGGCGAAAAACGCCCTTTCGCCGTCCCAGCGAATTCCAGCACGCCCCAGAAGAGGGGACGGCAGGGCAATCCTCTTCGAACACGCCCATGATTTCCCTTCTGCCCTGGAAAACATGAACAATTCATTCCCAGACGCTGTCCATAGATTTCCTTTTTTGTCAAAAAACACGCCGCCGGCGCCGACAAAAGGCAATGGTTCAGCGTCCGCCGCCTGGCTCTGTCCCAGTATCCCGGAAAAGCTGATGCTGACAGGGCGCTCCGCCACTTCGTCCGCCGCATGGGACGGGATGCAGTACAAACCCATTGACGCAATGCCAATTGCCAAAAATATTCTTGATGCAACGTTCATAATTCAATCCCTCAGTTTCCAAATTGTTGTTTTATTCGCTAGTAGTCAATTTTGTAACCGTTAAGCTGGGTATTTATATCCCCTGCCGGCTTGCCCGGCAGGAAATAAAGATTGCCAGTTATTGCTTCCGCCTGCACTACCCCTTTCCGCATCCGGCGGTGTTGTACCGCCGGATGCGGAAAGGGGATTGATTCTCCAGTTTTAGCCTGAATAATCTTCTACTCCTGCCAGGCAAGCTGGCAGGGGATGTCCCAGCTTAACGGTTACGTTATTTTGCTTTCTATTGTTTGAGATTTATATACTGTTATTCCCCCAGTACGACATATCCGAACTTCTCTGGATTCTTGTTCGCTCCCGCCATTCCGTCAAAGAGACCGATGGCCGTCACGTCGGCCTGTTTGGGATTGACTTCATCCCGGTCGTTGATGGCGGCGGCAATCCCGATAGCGTCGCCCGCCTTGGGCCTGCCTGTCAGACCGAGGGTTTCCCAGGGGATGGCCGCCTCGTAAATCAATTTCCCATCTCCTGTCTTGACCACGGCCAGCTTGATTTTATCGGCCGGGAGCAATGCGATGGGCAACTTGCCTGGGTCAAATGTCAGAGTCCGATATGCCTCGGAGCCGTTCTTCGTCAGAGCCAGATCGATCTCCGTGTGGCGCCGCTTGGAACTGCTGTCGTTGTCGAGAAGGAGATTGCCGCTTGCAAGCACGAGCTTCCGCGGATCCAGGTCCAGATCCAGCTGGATGCAGTCGCCGTTCCAGGTGTCAAATCCGGCATAGGGCTGGAGGAAGACATCGTCCGTCACTTCGAATGCCAGATAGAAAGCCTGTTCATCCCAGGCAAACCGCGCCGTCGCGGAAAAACCGTCCTTGTAGTATTCCGGCGAACGCACCACCCATTCCCTGCCATGCATTTCGATGGGGGGGATGGCCGTCCAGTCCGCGAGACTTCCATCAATCACCGGTGGCTTGGACAGATGCGGAATGCTCATCAGGTTGACGGAGAATTCCTTTTCCACCTTGAAGCCGTTGTCAAGCGTAAGCTGAACCGGCACCTTGTACATACGCGCCGGCAAGACCTCAAGGCCGTCATAAGCGATTATCACGCTTTTCTCCTCGTTGGCCTGAATCCTGGTCTCCACGCTCTTCCTGCTTTCCGGAACGCCGTTGAGGCGGGCTTGAATGCCTGCCTGGGCGCTTCTTCCCTGCATTTCCTTCACGTTGATCTTCAGTCCCTTCCTGCCGCCAGGGAGAAAGACCGGCTCGACCGAGGCAATTGATATCGGCGAGAGCACCTCAAGCGGCAGGGCGATGCCGGACAAGGGACCGCTCCCGTCCTCCAGCGTGATCTTGACGGGATACATTCCCAATGGCAGATCCATGGGGATGTCCAATACGAAATCAAAAGACTGGCTCTTCTTGTTCCAGAAAAACATACTTTCTTCGGCCGAAACCGGAACCTCCATGCGTCGCGCATGCAATTTCCTGTCGGTTTCCAGCGCGACCACTCCCTTGATCGGCTTGTCGCCGGAGGCCGTGACTTCACCCGAAACGACAACCTGTCCGCCGGGATATGCCCGTACCCGCTCATCCTTCAGCTTCAACGGTTTTTCGGCCGTCCTGCTCCAGAACCTTGGAGAGGCTCCTTTGACATAGACTGGCTCCGGTGTCAGGGTGATCTTCAGTTCGCCGTCCGGGGTGGGAACTGTCCTCATGTTCCCCATCCAGTCGTAAATATCGACCTGCCTGGTTCCTACAGGCAATGAAACTTCCCTGGGATTGTCACCGTAATCCCAAAGGGCGAGCACAATGCTGCCGGGCCTCTCGAAAACATATCCCAGCGCCGTCTTGCCCAGCCATTCGATCGCACCTCCAGTCTGATGTCCATCCAGGAGGAAGGTCATCGCCGCATAGGAGGGGACTACTGGCTTGGGGCTGCCTGGGCCGCCGCCCCATACATATTTGGCAGGATCGAAGTTGTAATAAAGACCGTAGCCAGGCTCAGAAGGATAATCCTGGCCGAAAAAGATGAAATTATATTGAAACCCTTCTCCCAGCATGATCAGACTGGAGCGGACCAGGAACTGCGCCTGTTCCAGTTCCTTGGAGGGATCCTCTTTGGTCTGGGATCCCTGCTCGCTTCCATAGAGCGGAAGATCCTTGCCGAGCGCCTGACGGATAATCCCCTTCAATGTCCTGATGTTTTCCACCAGCCCGTCACGTTCCGGCACCGAGATGTAGGGATGAATGGAAAAGCCGTCGAGATACTTGCCCATTCCCTTTTTGAGGAGATTGCGGTTCCATTCAAGGTCGGAATTCCGGATGCCGGCGCCGGTCGGGCCGATCACCACGGCCTTCGGATCAGCTTCGTGCAATGCCTTGTATGCGATCTCCGCACCGCGAACGAGTCCTTCGTCAGTTCCTTTATGCCCCCACGGATAGACGGGTTCCCATAGTACCTGGTAGACATGTCCGCTCATTTCACCGTTCGCCTCGCTGTCTGCAAACCTTTTCCCAAGTTCCAGACAGTAATTCCGCCAGGCCGTTTCCCCGTCGGGGGTAAGATCTCCCTGTTTACCCTTGGTAGCCCATTCAGGCCAGGAAAAGACACATATTTCACCGTAGGTTTTCCAGGAATCTCCCTTCGCCTTGGGCTGAATACTCTTTTGTTTTTCAAAATATTCACGGCATCCAACCCCTTCTTTCGGTTCGATGAAACGCCAATAACCCGCATGCTGAACCCATCGAACACCTAGATAAGGCTGCATTGCCGCAGTGCCTCCTGCAATTCCAAAATGCGTTTCCGCCTGCGGGTAGAACTTCCGCTGGCTCGGATCAGGAACCACACAATAGGTCAGATAGCCGGCCTGTCGGGTTCCAATCTTGGGAAGTTCCACGCCATTGGAAAGCTTGGCTTTCACCCGGTAGAATCCGAGCTTGGAGGCTGGTGTCTCCACGGTGGTTTTCCATGCTCCAGTGCCGTCTGGTTGAACTGGGATTTCCTTCTTCTCCACGCTCCGGCCATGTTCGTCCACTATGTCGAGAAGCAGTTTCAGCCCCGTGTCGGAAGAAGCTGCGCCTCTGACCGTGAATTCCAGAGTGATCTTCTCACCCGGAATGAATGTGCTTAGCTCGGGCCGGTTCGTGTCGCCGGTCAGCACCATCTGCTTCTCCGCCGCCATGCATGTGAAAGCGGCGGCCAAGCATGACATCGCCATGACCGCAATTCTCATTGTCTTTCCAATCATATTTCCTCTCCTTTATGAAGTATTTAACCGGCTACTCCGGGGCTTAATAACTTTTCTGACAGGATTTACAGGATTCCAAGGATATTTATAGCAAGGTGCATTCATCGGGAAAGGAACGCGTCAGCAGAGTGACGCGGCTACAGCTTGGATTTGTTGTAGCCACGTCACTCTGCTGACGTGCTCTTTGATTCTTTGATTGCAACTTATTATTTAGATCCATTTTAAATCCCGTTTATCCCGTTATCCTGTCTAAAATACAATTTCCTATACGTATATTTAAGGGGGGGCTTTGCCCGCAACCTAGAAGAATTCAGGAATCATTGCCAGCTAGTTATGTTACCGTAGAGGACGTTTCGAATGTCCGTCCCTCCAACCCATTGCGCGTGTCCGTCAAAAAAGTTGACATTGGCTCCGTTGTTATGATTGTTATGCTTGGGATAGACATAGGTTGCCAGATCGGCAGAATTGAACCAGCAGTTTTCACCGTCAACGAGCCATGGGATGATTTCAGGTTTTTTGGGATAGGCTGGCCCCTTGTGCCCAGGAACCCTGTACATTGGCGGCGGCCAGCCGCAGATACCGGCATTCACTGCATAGCTATACTTCCAGCCCACTCCATATCCATTCGTCCCTGAAGGGCATTGCATGCACTGCCAGCCGGGAGGATTTTTGGCGCCGGCCGCAAACGGCCCTGTCATGAAATTTCCCACGGCAGGATTCTCGTTCGGGAAAAGTCGATGGTACCAATAGGATGAGTCAGAATCCCAGAACAAAACCCAGTTCAGGTTGTCCTCGCGGTATATGTCTCCAATTACGTATAGCTGCTTCAAGTTGCCCAGGCAAAGACTGGTTTTGGCGGTATCCTTCGCCTTTTTCAGCGCGGGCAGGAGCATCGCCGCCAGGATTGCGATGATCGCAATCACAACTAAAAGCTCTATCAGTGTGAACACGCGCCTTTTCATTTCTCCCTCCTTTCACTATCAATCCCTGTCTTCCTGCCGCGGACCTTTCCGGACCTGCGGCATCCCGGCTCCGCCACGCTGGCCCCTTCAAAGAGAGGTGTTTCAAACTGCATGCTGACGGGGATGGCATCCGGATCGGCAAGGCGCCTCTCTATCAGTTCCGGAATCATTCTCCCGATCGTCTCCATCGGCATCGTCGCCGAAGTTATCGGCGGACTGCTGCGCCTGACTTCCTCCGATCCTCCATAGCTTATCAGGCTGATATTCCGGGGAACTTCGATCCCCTTCTGTTTCAACTGCCTGACAAGTTCCAGCGCAACCGGATCACATGAGCATACGACCGCCGTTATTTCAGGGGATGCGGACAGAATAATCTTCAAGGCTTCTCCGACGACATCCTCCAGGCCCCTGAGCTTCCAGTCGCGTTCAATGAGGATCAGCTTCTGCCCGTGATCCGGCCTCTGGCAGTAGATGTGGTTCGCCCACGAGGCATGCCTTGCACCATGGACGCTGAAAGCATCCCTCTCCTCGGGATACCCCCCTTCCAAGCAGTCGTCCCAGACCGCATGATGGGGGGCGTTCCTGTCTATTATTCCAAACCATGCGATATTGCTGTGGCCGTAGCTCCTCAGATAATCCTTGATCATGGAGGTTGAACGGTGTTCGTTGGAATATACGCTGTCGACACCTGTCTGGTAGTCGTATTCGACTGCATAAACCACCGGCCCCGACTTCATAAGCCGCCTGATCCACGGGGTTGGAAGGGGCTGCATCAATGCAATGCCGTGGAAACGTCCGTGCCTGTATTCCTCAACCAGTTCCTCAATGCCGTTGAAATGCTGCTCAACCAGTTTTCCGTTATATAGTTCGAGCCGTTTCTTCATCGCGGACACCATCCTGTCATTCCACCAGGCCCCCCCTTCCTCGCCGATCCTCCGCACTACCGTCGGCAGAAGTATTTTCAGGGAATGTGCGGCTTTTCCGGCACGCATCGGAGGCCGGAACATCACGCCGTCGACCGGCTGATATCCCATCCGCACCGCCAGCGTCCGCGCCCGCTTCCTGGTTCCGGAACTTATCCTGTCAACCCCGCGCAACGCACGGGACACTGTCATGGCGCTTACACCCATCTCCTCCGCTATGTCCTTTAATGTGACCGCCATGTCCTTCTCCAGTAAATTGCGATTTTATAACTGCCAATATGCGTTATTATAACGCAAACGGAAAAATAATGCAAGATGTCCAAGATAAAAAAAAAGAATTTTTTTATTTCATGTTTATTTCAATGTCATAGTTTTCCTTGTATCCGGGCCATTTGCAAAATTCGATTCAAAAGCAACGGAGGGCGGGTTGGAAAACCCGCCCTCCGTTAAAATCCGACTTTTGCAATTAGACCGGCCCGCTTACCAGAAGATGTTGGTCTTATGGTAGGGAGTCAAGGTGATACTCACATTTTCAAAAGTTGCTGTGGCGATTTTAGCCGCATCGCTCGAACTTACCGCCAGACCGATTTCAGTGGTGGATGCCATCGGAATATCGGCATATCCCACCATTGTCCAGGTAATTCCATCGGGCGACTTGTAACCGGTGAAACGATTTCCCCAGCGGATGAGTTTGAGCCAATAGGGCCCCGGCATCCAGCCACCGCCCCAGGTTGATGAGCTGCCGGACACGTTAAGCCTGCTTGTGAAGGCGAAGCCATAGCCCGGCGCATAGGATATCAGGGCGCTCCTGGAACCCGCGGAAAGCGTTTCACGGATCATGAGCCCTGCCTTCGACGATGCGTTGATTTGCGAAACATCGCCGACCCTGGCCACAATTTCACCATCGCCAGCCAAAGTGCGATGAACAAAATAGAAAGCATCGGTTGTACCTCCAATTCCTGCGCTGCCGCCACCCTTCACCGTGTAGGCGCCCGTTGCGGGATCGAACGTCTTGCCGCCGCCCGACGCAGCGCCCACGTTGTCATTGGACAGCGTGTCGACTTTCATGCTGTCGAATGTTGCCGAGCCGAGCAGCCATTTGCTGCATGAACTCGCTGCCATCCCGACATAGACGGTTTGCGTCATGGGAATGGAATATTGGCCGACATAGGTCCAGGCGATGCCGTCAGCGGATTTATATCCCACAAAAAGGTTTCCGTGGCGTTGGAGTTTGAGCCAGACCGGATCCGGCGCCCAGCCGCCGGCCCAGGTGGAAGATCCGCCATTTTCAGTCGAACGGCTTGTAAGGAGAAATCCACTGCCTGGCGCATAGGATATCAGCGCGCTCCTGGAACCGGCGGAAAGCGTTTCACGGATCATGAGCCCGGCCTTCGACGAGTCGTTGATTCGCGAAATGCCGCGGATCCTGGCCACAATTTCCCCGTCCCCGTCGAGGGCCTGGTAGACGAAACGGAATGCATCGGAGGTTCCGCCAATTCCGGCGCCGCTCCCTGTCACCCCATAAGTTCCCGTGGCAGGATCAAACGTCTCGCTGCCGGGGACTCCGATTGCTCCAATGTCGCAACTGCTCCAGCGATCGACGCGGATGTTGTCGAAGTTCGATGTAGCCGAAAGCGTTTTGTCGTGCGAGGTGACTGCAAGTCCGATCTCAACGGCGGCGCCCATGGAAACATCGGCGTATCCCACCATTGTCCAGGTAACTCCGTCGGGTGATTTGTAACCGGTGAAACGATCCCCGCAGCGCACGAGTTTGAGCCAATAAGGCAAGTACGCCCAGCCGCCGGCCCAGGTGGAAGATCCGCCATTTTCAGTCGAACGGCTTGTAAGGACAAAGCCATTGCCTGGCGCATAGGACATCAGCACGCTCTTGGAACCCGCGGAGAAACCTTCGCTGGGCTTTTCACGGATCATGAGCCCTGCTTTCGACGATGCGTTGATTTGCGAAACGCCGAGGAGCCTGGCCACAATCTGTCCATTGCCGACAAGTGTTTCATGCACAAAATCGAAGGAGTCCGCCACGCCGCCGATCCCGCTGCCGCTGGCAGATATTGTCATAGTGCCGCCGGCCTGGTCGACAGCCTCGCTGCTGGGGACGCCGATGCTCCCGCGCGTATAGCCATAGTCCGGATAATGCTTGACAATGCCTGAAAAATAATCTGGAGAGTCGGCATCGTAGGGAAAGACGTCCGTCGCATCCCACCGGGTTACCTGGACGTTGCGGAAGGTGGAGGTATTTAGAACTCCTATATGGTTGGAGCTGACAGCCAGTCCTATTTTTACAATTCCCTGCATGGGAATGCTCGCGGAACCCACCATGGTCCAATCCTCCCCGTCAGCCGACGTGTAAGCCTTAAATTCATCTGCATTGCGGACGAGTTTGAGCCAGTAAGGCAGGGCTGAACGCGCACTCGTCGCGATAGAGCTGGAAGAATCTGGAGCAAGCCGGGTCACAAACGCCACCTTGCCGGGAGCGACTCCCAGAAGCGCGCTCCTGGAGCCGGCTGAATCGTCCTCCCGGATCATCACTCCCGCCATGGCCAGGGGGTTGGAAGACGAAAAATCGCTGTTGCGGATGCTGGTGACCTGCGCGATAATCTGCCCGTCACCGGTCAATGATTGGCAGGCATACTGGAAATCATCCGCTGCTCCCGTCACCCCGCCGCCAGAACTGCTGAGCGTGAAACTTCCACTCATAAGGTCGTCCAGCACCGGAGCGCTTCCGGTACCGCTTGAATCTCCGATCTGGCCAGTGACCCACTTGGCACCATAAAGCTGACTGAACATCAAAGCGGATTCCGCCAGCTGAGGGCTTGTGAGCATTAGTGTTCCATAGCTGAGATTTGGATTGCTTGCGTTGGGCTGGGGACCAAGCCAGAAGTAACTATGATACTTGAGCGATCCTGGACCACTGGGAGGCAGGCTGCTCATCCAGTTGTAAAAGTTACGGATAAGAGCGGAATCATCGCCGCCGGTATAGATATAAATACCTGCGTGGGCCTGCACCGCCCATTCGGGAAAGCTTACAGTCTTGCCTTTGGAAACCGCAAAATCACGATGATGAACGAGAGTCGGCATAAATTTATCTTTCCAAGTCTTCTCGGGGTCGTTCCAGCCTTGCTTGAAATAATCATACCAGGGGGGACCAATATTTCGGTCGTAAAGATCCAATCCCACCACATCAACATAGGCATCGCCGGGATAAGCCGCTTCAGCGCGTGTCCGGGTGTCGCCAGCATAGGCATTGGCGGGTGCATGGAATGAAAATACAGTGCCATTATAATCAAAAAGGAAACCTGGACTGACCCCTTTAAAAATATCATGGACGTGCCGCCAGGCGGAGATGAACACGTCGTAATTCCCTATGCAGGACCAACCTGTCCAGTATCCATCAAATTCGTGCCCCAGTCGAAGAATGGCATTGGCAAACCCGTCGTTTTTAAGGCTTTGGGCGAATCGTAAATATTGGGCGTCGTGCATCCCATTGGCGGTATCGATGAGCCCCTGCCGCACGAGAGCCTGTCCAGCGGGGGTGGATCCGTTGCCGCCCTTGAAGGCCAAGGGAACATTCATTACCAAAGTGACGGGCTCACCTGTTGCCTTCCAGGCTGGGGTTGTACCGAGGACCGAATACATCATGGAATCGGCATTACGGCAATCGGACATCTGTACTATGAACGGAATCTTGCGTCCCAGCCATTGTTCTATGTCAAGCAGGTTGTTGTAGCCCTCCGGATTTTCGATATTGAAGGTGCCAGGATAAAAACCCAATTTATCATAAGCGGCGCCGCGTTCGCCCTGGGCAAAGCTCTGGGGGATGCCCAAGCCCAGCAAGGTTGAAAAGAAAACGATCAAGGAAAAGAGGTGCGAGGAGACGGGATGTAGTAGCTTGGCGGTTTTTCCAAGTGCTGAAAGTTGATTCCATAAAAATATTTTCATTGTTTCATACTCCTTCTGTTTTCACGTTTAAAAACAACTGATTCTTCAAACACCATCTTCACCTCCTGTCTTCATGGATTGCCATATTAATGCTTATTAAAATATGGACTGAAATGGTATAAACCTTGACAATAGTGACAAATATCGGTACGATACTGCCATGACACACAGGATATCAGCAAAGACGCATTTTGAGAAGGAATACGATTTCTGCAAGATAAGCGTCCAGAATCTCGTATCGTCCGGGTATCCGCTGCACACCCACGACTACATTGAAATCGTCATCGTCCTTGCTGGACGGGCGGAACATTGCATTAAGGGAAAAACATACCATGTCTCCAGCGGGGATGTGTATGTTCTCCAAGGCAACCAGGAGCATGGGTTTAAGAATGCCACCAGGGATTTCAGGATAATGAACGTCATGTACCGCCCCGAGATCTTCAATTTCCCACTGGAAAAGCTCAAAACGATGCCGGGCTACCAGGCATTGTTTATTCTTGAGCCCGCGAGAAGGAGTGGCATCGAATTTCGCAGTCTCCTGCGTCTGGACAGCGCCCACCTGAAGGAAGTTGTGGAAAAGATTCAACGCCTGCGCCATGAGATGGAGATGCGTCCTCCGGGCTTCGACTGTGTAAGCCGGGCGTATCTGCTTGAGCTGATCGTATTTCTTTCGAGGATTTACCCGACTTCCTCTGAAAATTCAACGGACGGACTGCTGCGGTTCAGCGAGGCGGTTGCGTGGATGGAGGAGAACTACACGAAGCATTCGACTGTTGCGGATCTCGCACGCCGCGCGGCAATGTCGGACCGTCATTTCTTCAGGATGTTCAAGAAAATATTTCACGCATCTCCGCTCGAGCACATCATCCGGCTGCGGATCAGGAAGGCTGTGGAACTCATGTGGTCGGGCAGGGGCAATATCACTGAAACCGCATTCAACTGCGGATTTTCCGACGGCAATTATTTCTCCAAGCAGTTCAGGAGGATAATGGGAGTCTCCCCTCGGCAATACAGGAAAATCAGGAACGGCCTGGCAATCAAAAAGAAATCACCGCCCTTCGGTCCATGCATTGTGGCGTAAAGCCGGTGAGGCCTGCCGCAGGAATGAACGCCCGCAGGTGTCAGACTTCAGGAGTTCCATGGCGGAACCGGATAGGAAGGGGTGGAGAGGGAATAGGAATCCAGCAATTGGCATACCAGCTCTTTTTTTATTTCCGGTTCATCATACCAGAGATTCATTAATTCATGGGGATCGCTGGCAATATCAAAAAGCTCCCCGTCCGCCGTTCCAGGATAGATGGTGAGACGGTGGTTTTTTGTCACGATGCTTCTTACTTTGAAACCTGTGGTAAGGTCATCATTTTCTATTACGACAGGCGGACGGACGGAAGTTGACTCTCGGCCCAGGAGTTCCTTCCAGCTTCGTCCCGGACGTGAAAGGAGCGGGCGTATCGCTCCGCGTGAAAATGGAGTTTTCTTTTCGACCCAGCTGTCGGCAGGGTCGCGGATATTGCAGATATCAAGTATGCTTGGCAGAAGATCCAGCTGTGAAACCAAGTCTTCGCTTCTATGTCCGGAAGTGATCCCTGGAACTTTGACTATCAGGGGAGTCCGTATGCATCCGGCAAAGGTGTAAAAAGCCTTCCAGAGCAATCCATGGTCTCCCATCATGTCTCCATGATCCGATGTGAAAATTACAAGCGTGTCGCTGGAAAGCCCTGTATCGTCAAGAGCCTTCACAACGCGGCCTATTTCCGTATCGACATGAGTTACCATGCCGTATGTCAGGGCTATCATTTCCTGCCAGTGGCTGTCCTCTACTCCGGTGTTAAGAGTGCCGTTGGGCCGGAAGGAGCCATCCAGAACCTGTTTATAGACCGATGGGAGGCGGTCAATTTCCCCTTTGCCGGACTTTGGCGGTGGCATGTCGCCGGGATCATACATGTCGCAGTATGGCGCTGGCGGGGCAACCGGCAGGTGAGGATCGGGAAAAGAACACCATATGAAGAAGGGGTTTTCCCTGTTTCCCTGCGACCTCCTGATTTTCCTGATGGCGGAATCCGCGATGAAACGGTTGTAATGAAGTTCCTCCGGGAGCGACATTTTGTAGCATTGCGGGGCGCCGGATGGCGGCTGCAAAGCAGATGATTCCGTCAGCATTCCACGGTTTCCACCCTGTTTCTCAAGCCATTCGACGTAGGGTCCATAGGCATAGCATGTATGCCCTCCGACAAAATCAACTGTTTCAAAGCCATAGTACGGCACCGGAAATTCAGATAGGAGCCCTTCGTTCCAGTATTTCATGCATTCGGGATAGGAATAAACATCAGGAGGGGATACATCGGGAACCCAGGGCGTGAGGTGAAGCTTGCCGCAGGCATGGGTGGAATATCCTGAATCCCGGAGAATTCCCGGCATAGTTGGAATGTCCTTGCGGAGGGACTGTCCGTTCATTCTTACGCCATGGTCCCTGGGCAGCAGACACGTGAACATTGTGGCCCGTGCCGGCATGCACACGGGATTGTTGCAGTATGACCGGTTGAATATTACACCGTCCGCCGCCAGCCTGTCGAGGCTGGGGGTGCGGATACTCTTATTGCCGGCGCAACCCATGTGGTCCGCCCGCATCTGGTCAACACAGAAAATCAGCACGTTCGGATGCTCTTGCATTAAGTCCACCTCATACTATGTGGGACATGAAAACTTCAACAGCGGTATTTTATCTGCAATGCCGTCCCGGTTTCAGAGCTCTTCTTGATATGGGCTATCAGTTCATCCACATCGTAGCCGGTGACGCGGGACTGGCTTCCCTGCGTGCCTTTTGCGATATTCGCACAGAAAAAAGCCACCGCCCTGTCAAAGGGGGATTCGGGCGCAAAACGGTATTCCGTCGAATTACCCGTCGTGTTGTCGTAATGGACAAGCATGGAAGCCTTGCTCGCAACCTGATCCCAGGCGGCACTGTAGATCTCGAGTCTGCCGTTCACGCCGTTGATCTCAACCTTTTCATCCCAGCCGTCACGGAGAAAACCTATCTTGTTCAACGGATGCGCGAGCGCTTCGTAGTGGACAATTCCATTTTCAGTCTCCATGAGTGCGGCGGTCTGGATATCAAAATCACCGCCCTTCGGTCCATGCATTGTGGCGTAAAGCCTGTGGGGTCTGCCGAGGAAGAAGCAGACAAGGTCGAGGATGTGGCTTCCTCCGCAGACAAGGATTCCGCCTCCATAATTTTTCACGACCATGGACTTGCCTCCAGGAGGAGTGTGGAAGAAACCTTCCGTCTGGGTCTTCGTCCAGAGTTCGCCCCAGCACTGGTACGCCCGGATATGGGTTGACATGATTCTGCCGAGCGACGGCATCAGTTCCTTCGCCTTTTCCGCAGCCGGAATAAATCTTTTCATATAGGATGTGTAGAATATCGTTTTTTTCTTTTCGGCAGCCTTCACGATCTCCAGCGCGTCATCCGGATTTTCGGCAAGGGTCTTTTCACATATCACCGACTTCCCGGCATTGATCGAGTCCAGGCACATTTTCCTGTGAAGAAATGAAAACGGGGTTATGACCATGAGATTGACTTCGGCATCCTTGAGCGCATCATTGTAGTCCGCGCTGTATTTCGCACCGAACTTATCCGCCCACGGCTTTGCGTTCTTCTCCGAGAGATCACAGACCCATTTGACTTCCACACCGGACTTTTCGAGCCCGGAAAAATGAAACTTTGAAATGTTTCCGCAGCCAATCACACTTGCAACAACTTTCATGGATATACCTCTTTTGTTATGCTACATTCCAATCGCCTTCAAAATATTAGGATTCACAATCCTGCGGCATCCTTCAGGGCTCGGATGTGCGCCATCCGGAACAAGACCGTCAAACTCCTTCCTGTCCGCATTAAGGATCTTGAGCCATGCCGGATAGTGATCAACAAGGAGAAAACCTTTATCCTTTGCCGTTTCCCTGTAGATGTCGTTGAATTTCTCCAGCTCGGGCCTCCGTTCCGAATGTACGTCAACCATGGGGTTCATCACCATCAGGATGATTTCGCAGTCGGGATTTTCATTGAGAATTCGTTCGACCATGGCGTCGATGTTCTTTTTGCAGCCGGCCAAAGTCATCTTGTATGGAAGATAGGCGTCGTTCACGGAGAACTCGATGAATACGGCATCCGGTTTCTTTGAAAGCACGCGCTCCTGTAGGTTCTCAATCCCCCATATTGAACACATCGCTCCTTTTCCGCTGTTGATCACCGTGGCAAGTCCCCGATACCTTGCGTCAAGGGCGTTCTGAAGTGCTCCTACCCAGGCTCCGCCTGCGGTCAGGCTTGTACCGTATGTGACTATGGTCTGTTTTTTCCCGTTCTTCAGATTCTGCATGAAATGGCATGACTTTTTAGGGGCTGGGACATTTGGAGAAAGCTTGGAGGCCCATAATTCCGCCATCAGATCCATTCCTTCCACGCCCGGATGCACGGGATCGCCGCCATACCATTTCGCCTTGTCCTTTGAAAAAGTTCCAAAATAATCCGGCCCTGTGCGCAGATTCATGTCTGAAACTATCTTGTCGATTTCAACGATGTATGAGCGAAGTATGGATTCCGCCCCTGCGGCGTAATCATAGCTCGGATATGCCAGATATATCTGGGAAGGATCAGCATTGTATTCATCAAGGAGTATTCCGACGATCGCCTTCATGTTTTTTGCGAATTCCGCAGGCGGAACCTTGGCGCGCTCGTCATTCACTCCAAGATGGATCAGCCATGCATCAGGACGCAGGAGACGCATGCGATCAGCCCATCCGCCGGAATTCCCGCGCATCATCGACAGGTAATTTGCGGCCGTGTATCCTCCCCACCCCTCATTGGCGATGAATACCGGCATTTTCCACTTTTCCGACAAACTGTCGTTCAACCCCGTCATCCAGCTCTGGAAACAGTTGACCGTAGGCTTATGATGAAAAGTCGTCGGGGAAAACTGCGGGAAATTACGCCCGTCCTTTGACACCGCCTCTGCAGGGAAATCCGATGCTTTCAGGTCAAGGCTGTCCTTCAGGAATCCCTGTCCATGATAGCCTTCGGTGAGGCTGTCCCCGATTGCGGCAAGCACGGCTCCGACGCCGATTCTCCGGTAAACCGTATCCGACAGTTTTGATCCGTCGGATTTCAGCCATTCGACTTTAAGCGTGAATTCGCCTGAAGGCAGTCCTGTGAAAAAAGCGGAGGGCGATGCCTTTTCCGCCTTCCTGTCCGCCCGGAAATCCTTCCCTTCGAGCACCAGGTCGGCTGAAGCCGCATCCGGATCCGAAAAATCAACATTCACCCTGAGATCCCGGTCGGACTGGATATATGGAATAGTGTAGGATCCCTTGATATCCCTGACTGAAATCATGGCTGTGACTTCTGCCGGGGCCGCCACCCCCGTTGGCATGTTGATCAGGATTGTCGTTACGGTCATAATTGCTGAAACAATCCGGGGTGTCCCGGCATTTACATGTCTCATCGTAGGTAATTCCTTCCTTCTCATTTTTCGCTTGCCTTGCCAACGACATCAATTTCACGGTAGGCCGTCTCGGTTGCTGGAACGGCTGGATTGGGAACCATGAACTTGAATTTTATTGAAGACACATTGGTCTCGATCAGGCTCTCTTTTCCTGTTAATTTAATCTGACTTGCCAAGGCTCCTCCTTCCGCATCCACATTGAACGTCCCCATGGAGATGAATTTATCAGGCGCGGAAACCTTGGAAACCAACAGCTCGTATTTCTGGTATGCGCGGCTCGGCGGCCAGCCTGCAACGGTTCTTATCTCGCTGATATCATAGCCCTTGGACGCCTTGGAAGCGTCCAGCACGAACGTGGTGGTCCATGTGCCATCCAGATCGAACGTGACACCGTTCTGATCCGAAGGATTTCCTGTGTTTCCGTCATTCAATGCCGCGGCATTACACGCCTGATGCGGGGCAAAGTCATCGAACAATACTTTAGCCAGGGACGGAGATCCTGCATTTACAAGATCATCCTTCAGCACCGGATAAGGGGTCTGGCTGTCTTTTGATTTCAGGCATTCCACCTGGATGTTCGGATTTGCAGCCTGCACGGCAGGAGCTTCAGGTGAACCTGCGACAACCTGCACAACAGTCTTTCCGTCCGCTTTCTTCACGTTGATCTCTCCGGCCACAAGCGACTCCACCAGAAATCCAGCTGCCAGGATTCCCGCCACCACTATTGTCTGTTTCGTTTTCATATGCTCTCCTTTTTTTGGTTAAGCTAATTGCAAACTCTGAATAACTTGTTTCCGATTCCATCTGATTGCATCAACAAGCAGGCTGGAACGGCCAGTCTTACTGGACTTAACCGGCTTCGCCGGGGCTTAATAACTTTTCGGACAGGATTTACAGGATTCCAAGGATATTTATAGCAAGTTGCATTCATCGGGAAAGGAACGCGTCAGCAGAGTGACGCGGCTACAGCCTGGATTTGTTGTAGCCACGTCACTCTGCTGACGTGCTCTTTGATTGCAACTCAATATTTAAATCCATTTTAAAATCCCGTTTATCCTGTTATCCTGTCTAAAATACAATTTCCTATACGATCAAGTAATGCCTTCCTCAAGAGTCCCATAAAGCGCCTGAAGGTTTTCCACCGGAGTTTCCATGTCGAGCGACCATGCGCACAATGTCACCGCCGGAGCGTTCGACGTTTCAGACGTGAGCGATTCAACTAATGATTCCACTTCTTTCGGCTTGCCGTTGCGGATTATGACCGGATCCACCAGTGGACTCATGGCAGTTTTCGGCATCAGCTGGACCGCCCGTGCAAGATCAGTCCCCGGACCAAGTTCTATATGAGTCAGAGGCGGAAGTTCTGAAAAAGCGGAAATCAGATGGGTCGAGCCTCCGCATGAATGATAGGAGGCTGTCTGAAAATCACCCGCTATTTTCCGGTTTACAGGAAGCACGCTGCTCCTGTAAAGTTCTTCCGACAACATGCATGCCGAACAGTCCCCCATGTGGATGCGCACGGGGGACGGAACCCTCAGTTCGGACGCCAGCCTTGAATAGACGGCCCGGTATATTTCCCAGATCTTCAGGAAAACAGCTCCTGCCGCCTCCGGGTTGTCGACCATCAGGAAAAACAGTTCCTCTCCCATAAGCTGATGCGCAGTTGTGAAAGGGGCGTGTATCCCCATCCGCCCTGATTTTATTCCGAATATATCGGCATCTTCCCCGTAGAGGAGTGAGAGCTCGGCATACTGCTTCAAAACCGTGTCCACAACAGGATGCCGTGCCGCGTCCGCCGCCGGAATACGTCTGATTTCATCGGGAGATTTGGCCGCCCACGGATGCCCATGTGTTTCGAGGGTGGCGTCGGGGGGGCAGTAGATCTCGGCGCCCTGCGTCGCCTTTACCAGATCTATCGGCTGGATAAAGAGATTCGAGGATGGCCTGGGCTCCTTGTCCCCCACCCCGAACTGGCCGAGGATTTCAAAAAGGTATCTTCCTTCCGCCCGCTCCACCTCCGCCCTGTAGGCGGGATCAAAATAATATCTGTCGCCATAGGACGTCCCTATGTGCTTGGAAAAGAATGCAGGCATGAGGTTCAGGCTGATCTGGAGCCTGTTCCCGGCCATTTGCACTGTCCCTGGTTTATTCATCTGCCGCATTGACATCCCGCAGTTCCTTTTTCCTTGGATCAAAACTGAATGTCCTGAACTCCAGAGGATTGAATTTGAGTTTCTTCCTGAACCCTGCAAACGGGAACTCCAGCACAGTCTCTGTTCTTATCCCGGCAGGCTCAAAAAGCCTGACAACGAGAGCTCCGCCATTCTCAGCTTTTTTCGCGCTGACAAGCTGGATGCTGCCGCCGCTTATCCTGCATAATTCGGAAGGCCTTGCTCCGGATCCCGGCGGAAAGAAGGACAGCGCCGGCGGCTTCTCGTTCTGCACAAGCGCCTCCCTGTCCAGGGACTCCATCCTTTTCCCCAATGTTCCGGCGTTGAACCAGAAGTGGAACAGCCTTTCTCCCTGCTCTATCCTCGGAGTGAACCGATCCTGCGGAACTATCGGCCTGTCGCAGATAGGATGGCCTGCATATGCAGGAGACCTCAACAGGGACAGCCTCATGTTCCCCTTTTCAAAACTCGATCCGTATGTCCCGTTGTTTATGCAGGAGAAGGAATGCCTGTCGGAATTGACGGCGACCCACTTCTGGGAAACCGCCTCATCCCCGTTCACCGGAAGACCGTGGTATCCGAAAGCTGTCTGCCCTAGGAACTCGGCGCAATTTATAAGGACGGGAATGTTCAGTTTCAGGAAACGGTTCTTTTCATTCCAGAACACGCGGGTCATCACTTCAAACCCGCTCCCCTTCTTCGGTATTATGTACTGCTGGCAGATCCTAGATGTGCCGAACGAAAAAACTGCTTCAATGACAGTCCTGACTTCACCGTCTTCAATCACCCGCACCGGCGCAAGAGTTTTCTTTTGAATTCCACAGAACCTGGCGCATTCAGAGGGACTGCTCAGCTTGAAAACGCCGTCCATCCGGTCAAACCGCTTTACCTGCATCCCCCATGGATCTTCATTGTCGACAAGGACAGTCGGTTCAAAAGCTCTGGCGCCGACATATCTCACGCCGTCGACCGAGTAATATTCAACCAGTCCGGTCTTCTTGCTTATCCCTAATTCCATCGCGCCGTTGTCGAACTTGAAAATTCCATCCACGTCCTTGACGCTGGCGGCAGGACGATCCTTCTTCAAGGTCAGCCTGCAGTTGAACCTGTTCATGCCGGACGCTTTCAGCTCGGCGCGGAAGACTATCTTCTTGCGCCAGTCAAGATTGAGATTCGATGCTTCCTTTTCAACCTGCGCCGGAATTTTCACGCCGTCCGAATAGACTTCCACATCGGTGAATTTATCCTCATTGCTCCAGTTCTGGTCCGGAAGCATGAACTCACAGTCTATTACCGCGTCGGTCTTGAACGGATGCGGATTGTAGACGAGCACTGGAATTTCATCCTGCGGAGTTTTCTCCTGTCCGGATGCGAGGGCGAAGAAAGCCCTCGTCTTCACCCGTGAAATGTTCTCAAGGGCATGATCCATAAGACGTATGGCCATTTCCTCCACAGGCTGGATCGAAGACCCCGGCAGAATATCATGGAAGCTTGCGGCAAGAAGATCGTTCCGGGCTTCGGAAAGCTCCGCCGCCGGATAGTCAAGAAGCTTCTGGAAATATGCGGACGAAGCCATTTTCTCGGTCATGTACAGTTCATTCTCAAGAAGGCGGAACTTCTGCTTTATGCGGATCATGGAGGTATAGCATCCCACCGCCCATGAATTTAAATCCTTGCTGAAGGATGGGATTTTTTTCACCCCTTGTTTTTTCAAGCCGGAAAAATAATTTTCAGGGGTCGAATGCAGGATTTCAATTTCATCCGACTTCTCCTGGATAAACGTTTCAATGCCTGAAATATCTTTTCTAGAAGGGCCGCCCCCGTGATTGCCGACTCCCCACAATATCATGTTTATCTTTTTATCGGACTCTTTCTCGACAACGCCTCTGATCTTCTCCACGGCCTTCCCCAGATGGGAGTTATATCCGCCTGAAATCCGCCTGCACAGCAAGGATGAATTATTGAAACCCTTCCAGACAAAGACATCGGCAGGCAGCTGGCAGTCGTTCTGCGACGGCCTGCAGAAAAGATACGAATCATATCCGCACTGCGCCATGATTTGGACAATGCCGCGGCTGTGCCCGAAAGAATCGAAATTAATCGCGGTCTTCACTTCTACTCCGAATTTCTCCCGGAAATAATTCCTTCCGGCGGCTATATGCCTGACAAATGTTTCTCCGGAAGGCATGTTGCAGTCAGGCTGGAGATACCAGCCCCCGGCAATATGCCACTTCCCCTGTTTGACAAGTTTCTGGATTTTCGCGAAAAGAGAAGGCTCATATTCTTCCACCCATTTATAAAGTATTGCCTCGTTGTGGTTGAAAATGAAATTGTCGGATTCGGAGCACAGCTCGGCGGCGGTCCTGAAAGTTGAAACCGCTTCGGCGGCGCCCTCCTCCCACTCCCACAGCCATACGGGATCGAGGTGCGCATTACATATAAGGTGGATCTTGTTCATCAGGAACTCCTTTATTTATTATAGAAATTCCTGTAAATATCCAGCATGTATTCATAATTTCCAAGAGGCATTCCAGGGAATATCGTATTTGAAGTCCCGAAAATGTAGCCTCCTCCCGGCGACGCATTTTCAAGACAGTACAGCGCGGATTTCCTGATCGCCTCGTCCGGTCCGTCCTGCAGGAGGTTGCACTGTACGTTGCCCATCAATGCCATTTTCCCATGACAGCGCTGCTTGGTTTTCGCAATGTCCATGCCCGCCATCGGATCCACCGACTGGAAACATGCCGCGCCGAGAGACAGGTAGTCATCCAAAATCGAGTCTATGTTGCCGTCCGTGTGCACGAACGGTATTACTCCCTGGGCCCTGATGTACTGGACCTGCTGTTTCAAATAAGGCGTCACAAACTCCGAAAACTGCGCCGGGGAGATGAACGGGCCTGCATTGAACGCCACATCGTTGACAATATGGATGAAATCGGCTCCGGCATCAATCAGGCTGGCATATTTCTCCAGCGCCGCCGCGTTTTTCTCCGCCGCCACCCGGTGTATTTCCTGGGGCTGTTCCATCAGCGTCACAGCAAACTCGGTCCAGTCGCTGATATTGTCAATGGCCCAGATGGTGTTGCCGACAATGCTGCCGATCAGGATGTCGTTGCCGAAAGTCTTTTTTGCGGCGATGACGCCATCGGGATCGCTCCAGGGCCAGAACACTGCGAGCGCATCCCAGGAGTAGCGCCCGACGATCTTCTCATATATCTTCATGCACTGCAAAATCATTTTTGTTTTTTCGCCGGGGGAGCATTTCCCCCACAGGGTGCGATTTGGAAACTCCAGGCCGAATGCCTCCTTTTCAAGCTCGAACATCACCTCAAAATGAGGAGGCCGGTCAGGCTCTTCAAACCGCAATGTCTTCAACATCCTTTCCTTGCCTGTCATATCTTGCCCTCCGTTTTAATATTAATTCTCCGCAACTGATTGCTCATTAACAGTTGTTTCATTTGTCTTGGCGTGCGGTTTTCAGGAGCTTGTAGACATTCTGCGCCATCTGTCCTGAACCTGCTTTCGTAAGATGCACTCCATCTCCGATGTCATACGCCGGCTTAGGTTTAACCGGGGAAACCGTATAATCAGTGATTGTTCCATCATTGTCAACCAGGTTGATTCCAACACTGGGGCAATATGCGGCAAGCCAGGTATTGTATGCCTTCCTTTCATTGTCCTTTGCCGCTGTCAACATAGATGCTCCATAACAATTACATAAGAATATATTACTCGGAGTTATACCGCCTGCAATAAGGGTCTTTACTGCCGATTGAATATTTTTTTCTACCGTCGCAGCTGACAGACCACGGTTGAAATCATTCAATCCTATCTTGATCCATATTCTTCGGAAACCCTGGTCCAACAACAGGGTTTGAGCCAAGGATGCTATCTCCGATGATTGAGATCCTCCAAAACCAAGATTTGCCACCCAGTTTTTTTTCCCTAAAAGAAGGCCTAATTGATAATGTGGAGGTGATGTCTGATCCGGCTTACCAGCAGCTCCCAGCCTATACACCGTGCTGGGGTCGTTGCTCCATCTGGGCTTGCCGTCAGAGGCGGAATCTCCTACAATGGCAAAATCCGGAGCGTAGACCTTGACTTCATCGATATATGTCTTTCCTGTTTTAGTGCTATCTGTCCTAAAAGATAACTGTGCAGCCGCTGCGCCTGAATAGTTTTTGACCGCCACCTGCTTCTTAGGGTTATAGGCGCTGGCGGAGTATGATTTGTCAATCCAGTAGCATCTGACAGTTTTCGCTGCCGGATCTATGGCAAGGGTCACTTGATTATACGTAGCGTCTGTCCAGGTTACAGTTGTGGCAGGCTCTGTATCCGTAGAGAACGACAACGTATTATTTTTCATTCCGCCGCTTACATTGACAATCGGATTATTTGAAGCATCCAACAGCTCGAATATCCCGGCATTATTGGCAGCAAAACACATATCGTATTCCACTATATATTTAGCTGAAGGGGCTGCAAATGGAGTCTTTGCCGACACGCTCTTTGTTTCCGATCTGTCGTCTAATTCCAATTTATCTGAAGCAGAGACATCTGCAATTTTGACCGTTCCGCCTGCTTGGTTAAGCGTCCATCCGGCCAGCCTATTGTCAAACCTATCTAGAAAATGTAAATTACCCATGTTTCCCCCTGCCATCGAGGTTTGCAGTCCTAAGACAATTCCTATTGCCATCATTCCACCGCATTTCATGTCCTCTTCCCTTCATCAATCATTGCAATTATGTTCTCTTCAGGGGTTTCGCGTCCGACCTGGTCGCCTGTGCCGAGAATCAGACGCGGATTCCCCTTGAATGCCTTCATGATTTCGCGAACTTCGCAGCGCACTTTCTCCGGAGTACCCTTGATAAGCGTCTCGACGGTGTGGACGTTCCCGTTCATGGTCGTTTTTCCGTTCAGTAGCGCAGCAACCTTCCTCAAATCTTCTGCATTCTTCACATCTCCGCCCGGCGGTCTTTCAAACGGACATACGCAATCTATGCCAATTTCTGCGAAATCCGCAACCGTCTCCATGCATTTTCCGTGGAAATGGATGTGGAGAAGCTTGTCATGCCGGTGAATCTCGTCTGCGACAGCCTTTATGACCGGCTTGTCCCATTTTCTCCAGAGATCGGGGCCGATCAGCGAATTGCAGCTCCAGGAACATCCGATGGCCAGACTTTCAAACGGAGTTTTCTCGCAGATTGTTCTTGCGACCAAAACCATCCTTTCAATATGCCGCTGCTGAAGTTCATGCAGCTTGGGCTCGAAATCAGGATCCATGAAATCAAAAATGGCGGTCTCGAAGCCGCCATCACGGGATCCGGCGAAAAAATCAAAGAACGGCGCGCCAAGCCATGCTTCAAGAAGATAGGTTTCGCCGACTTCATTCCATGCCTTTACCATTCCTGAAACGTCCATGTCCTCAGGATTTCCGCCAAAGGCGCAGATTTCCCATGCCGCAAGATCATGCTCAATATTTTTCACAGGACGTTCGACGGCCCAGCTCGGTTCTTCCCTGCTGAACACTGAAGCTGATTCAAGCCTGCCTGCGGATGTGCTGGTGACATGTCTGACCTCAAGCGTATCTTTATCAGTCCACTTTTCCTTGGTCTCTGTTTTTACCTTGTCGTTTGGAATTGACGGGAATGCCGCACCCCAGCCTTCACATCCATAGGTTTCGAAAGTTTTCTTGAGAGCCTGGTGGAAGGGGACTTTCCGTTCGAATTCAATCATATCCACGCCCAGGAGCTTCGCCGGATAATAATACCAGAATTCAGGGGCGATGGCGACCCTGTCGGAGAATTTCCCCCGATAGGCATTCAACATTCTCTGTTTTCCTGTAATTTTCATGGACATTGGAACAACCTCATTTTTGAAAGAACTTGAATGCGGGGAATGAAAAACCTTTTAAGGAAAGGTTCTTCCCTTCCCCGCACCCCAACCCTTTCCAAACCTGTTTGCCCTTTTATTTTGAAGTGACCACCACTTTCAGGGAAATGGCCGGATCCGACGCGACTTTCATCGCCTCCTCGATCTTCTCCAGGGGGAACCGGTGTGAAACAAGGGACTTCCCGTCAATAACTCCCTCTCTGAGATACTGGAGTGCCAGAGGCCCGTATAATGCCGGAGAAGCGAATGACGCCCTCAGCTGGAGTTTCTTGAAATGAAATGCGTTTGCATCAAACTTGCAGAAAGCCCTCTCCCCGTGCCCGATCCCTATGAATGAGACAATGCCTCCCTTTGCCGCAACCTTGAATGCATCATTCAATGTAGGCGGAGGCGTTGTCACAAGAATCCTGTCAATCTGGCATCCGAACGATTTGTCAGTGAGTTCGCATTCCGATGGATCAATCACTTCATCGGCACCGAGTTTTTTCGCCATTTCACAGCGGATCTTCTCTTTTTTGAATGCCGACATGAAAACCCTGCGCGCCCCCATTCTTTTTACTAGCGCCAGAGCCATGAGTCCGATGGGGCCGGGCCCCATGACGAGAACGTTGGATTCAGGTCGGATGTCGGCAAGCCTCACCAGATCAATCGCCACTCCGAGAGGCTCCTGGAGACTTGCGACAGCGGGTTCAATGTCTTCACAGGATATTGCGCAAACAGCGGGAGCTATAATCTCCTCGGCAAAGCCGAAACTCGGGACAAACCAGATGCTCTGGATGTCGGTACACAGCTCCTGCTTCGTATTCTTGCAGTTGTCGCACTTGCCGCATGGCGTCGCGGAGTCCAGAACTATTTTCTGCCCCGCTTTAAGCCAGTTGACACCTTCTCCAGTCTCAATGATTCTTCCGGCGATCTCATGCCCGAACATCTCCTCCTGCTCTGAATCGGAATGGATGTCTGTCCCGCATATTCCACACGCATCAACCGCAACCCTGATCTGTCCGAGGCCAAGTTTGCGCCTCTCCAGATCCTTGATATAATATTTCCCTTTTTTCCTGAATGCAGCCTTCATTGAAACCTCCAGGTTGATATTTATTTTCCCGTGAATGTTTTTTAATATTATGACTTTATTATACAGAATCAGGATGTATTATTCTATGGATAAATCAATTATTATATTTGGACAATTATGACATGATCAATCATAACATTTACAAGGGTCCCTCCCATTTCAGCAGCAGTTTATGGGAAGGAGATAGCAGTCCCGGCCGCTCCTCATGGCTTACCCCGCTGTACGTGGAGCGCTTTGCAGGCCCAAGAAAATCAAAAACCCCCACGGCCCACGGTTTCTGGGAGTTCATCTGCATATTCAGGGGAGACGGACATCTTCTCTGTGAAGAAAACAGATCGATTCATCCCTTCGATATCGTCCTTGTCCCTCCGGGCATCTCGCATTGCGAGGATTCGGAGTCCACGATGGATACGGTATGGATAGGGTTCAATGGACAGGCCGTGGAGAACTGCAATATCGCAAAGCCCGTATCCGCAAATTCGGAGGAGCTGTCTGCCCTGGTGGAAAAATTCTGGTTCATCACCCAGAGGAAGCCGCGTCTTGCAGGTCCGGTCTTCGACGCCAGGATCCTGGATGTTTTTGTCCTTTTCCTTAAAACCCTGCAGGACGGAGCAAGTCCTACCGACGACAAGATAGAGGCTTCGGTGAAATACATAAACGATCATTTTTCGGAAAGTTTCTCGATCTCGGACTTGGCTTTTAAATTTGACTACAGCGAAGGCCATTTCTACCGGCTCTTCAAGAAACGGGTCGGGTTCTCCCCTGTGGACTATCTGACATCCGTCCGCATGAAACAGGCGATGAACTGGCTTCAGCACACCGACGTTCCGATTGCGAAAGTCGCAATCAACTCGGGGTTCCCGGACCAGGCCTATTTCAGCAGGATATTCAGGAAAAATACGGGGACGAGCCCCGGACTCTACAGGAACAGCTTTCTGCAAGGTCAGAGCAAGGGCAAGAAGAAAGACACCAAGGTTGGATAAACTCTCCGCCCGAGGGCTCGGGACTCCATACTTTAACGCACAAGATGTGGCTATGCCGTCCAGCTTAGCGGATCCTTAACGGTTACGTTTTTGCGGACCGGCATATATGTTTCTCGACCTGCTATTCAGCGGTCTTGATTGAATTTAACATCCTTGTCCAGCATCTTGTCGACGATGCGGCCTTTGGAGAACCTCAAAGCGGCCCAGCAGCCGCCTTTCAATGCAATCTTCTTTCCGCCAACGCTGAAAACATCATGCAGCTCTTCATCCATGCGCGATGCGCAGACAAGTATGAATTCCGAAGGTCTCTTTGGATCCTGGAGAATTCTGTAGTTCGATCGTCCAAAATGTTCTATCTCAATTCCAGAAGGCTGAATCGCGGGAATGTTCCTGTGGAAAAGCCCGCGCGGATCCGGAGTGGTCAGCCATGTGACACCTTTCTGCGGATTTCGCACGCCTATAATCTCCCCGTCGCTGTCCTTCAATGTATCGGTACCCTTCAGAGGGGTCACCGGGAACGCAAAATCAATCATCTGAGGTTCCCAGTCATCGAATTTCGGCAGTGGCTTGTGCGATGAGAGCCAGGAATGGTAGCGTTTGAAATCGACATGTTCAATTCCGCACAAACTACAGAATTCCTCGGATATTTCCCTGCCGCTTTCCAGAAGTCTGTGAGGTGGCGGTCCTATGAAGACCAGTTCGACTCCAGCCTTCACGCATTCCTTGATTTTCTTCCAGAGTTTCTCAGTCAGTATAATTGCGAAAGGAAGTGTGAGACGCCTGTATGTCCCGCCTGGAAGATGGATCTTTCCGTCTGCGACTTTCGCATTTTCGAGAGAGGATGTACTGGCATAATCGAAGAAACGGCTTTCGTCGTATGCCGACTGGGAGAGATTGTAATTGCATGTCATCCACAGGCGGATGTAAGTGTAATAGGATGTTTCAAGGTATGCCGGCGACTGCCAGCTGTGCCATACGGCCATTTCCGAATAACCGCTGACCTTCCTTTCCGTGAAAGCCGCGAATTTTTCCAGGAGCCCGGCGTTTCCAGCGACCGATGGCCAATGGCGATCCCACGGGAGAGTAAGCAGCCCGCCCTCAGTAGGCAAATTATCCTTGACAGCAAAATCCGGAATTGCAGTTTCTCCGGAGAGAGAAATAAATTTCCCTGCCAGTCGCAACTGATCTGGCAATCGTTGTGTTTCTCATATGCTGATCTCCTTTTCAAAACACTTAATATTAGTAAGTTTCCACCCTTTTTATCTTTTCCAGCTTGATCAGCTGGACGTCATCCATCCATAATCTGCCTGATGCGCGGCGCAATTGAAAGTCGATCTTCATCCAATTCGTCTCAGAACCCGTGTCAATACGAAAGGAGAAGGTGCTCCAGTCGAAACTCCCCTTGTTCGGCTGCGGATTTCTCGCCATGGATTCCTGCTGCGACCAGAGATCCTTCTTAGATGCAGGAATCACCCAGACAATCGCACCACAACCATCGCCGCTGTTCAGTTCAATACTGTCACCTTTAAATAAACACTTGAGCATATAACTGGTGTCTGGCTCCACTTCCATGTCCTGCTGAATGCAGATGGTGTCGGTTGTAAATTTATTTTCCATCAGGAGTGAAGCACCGCCATCGTGTTTGACCACGGTGTCCTTGCCCAGGCTTCCACCCGCCTTGAATTCCTGCTTCTCCGGCGACTCGTAAGGAGCCTGATATGACTCCCACGCGTCCGGCACACCGTCGGAACTTATTTTAGGTGGAGGAACCTTGCCGTATGGACTATTTTTCCCTTTGCCCCATTCCTCGAAACCCGCATTTTTCAAAAGGTTTACCGGACCATTGTTTTTCACAGGACTTTCAGGAACAGGTTCTTTAGGAGCCGGTCCCCTGACTTCTTCCGCACACACCTTGCAAGCGCAATTGTCAAGAAGAATGAGATCCGTCATAAAAAGGATTCCCACTGTCATCAGCACCAATTTGATTGGAATATTCACTTGATTCCCCCTGCTCATTACTTTTGTCTTTCACAACCCACTCCAATAGCTGAGATCGCCTCTGTCCGCTCCTTCTCTCCGCCGCCACCGCCTGTGCCGCCGGTCGAGGAGATCGTCTGGTACGGCCACAACTCGATGAGATTTGAGGTTCCGTATTTCATGAACTGCGTGATATTGACCTCGGTTCTCAATCCAAATGGATGCAGGTAGCTGTTGTAGTTGACAGGATGGCCGTTGACGACCACACTTCCCACCCATTGGGAGGGCGACTCGAAATGCAGGAAGACGCTCTTCCCGTTCCATTCCGCCGGAATGTCAATAATCCGCCGCAGATGGCTTCCCGTGAACTTGCCCGGAATACTCGCCGTCTCGGTGGTGACGAAATCCGCCTTTACCGCGCGCCATGAGCCAGCAAGGTCGATCAGCGGCTCAAGCTTGCGCTCAGCGGAAAACCACACCGTGCCGCATATTCCGGAGAGCTCTTTTCCGCCTTTCACCTTCACCGTCAGTGCGTTGTCGCCGTCAACGATCATTTCCGTGGCATCATAGTTGTATGTTTGATTCCAGCCATGCGCCTTGTAGGTGGTAATGGATTTCCCGTTGACAAAGAATTCGCCCTCGTCCTGGACGATGGGGTTGTTGAAACCGTAGAGATTCAGAATTATCCTGCGCCCTTTCCATTCTCGAGGCACTATAAACTTAGCCCGATACAACCCTACGTCCCTGTAGTCCTTCAACTTTTCGTCTATCAGGTTCCACGGGCCTGCTGGCAGTTTCGTCCACGCCGAATCGTCGAATCCGGGCGTCATCCATTGGCCGGACGTGGTCATCTTCCCGTCGGGATCGGTGATGAACGACCACTTCTCGAACGCAACCGCGTCGGGATTATTCTTCGGGAAGCCGATGGCGTCAAGATCAACCTCATTAATCTTATTCTTCTTCCAGTATTTCAGTTTCTCACCCCACCAGACGGAAAGAGCGCCGGCAAATCCCGCACGCTTTACGGCGAATGCCCTGACCGCGTGTCCGGAAAAGGAAATATCCCTGAGTTTTATCAAGCCATCGGGGGAGATTTCGAACGGTACGGACTTCCTCTCCACCAGATCAAAGACTTCCGATGGCGGCTGCGCCGTTTTGAGGAATAGATCGGTCTTCAGCGCTGCATCGGCGCTGTTATAGGCAATGAGCCAGTCCTGCAATCCATTTTTACTGACATATTTGCGAGCCCATACGGAAGAAGATCCGGCGTCTGCATCGCGGGCGACGCCGATGTCGGCGAGGAGCCGCTCGAAGAACGCCGCCTCGACTGCGCCCTGCGACTTCCATGCGCCTGAGACATCCTTACCGTTCCTCCAGAACGTCGAACCAAGGACGATGACCCTGCCTTTGCCAAGTTTGCGGCAGCCAACCGCCACGGTGCCGTCGTCCCATGTGGCGAGAACGGTGGCGCCGGAGGCGTTTGCCTCAAGCCCTATCCCCGCACCTTTCGCGGAATCGGCTCCCATGTAGTCCATCGCCATCCCCTCTCCCTCGAACTCCTTGCCCGCCCATTCCTTGAAGAGTGGCTCAGATGTGGAACGGAATGTGATCTTGCCGCGCTTGCCCTGAGCCACGACTTTGAAGCCCGTCAATTGGGACACCGGCCACGTATCGGGCTCCAGCGTGCTGTGGCGTCCCGTGTTGTGCAGGGCGACAAATGTGCCGCCTTTCTCTACGTAGCTTCGGAGAGCCGCCACCGTATCGACATCCATAAACTCGGTACCGGAGTCGATAAGAGCGGGATACGGATCCACCAGCCCCTTGAGCAGTTCTCGTTCCGTCGTGTAGACATTGTCGAAATGCAGGCCCTGCAGTTCGCCCCGTCCGACATCCCACACCCATGGTGCCTGCGAATTAAGCCGCATGGACACCACGGATCGGAGGATCACGATTTTGGGATCGGCGCGCAGGTATTTTCCGAACAGACGGAAGACCGCCTGGTTCTTGCTGAACCATCCATTATCCTTCTCCTCCTTGATATAATCCTCGAGAGTCCAGAACAGATCATGGTTCGAGTCGGCGTCCATCATGATCCAGCCGAGCAGGCGGCTCAGCGACTTGCCGCGGGCAGTGTCTCCCGGCTCGCTGGTGCCGTAAAAGCCGGCCACATGTCCGAGTCCCGTCCACCACGGGTGATACCACGCCTCGCGTCCGGTCATCTGCATGCCGGCACCAAAAGTTACCGCCATATCGGCCGCCTGATCCATAATTTCGACGCATGACCCCGGCGAAAGGATGAGTGGCCGCTCCGGATCGATCGCCCGGACTGTCTCCAGCATCTGCCGGTGCAGACGCGAAATGCCGAATACCTGCCATTCCTTAAGATCGACATAGCGGGCATTCTGATGGATGCCCAGGTAGGGATAGAACTTCGGTTCGGAGGTGCTGAGGAAGACCGGTCCATACAGTTTTCCCTCTGAGTTGGGGGAATTGCCGGACGGCACCAGAAGAACAAGCTCGTTCCCCGTCTCCTTAATTAGACTGGTGACTTTTAAGCCGAAGGGACCCAGGGCTCCATCACCGGCCTTGCAGTTATGCTCACCAAAATATTTCCCGTTGAGCCACACAGATGTTCCTTTCGGCGAGCGGATATCGGCCGCGCAGACCAGATACCACTCTTTGCCGGCATTTGCCCTCGTCCATTCGCCTCCATCAAAGGAGATCCGGTAGAACGCCGCGCCCCACGGCAGAAAGTCCTGCTGCTGTGATGGAGGCATTTCCACGGGAACCCAGCCGGGGGCGCTGGCGCTCGGCGGAGTCAGATCATCTGCCGCTTTCCGCCACCGCCAGCCGTCCGAGAGACGGAGGCAGCGCTTGTCAAGATCCCCGAAGAACGAATGGACATCGGGAACGCACACCTCTCTCCATGATTTGTAAAAGCCGGGATCTCCATGCCACCGTTCGCCCAGCTTCATCAGGCTCAGCCCCTTGACGTCCTTGAGCCACTGACGCATGCATTCCTGCCCGCGTGGAGAGTAATCCCAGCATTCACTGGTGCGGTCATGCAGTCCATACTCGCCTCCCGGCTCGCCGGTGTAGGGCTGCCACGCTCCAAGAGAGGGATTGTCCTTGTAGCGATCCATGATTTGACGCAGGAAAGCAAGGCTGGTCGACTGGCGTTTTTCAAACGGCATCCCCCAGCTCTCGTAATGTGCGCCCGCGCATCCCGCGCATCCCCATGCACCGATGAGGCTGGTCGGCGAGGCCGCAGTCATGTCGGATGGCGCCTGGTTGTACATCCAGAGCGGCACCTCGCCGCCGATGTAGGGGCAGCACACGATCAAACCGCCCTGGCGCCGCGCCTCGTTCATCTCATAGTCTACGGGCGCCCATTCTACCACGCCCGGCGCGGGGCTGTTCATCCATAGGCAGGGGTTTTGGAAGGCGATCCCCCCCATGCCGAACTTCCTGATAAACTTCCAGTGGCTGGCAAGTCCGTCGCCCCGGGGCGACGACATTGCATGCGTATAGGCCTTGAATGCACGCAAGTCGAAGAAGTCCAGATAAAGAGGATACGGTTTAAGCGGATGAAAACGTGCTTCATTTTTCAAAATAAGCGGCTCTTTTTCCACCAGCCGCAACAGGGACTCTTCCGTTTCCGCGCCAATAAACACAACACGTCTATCCACGACGGCCGCCACCATCACACCGTAAGGCTGCCACTGGTGCAGGATAATTTCGGCTCCGCCGATTTTAATCTTTTTCTCCACATGGGATTCGCCGGCATCCCAGAATAGATCCGCAAGCAGCTTGCCTAGAACCATGTCCGCCTTTGTCCCGTCTTCACAGAAGAAATCTGCCCGTCCATCACTAAACACCGCACTCACCTCGCCATACCCGCGCAATGTGACGGTTTTATTGGGAGCTGTGATGGAAGACGATTCGGCGCGGGCATACGCCAATGAAACAATGGTGGATGCCATCAAAAATACCTGGATCAAGTTTGCTTTCATTTTTACTCCCAAATTATCGTTTCCCGAGTTTTGCTGTCCCGTTATTTAAGACAGCTGAAGCTTCGCTTATGAATATTTCACCTATATCAAGGCCTTGGCAGGGCGAAAGGGCTTTGATTCTTACTTTTATCAGAAACATCAACAGCAGTCAAGTCAGCAGTACTCATTTGGGCGGCGTGGCCGTCAAAAGACACGATGTTAAGTCCATTGCCGTGCCATTTACTAACAGGATAAATAGCAGGGTCGGTCAAGCTGCTATATCCTCCGGCGGTCCATAGCCAGGCACCGGGTCTGTGTAGCCCATCGCTCCAACCGCCATCGACCCACATACCAACTCTCGACGGCTCGGAAATTTCATTTAATTTCATGGTTTTAACGATAGAGCCGCCGATCCAATAGAAATAGCACCAGACCCAGGCATTGACACCATACTCGCATGCCAGGTAGTTTTTCGTGTTGACGTAATCTGTATTATAATCGGCATTATCGCGCCAAGGATACAACGGACAGCGCATCTTATAGCCTTTGATATAATCATTTGTGTCAAGTGAAAGGCGTGCCGTGTGCCAAGCAGCAAGTGGGTCAGCCGAACCGGGAAGGCAGTCATTGAAATCCATTGTGTATATAGATGTGGCAGTATACATTTGACCAAGATTACCTATACAGATGATACCTTGAGCCTGGTTACGGGCGTTTTTCAATGCCGGCAGCAGCATCGCCGCAAGTATTGCGATGATCGCAATCACCACGAGGAGTTCGATCAAAGTAAAGGCATGCCTGCCTTTCATCTGTTTCATTCTTCGGGTAAATAATTTTGCTTTCATCTGTCCCTCCATTTGTAAATATTCACTGAACTATGTTAGTCCAGTGAATGTTTACATCTAATAAATGCGAAATCAACAGTTTTAGTACGGATTAAGTAAACGACATAGTTTATTGAATACGTACCTCCATTTTTTTATTCTGCGCATCACTGCCGTCCCATGGACGATTGGATTGTTGCAAATCAAAGAGATATACACAAAAAGGAACATTCATAAAATCCGAAATGCCTCTTTTGGAATTTCTCTCCCAATCCTTCCTTTTTATCCTTATCTTGAATTCAAACCCAATAATCCATTCATCCAACAATCCATCCATCCGTCATCCTCTGGGATGACACGGAATTGTAATGGTAAAAACTCCAACAAAACTTTCGATCTCCCGCATTTTAGAACTTTCGAACTTCCAACTCACCCATTCACCCTCGCTGTCGTACTCCTTTCGATCAGCCTCGGTTTTACAAGGCGCTTTTCGTAGCATCCCCTCTCTTTTTCATCGGAGAGCTTGCGAAGGAGCATTTCTACGGCAGCTTCACCTGTTTCCCTGTTCGGCTGTCTGACAGTTGTCATGTTCCTGCTCCTGAAATTGAAGTCGTCGTCGGTGCCGACAATTGAAACCTGTCCGGGAACATCAATTCCTTTATCCTTAAACGTCTCCAGCATGCCAGCCGCATATGCATCATTGACAGTTGCGATTCCCGTACAGTTCATCATCTTCCTGGTGATGATTTCAGCAGCTTCTTTCCCTGATTTGATACCGAGGGATTCTACAGGGGCAATTTCATTTCCATGCCTGAAGATCATTCTATCTGAAAGCTCCATTCCCGCAGCAATAAGGGCCTGCTTGAATCCTTCGATCCTTCTTTCAAGCCATTCGCATGTAAATTCAGGAACTACATAAAGAATATTCCGATGCCCCTTGTCAAGGAGATGTTTTGCGGCGATAAATCCGAAATCTGACTGGCTGATGGTGACCGAGTCAACTTCAGGACAATGAATTGCATGTCCGGTCACGACGAACGGGATTCCGGAGTTTTTAAGCGCAATGATATTTGCTGGAATATTTGAAGGTTCAACAGAGGTGTCAAAATATATGATTCCTGACGTTTCCAGACCTTTGAGGGAGGAAAGCAACTTCATGCTTATCAGTGATGTCGGATACAGGTTGTAAAAAGACATTTTGCAGTTTGGAGCAAGATCCATCATGTTCTTGTCAATTCCAGACAATATCTGGCTGAAAAAATTTACTTTATGGGCGGGATCTGATTTATCAACTGAAGTTATCAACGCAATAGACGAGCAGACGGATGAAGTATTGGCGGCGGTGAATAAATTGCTGTGAATACCTGATTCTTTCAAATCCTGGGAAACGAAAGTTCCACTTCCCTGTTTTCTTATAAGCAGGCCGGAACTCGCAAGAGAGGCGAGGGCCTTCCCTACAGTGCTGCGGTTGACGCCGAATTCCCTGGCCAATGTGATTTCAGGCGGGATAAGATCTCCGGACTTGTAGACACCTGAACTTATCAGGGATTTGAAATGGCTTACTAGCCTGTCCTGCTTCGTTATTCCCTTAAGCATGTCTTCCATAAAATCGTTCCATTATTGTTGTGTTGTCGGTCATTATCTTACAATAAAATAATTAACATGTCAAGGCCTATTTTAATTATTTATGAGTTAATTTTCAAACATATTCAGTTGATTTCCGTTTGACATAATAATTTATAAATGTATAATTTGTCTAGTTGATGAACATATTTTTATTAAAAAACTGGGGAGTTAAACAAAATGGATATATCTTGGCATAATATCAGGGACTGGGGAATTGAAGGCAAAGCCTGGAGCGGCACCATCCGGTATTTCGACCGCCTGCCAGCAAAGGCCGAAAAGACCATACCCAGCGCCGTCTGGGATCTGAGCCATTCTCCTACAGGAATGTCCGTCCTTTTTGAAACTGACGCCTCCTCCATCCATGCACGCTGGAAACTCAAGCTTGAACAATTGAATGAACCGGACTTCTCCTCATGCGCCGTCAGCGGACTTGATCTGTATGCGAAATCCGCAGGCGAATGGAAATGGGCCGGAACCGCCCGCAAGATAACGGCACGCAGCCAGAATCAATGCATCGTCGAAGGAATGGAACCAGGAAGACGCAGGTTCATCCTTTATCTGCCCCTGAGAAATCCTCTCGAAGAACTCGAGATCGGAATCCCTGGACATTCATTTTTCAAGCCCGTCATGCCGCGCCGCGCGAAACCCCTGGTTTTCTATGGAAGTTCTATAATCCATGGAGCCTATGCGTCCCGGCCCGGCATGGTTTATTCCTCGATTCTCGGCAGATGGCTGGACAATCCGGTGATCAACCTCGGCTTTTCCGGCAATGCCAGGATGGAGGAGTCCATGGCAAATCTAATTTCCGAAATAAACGCCAAAGCATACATCCTCGATCCCCTCCCGAACATGGATCCGGGACTTGTCAGGGAACGCGCCGAAAATTTCCTCCGGCTCCTCTGTGGGAAAAGACCTGGGACACCGCTTGTCTTCGTGGAAGACGGATGCCCCTACTCCAATTCGTGGCTTCTTCCGGCACGCAAGTCGGAACTTGCTGAAAAATGGAAGGAAATGCGCCTCATATTCCGCAATTTAAAGGGCAAAGGATTCAAAAACATGTACTATGTCAAACATGACGGACTCTTCGGAGGGGACGATTATGAATGCTCTCTCGATGCCGTCCATCCAAGCGACCTCGGATTCATGCGGATTGCGGAGGAGATCTATCCCCTGCTCCGCAGGTTGTGCCGACAGGAGAAAGTCTGATATTTTTAAAGGTTATACATTGACAGTTGCTATATCTTTATTATAGTATCTGTCAATGAAATCAATTGATGTCAGAAATATTGAGAAATGGGGTTCGGAACTGGATGGCGTAATAACCATGCCGGACTTGAAGGTCGTTTTTGGAGGACAGAGCGAGGCTGCGCTTTTCAAGAAACTCGAGTCTGCCGTAAAGGACAAGGTGCTGATCAAGGTCAAGCGCGGGATATACGCCTTGCCTGGCACTGCGCTCGAGACCATAAGTGCGCGTATCAACCCTGATTCATATATTTCGACTGGTACGGTGCTGGCATCCAAAGTCATCATAGGGTCTGTTCCTGCCCGCAGAATCCAGGCTGTCAAAATAGGAAGGCCGAGAGTTTACGAATGTGAACTAGGCATAGTTGAGCACCTTAGCATAAGCCCGGACCTGTATTTTGGATTCGAGACCGTCAATGGAATAAAGTTCGCTTCAGCCGAAAAGGCTTTTCTTGATGTCTGCTACTTCTATTACAAGGGCAGAAGATTTTCGTTCGATCCGGAAAGCGATGTAAATATGGACGGACTAAAGGCAAAGGTCATTTCAGGCTATCTCAGTAAATATGACCGCCGTTTTGTCTCTTTTTTCAGGAGGATATGGAAAATATGATAAAGGAAGAAGCCCTGCTTTTAAAAGTAATGGATCTGTTTGCGAGGAAGTTTGACAGGAAGGCAGTCCTGCGCGGAGGAATGAGTTTGAGAATTCTCGGCTGTGAGCGTTTGACAAACGATCTGGACTATGTCTTCATTCCCTTCAAGTCGAAGAAGGATATCGTTGAAGACGTCATCTCGGCTCTCAAGGAAATAGATGGTGCTAAAATTGAATACTCGCTCAACTCTAAATGTCTGCGCGTTGTCCTGAAGGTGGGTGATGCCTCAATCCAGATCGAAGCCAAGGTTGCAATGGAGGTGCCTATACAAATAATTTCCAACAAGGAGCTTGCGCTGAAATTCGACCTGCAGCCCCGGCTGATCCCTGTGGTTGAATATTCCGTCGCCCTTGCAAACAAGTTGGCCGCCTGGAATGAACGACGGCTCATAAGGGATGTCTACGATATCTGGTTTTATCTCACAATGGGAATCTATCCGGACATCAAGACCTTGAAAGAACGTCTCAAAAAACCATCTTATTCGAAGCTTGTCCGTAAAGAGGATTATTTCAGAGGCTCAGGAGTCGAGGCTTTCTTTGATTTCCTCAGGATGAAGATCCAGGACATTACTGACAAGGGCATATATGATTCCTTGGGCGATTATCTTAAGAAGGAAGATATTGCAGGTCTTTCCATGAAATTCCGCGCGGAACTTGTCAAGTTGAAATAAAAGCACGGTTGTGATGATTTTTCCGGCAGACCGTATATAATATATTTTTTGAGTACAAAAAATATATAATGGATAGGAATTAAGAATGCATAATATCGATTTGGACAAAATCCTTAAAGCCATCGTCGGCGCACGCATCGGAATAATCGGCGACTTCTGTCTCGACGTGTACTGGAACATCGACAAGGACAAGTCGGAAATTTCGGTGGAGACTAAGCTTCCGACGAAACCCGTCAAAACCCAGCTCTACAGCCTCGGCGGCGCCGGCAATGTCGCGAACAACCTCAGGGCGATGGGCGTGAAAAAGGTCTCGGTCTTCGGAGTGACCGGACATGATCCTTTCGGCCACCAGATGAGATCATTGATGAAGACTCTTGGCATCAGTCATGAAAGTCTTCTCGAACAGGATGAAAAATGGAACACGCATGTCTACATCAAGCCGGTTGACAACGGCGTCGAAGGAAACCGGATCGATTTCGGCAATTACAATAAGCTTTCCGATGATGTCGCAGCAAAACTCCTTTCCTGCCTGTCCAGGGAAATCAAGAGTCTTGACGCAGTCATAATCAACCAGCAGGTTTCCGACGGCATACATCTTTCCAGGACTTTCCAGAAGGGGCTCCAGAACCTGATATCCGACAACAAGAAGAAACTTTTCATGCTCGACAGCCGCAGCTGCAGCGATCTCTACCAGGGCACAATCAGGAAGCTCAACTCCTATGAAGCCTCCAAGCTCTGCGGACGCAGCTGCGAACCTGACGATGTGATAGCCGAGGAAGATGCGAAATCCGCAGGAATGAAGCTGTCCATGAAATGGAAGAAGACAGTATTCGTCACCAGGGGCGACAGAGGATGCCTGGTAATTGAAGACAAAAAGACAACCGTAATGCGTCAGTCTTTACAAAAACGCGGGGTCAGTTCCGTACTTTTCCCTCGTGCCTCGGAAAGAAGTCCTGGAACCGACCCCGGTAAGACTGACGCATTACAAACAACCGTGGTTCCCGGCCTCCATATAATTGAAAAGACCGATCCGGTCGGCGCAGGCGACAGCATGCTCTCCGGAATCACGGCCGCCATGGCCAGCGGAGCAGATCCTGTGACCGCCGCCACATTCGGCAATTTCGTCGCCGGCGTCACTGTCCAGAAACTCTACCAGACAGGCACTGCGTCTCCTGCGGAGATAAAGAAGATCGGGACTGACACGGATTACATCTTCACTCCGGAAAAGGCCGATGATATCCGTTCGGCGAAGTATTACAAGAACTCGGAAATTGAGATTGTGCGCGAACCGATATGCATTGAAAAAATATCCCATGCCATCTTTGATCACGACGGCACGATCTCCGTACTCCGCGAAGGCTGGGAGAAGATAATGGAACCGATGATGATGAAGGCCATCCTGGGTCCGGTCTACGCCAAGGCCGACGAATCCACCTATCACAAGGTTTTGAACCGCGTCAGGAAATTCATCGACAGCACTACCGGCGTCCAGACCCTCGTCCAGATGCAGGGTCTAGTGAAACTCGTGAAGGAATTCGGTTTCGTTCCTGAAAAGGATGTCCTAGACGAATTCGGCTACAAGAAGATCTACAATGAAGGACTTCTTGAACTTGTGACAAAACGGGTCGAGAAGCTCAAACGCGGCGAACTCAACATAGATGACTTCGCAATCAAGGGGGTTGTCCCTTTCCTGGAAAAATTCCACAAGTCGGGAATCAAACTCTATATGGCAAGCGGTTCGGACGAGGACGACGTAATAGAGGAAGCCAAGGCCCTCGGATATGCCAATCTGTTCGAGAACAGGATCTACGGCGCGGTCGGCGACGTGACGAAGGAAGCTAAGAAGATAGTGATGGACAGGATAGTCAGGGACATTGGTCCTAAGAACGCGAAGCAGATTGTGGCGTTCGGCGACGGACCGGTCGAGATCCGCGAGATCAACAAGCGTGGCGGACTGGCGATCGGGATCGCTAGCGACGAGGTGCGCAGGTTCGGGTTGAACGAACAGAAGCGCCGCCGCCTGATAAGAGCCGGCGCGGACATGATCATCCCGGATTATTCGCAGGCTGAGCTTTTGTATGAACTTTTAAAAATTTAATTCCAAGTTCCAAAATCCAAATCACAAACAATTTGTTTGGAAATTGGAACTTGATATTTGAAATTTAAAACCAATACTAAGTCATAATCTAAGAACACGGCAACAGAGTGCCGTGGCTACAACAAATCCAGGCTGTAGCCGCGTCACTCTGCTGACGCGTCCTTTTAGAATTATATACTTTATATCAACAGACAGGAACTTATTATTATGCCTTATCCTAAATTAGACAGGGACAATCTCAAGATCAAATCATTGAAGGACAGGTACAGCAAGGTCAACATCGAACGGGACCACCTCACTGTCGATTCAAAGGTCGGAAAATTCAAAGGAGCTGACGCGGAACTTCTGAAGGAGACCGCCGACAGGATTAAGAAGGCCAGGAAAAACAAGAAGTCGGTGATGCTGACCTTCGGGGCGCACTCGATCAAGAACGGTCTTTCACCTGTGCTTATAAAGTTCATCGAGAACGGCTGGATCACCCATCTCGCGACAAATGGCGCCGGAATAATCCACGACTGGGAATCCGCCTACCACGGCAACACGAGCGAGGATGTCGGTACAAATGTCAAGAAAGGCGAGTTCGGGGTCTGGCAGGAAACAGGGTTCTTTATAAATCTCGCAATTGTCGTCGGCGCCTATGAAGGCCTCGGCTACGGCGAGTCCGTAGGCAAAATGATCCATAATGAAGGCCTTAATATTCCTGACAGCAGGGAACTTAAAAATGCCGTCAGGAATATTAAAGATCCGGAAAAATCCGCTGCAGCAGCAGACTTGCTCTTCACTATTAATAAATTTTCATTGGCCTCCGGGACAATGAAAATTTATCATCCATTCAAAAAATATAGCGTTCAAGCCGCAGCCTACAGGCTGAAAGTGTCCTTCACCGGACATCCGATGTTCGGACACGACATCATCTATAATCATCCTATGAATCATGGCGCCGCGATTGGCCGGACAGCGCTCCGCGATTTCCTGGTCTTCGCAAAACAGGTCAGCAACCTGGACGGCGGAGTCTACATGTCGGTCGGTTCGGCCGTAATGTCGCCGATGATCTTCGAGAAATCGCTATCGATGTCGCAGAATCTTTTCATTCAAAAGGGCAAGCATATCGACAAGCACTTCATGCTTATAGTTGATCTTGCGAAGAGCACCTGGGACTGGAGCAAGGCCGGCGAGCCGCCGATGGACAATCCTGCGTATTACCTGCGCTACTGCAAGACATTCAGCCGCATGGGCGGGACGATGAGATACCTTTCCGCCGACAACCGCGACTTCCTAATTAATCTATACAAAGAACTTAACAGTTGAGCACCTTTTAGTATGGAGAATTAACACCCTGTTTAATGTATTAATTTGCAATATTCTTTTTTAAGGCTATTATATAACTTATATCATTTTATTAGTTTTATAAAAGGCTATTAATGAATAATAATATGACGTACAGGGAATGGGAATCTGAAATGGGGCGGCAATTGCGTGCCTTGCGGATTCGAAAGAACATAGATCAGAAACAGCTTGCGGAACAGGCTGGCGTGGCGCTCAATGCCGTAAAAAATCTGGAATCCGGCAAGGGATCAACTCTCACGTCCCTTATAAAGGTTCTGCGCGCCTTGGAACGGGAGAACTGGCTTAGCACTCTTGCACCTTCGGTCTCTATAAGCCCTTTGCAGATGCTGAAGTCCAACTCTGTCCGACAACGTGTATCCAGAAACAGGAGTACGACAAGTGTATAAGCCGGTTTCAGCCATAGAAGTTCGTGTCTGGGGAAAGACTGTCGGCGCGGTTGCGATGGATCCAAGATTGGGCTACTACGCATTTGAGTATTCACCATCCTTCATTACATCCGGCATTGAGCTGGCTCCGCTCAACATGCCATTGTCAAGAGCCAGAGAGCCGTTCATTTTCACCGACCTGCCAGAACTTACATTCAAGCGCCTGCCGGCATTGCTGGCTGATGCGCTCCCGGATGACTTCGGCAACAGCCTCATTGATGCGTGGATGGCCGGAAAAGGTATTGATAAAAGAAACGTCACCCCTCTCGACCGTCTCGCCTATATGGGCAGGAGGGGAATGGGTGCCATGGAGTTCAAGCCCGCGCGCAGTAATCCTGCCGGCGCGAAAAGTACCGCTCTTGATCTTTCCAATCTTATTGAAAGCGCCCGCAGCGCCGTACATGGCCATCTTGCTGAAGATCACTTGTCCAAGGCTGCCCTGATGCAAATCATCCAGGTGGGAACCTCTGCGGGGGGTGCCAGAGCCAAAGCTGCCATTGCATGGAATCCTAAGACAAAGGAAATACGTTCGGGACAGTTCGATGTGGATCCCGGATTCGAGCATTGGCTCCTCAAGTTTGATGGCATGGGAGCCGACAGGGAGCTTGGGGGAACTCAGGATTATGGCCGTATCGAATATGCCTATCACCTGATGGCCCGCGCCGCAGGGATTGCCATGTCAAACTGCCGGTTGCTGGAGGAAAATGGGCGGGGGCACTTCATGACGCTGCGCTTTGACAGGGATGGCAACCTGAAGCATCATCTCCAGACTCTGTGCGCCATGTCGCATCTGGACTACAGGCAGAAGGGCAGCCATGACTACAGCCAGCTTTTTCTTGTTATCAAGCAAATGGGAATTGGATATGCGGCTCTGGAAGAGGCGTTCAGGAGGATGGCTTTCAATGTCATGTCGGCCAACTGTGATGATCATGCCAAAAACTTCTCTTTCATAATGAGCGAGGGACAAAGCTGGCAGCTTGCTCCGGCGTATGATGTGACTCATGCCTACAATCCCAGGAGCGAGTGGACACACCAGCATCTGATGTCCGTCAACGGCAAGTTCGCAGGTATCTCGCGCAATGATCTTCTGGCAGTTGCAGAACGATTTGGCATAGGCACGGCTGAAAAGATCCTCGAACAGGTGAAGGAGGCGGTTTCCGTGTGGCCTGAGTTTGCCGCGAAGGCGAAGGTCGGCCCCAATGAAATCAAAAGCATACGCTCAGACCACAAGATGATGATGTAATATACAAGTCGAAAGTGGAAAGGATCGTAAAGAGAATTAACTATGGGAAAAAAGAGGAAAAAGCACAGGGATCCGCAAAATCGCACTGGGAGGAAGCCTGCGCAGAAAAACTTATGCCGGAGCCTTATACGGCTTGATACCGGAAGGATAAAGAATGAATTCAGGCGGAAATGCCATGAGGCCAGGGAGGATTTCGAGAACATCCAGAAGACCTTGGATTTCTATGAAAAGCAGGAGAGACCTGCATATGTCTCGTGGCTTCGTCTGAACATGGGGGCGGAAATGGCCGAATTCAAAAGATTCCAGGATGAGATTTCCAGGAAAAATCTCATTCTGAAGGAGCTTGAATACAGAGGAACCGTAATGCCAAATGCCGACAGGGCTGAGATCCATGAACAACTGATCATGGAACTTGACTCAGGAATAAAGAATCCATTCACCCATTTTGATGATGATTTTTCCGGAAGGGGCATGGGCGATGGCGGCTTCGGTGAAGATTTCGATGATATGGAATATGATGACGATATCTTTGGCGACGATGATATTTTTGAAGATTTCGCGGATGAACTTGAGGATCTTGACGAGGATGAATTCATGAGGGATCCTTTCGGGACGTTCCAGGAGATGTTCGACAGGGTTTCCGGCGGGCACGGGAAAAAAGCCGGATCCGGACGGGAGACTTCCAAGGAAACCAAGATCAAGGACGTCTACAGGGCGATATGCAAGAAGCTCCACCCTGATACCGGCGCGGATTTCAACGCCAAGAACAGCGGATTATGGCATGAGGCCCAGGAAGCCTATGAAACAAGGGATGTTGAAAGACTTGAATCCATACTGGCGATATGCGAGATGGAGACAGGAGATCCGAAGACTGCGGTAACCTGCTCGCAGATGATGGAGATAGTCTCTCATTACAGGAAAGGAATTGATTCGATCCGGAATATACTCCATTACGAATGCAGATCCGAAGAGGACTGGGGTTTCATGTCATGGGACGGCAAGGCGAAAAAACGCAGGCTTGAGAAGATCCGGAAGCTCATGAAAAAAGACTTGGATTCGTGCCGGAAGAATCTGGAGCATGTTGAAACCCGGATAAGCCACTGGAAAACAAGCGGCAAATCCAATAAAAACAAGAAGATATTTGAGCATAAGAATCAGATGGCTTTTGACTTCTGATTTTCCTGCCAGCCCAGCCGTGATGAAAGCTGTTTTGCGTGGCGCAGGACCGTCATTCCGATTTCGCTGGGCTTCTTATCCCTGATGCGGAACCCCGGACCAGTGATCCATATAGCCGCAACCGGGCATCCGCGATAGTCAAAGACCGGGGCGGCAAAGCATAATATCCCATAGGCCTCCTCCTCCAGGTCGGTGGCATAGCCCTGCCTGCGTACTTTCTTCAATTCTTTCCGGTACTCGTCGGCGCCGGTGATTGTGTTATCGTTATAACGTGTGAATTTGATCAGTGATATCTGGCGTTCGCTTTCCTCTTCGTTGACAAACGCCAGCATGGCTTTTGCCGGGGCGGCGGTATGCAGGGAAAATCTTGTTCCTGGTGAAACCATGAATTTTATAGGTTCATTGGATAGGGCCTGGTCAAGGACCACCCCTTCACCTTCAAGAAGTGTCCCGACGAGCGCAGTTTCTCCTGTGGCATCGCGCAGGGCACGCAGGACGTCAATCGCCTTTTCCGTCAGGCTGCTTTCGACAAGCGCCTGATATCCGAGGGACAGCATCTTCCTGCTGAGATTGTAATTCTTGCTTTCCGGCTCCCGTACCAGATAGCCATGATCCTCCAGGGTTGAGACTATCCTGAACACGCTGTTATTGGGATATTTCAGGGTTCTGGCTATTTCCGCCATGCTTGAACATTCCGGGCGCGACGCCAGGTGCTCCATGATCGAAAGAGCCCGTTCCAGATTGGGTACCTGGTATCGTGATTTGCTGTTCTTGCCTGCCATGTTTTCCTAACCCGGCATAGCCGGAACCAAAGTGTCAGAGTATCAACGTGTCAAAGTTTTTATGGGATTTCCTATTTTTCATGATACCGGGAAAATAATCCGGAACCGGTGAAGAGTCAAGTAATCCGCTTAGGGTCCACTAAAAAATAACTTGGGCATTCGCGTTTTATTAGATGTAAATATTCACTGAACGAACATGGTTCAGTGAATATTTACCTGCAGTTGTCTCCTATACCTGCCAGGCGTTGTTCCGCAGTGTCTCCTGAACGTGCGGTTGAAATAATATTCATCGGAGAAACCGGCAAGTCCAGATATCTCTTTTGATGTGCAGTCCGTGGAAAGAAGAAGTGTCTTGGCCCGGTTCACCCTCTCGTCGAGAAGCAGTTCCTGAAAACTTTTCCCGAAAATGGATTTCACAAGATGGCTCGTCCTGGAAATTGAAAGGTGGAGTCTTCCGGCAAGTTTCTCAAGCATGAGCTTTCCTGAAGCTCCAGCATATATGAAATCCCTTATGAGTATCCTCCTGTTCACGATCATGCGCCCGGAGGGATCACCCCCTGCCAGAAGTTCAAGCATTCCACGGGCATATACGGCAAGGATATTTCCAAGCATTTTCACGTCCGCCGTCTTAATCAGAGGCAGGGATTCCCATGCCCTGAAGAAACCGAAAGGAAGACTAGCAGCACCCTTGCCGGGCCTTTCATCATCCCGCCACGCCCCGGCAAAAAGCGAACCGCAATGCATGCCGGATATCATCAGCGGAATGACAAGTTCAGAAACGCCTTTCCAGCATTTGTGGACAAACGGCTTCCCCAGCCTTTCACCTTCCTTGTTCATCCCATGCCGGCAATGCATGACGCAGTCATGACGGAACCCGATCCGGCATACCTCGTTCTTCTGATGGCTCTGCCATAACCGCCCCAGGACGGGCTCTCCATTTTCAAAATGGAATTTCCCGTACCTGTCAACGATTGTTATTTTCACGTCCAATGCCTTCTCAAGAGCCCTGAGGGAAGCCTCGATATCGCCGGTCTTTTTCATTTCTGATTTCATAGTTCTTGCCTTTACACCTCGAATATAGCATGATAATACAATAGTATAGCATCTTAAACCATTTTTTTTATTGTCACGGTGCTGTATTATTCCTTAAAAACGAGGAGAATGTCTATGGATTACATCAAATATCTCGGGAAATGGATCAAGGCTTCGGAACGTTTCCTCTACACTCCGCCCGAAAGGCCGGATCTGGAATGTTACGGAACCGGCTATGACAACTGGGGTGTTCAGACAAACCAGAAAGCTTTTGCCGCGTTCGCAGTTCTGGCTGGATGTCCCGACAATGAACTGATGAAGCAGGGGCTCTCCCGCGAATATCTGCTGGAACATTCCTTGAAGCTCCTCAGGTTCTCCCTGGAAAGCCACGTCTCCGGTTCCTTCAACTGCACCGACGGGAAGAAGTGGGGGAACACATGGATAAGCGCGCTTGGCATCGAGAGGATGATGCATGGGGTGGAAGCCATTGAAGGGCATTTGAACACGGACGACAGGGAACTGCTGAAAAATGTTCTCGTCTCCGAATCCGAATGGCTTCTTAAAAGCCATGATATTGTCGCATCTCCTATCGACAAAGGCTCCAACAGGCCTGAAAGCAATTTATGGAACGGCGCATTGCTCCATCGTACTGGAATGCTCTACCCTGATGTTCCGCATGCGGAAGAATACAGGGAGAAAGGCATCAGGTTCATGGTGAATTCCATTTCCGTGCCGTCGGATGTTAACTCTGACATCAGAGTTGACGGAAAAACCGTCAGGGACAGATTTGTCGGAGCCAACTTTTTCGAGAGCTACGCGCTCAACCATCATGGCTATCTGAACGTAGGATACATGGTCATATGCCTCTCCAATATCGCAATGCTCCACTTTTCCTACAAGAGAAAAAACATCAGGCCGCCAGAGGCGCTTTATCACCACGCATGGGATTTATGGAAGCTTGTGAAGACCTGTACATTCCCCGACGGACGCCTGCTCAGGATAGGCGGCGACACCAGGGTGCGATATTGCTACTGCCAGGATTACGCCATACCAATGTGGCTTTTCATCAACGATCATTTCGGCGATGCCGACTGCCTTGAGTTTGAAAGACAATGGTTCAAGACGGCCGTTTCCGAAATGCGCTCGAACAGCGACGGCTCCTTCCTCCATGGACGGCTTTCACGCCTTGAAGAGCTGTCCCCCCTCTATTACACGCGTCTTGAATCCGACAGGGCCGTGACATTCTCCATGGCCGCGCAATGGAAGGACATCTGCGGCAGGAAAGGTGCCGGGAAAAACCAAAATAATGCTCCATCTCTTGAACAATGGCATGATGAATATCACGGGGCATGTCTCACGCGGTCCCCGAAACGCATCGCCTCATGGGTATGGCAGGGTGCGACAACCCCTCTGGGCGGTTTCTGCCTTCCGCCCGGCAGAAGCGACATGGCCGAATGGGCTGATAATCTCCTGGGCCGCATCACGGGGACAGGCGAGAAGAACTGCTCGGTCGTCACATCCCACGGGGAACACATGTTCAAAGGCGGTTTCCTGACCTACGGAATTTCGGAAGTGCGCTCGGAAATGCAGCTTTCAGAAGGAGAGGCTCCCAAGGACAAGGAGGCAATCCAGAAATCGGTGTTCGCCGCCCTGCCCGACGATACCACCGTGGTCGGAATGCATTATGCGAAAACCATCACCAGGACATTCCTCAGAAGCGTGAAGGGTATCACCCTGATGATGCCGAACGATATTTTCAACAGGAAATCCAGGACCTATTGCACTGAAAGCGGAACTCTCAAGTTAAAGGGCTTGCCGCCAAAAGCGGAGGATCTGAAGGTGAATTCCAGCTGGATCAACATCGACGGCTGCCTTTCCGTCATCGGACTCTACGGGGCCGACAGCATGTATGTCAGCAGACCGGGTGAAAGACAGATCGGCTTGCGCCACAAACCCTTTGCCGGGGGCATGCTCTATGCCGATGAAATATGCTATCCCTGCATAAATCAGACAAGCTCCTTTGATGCCGGACAAACCATCATGGACATCGCCTTTATTGTCCAGTCAGGGGTCTCGCCCAAAGAAACCGCCGCCTCGGCAGGCAGTCATTATCCCATCAGCGACGAACGCCATCCCGGCTTGCGCGCTGTAATGATTGCAGGCGCGGACGGACTGTCCTACCTCCTGCTCGCAAATTTCGGAGAAACAGACATTGCCGCGGGATGGAGCCTGAAACTAAATGTGTTTGAAAAGCTTACATCATTGAAGGATGATAAAGTAATCGCGAAATCTTCAAATGGGTTCACGCTTAATCGGATCATGGCGAATACGGCGGAATTGTATCTTTGTAATTGATTTCATAGGCTGCGATTTTACAAAAAGGAATTTCTTATGAAGAATTTCATGACTCCCAGGGAGAATCTACTGGCGGTGCTGAAACACAAGGAACCTGAATGGATACCGTGCGCCCCGCATATTGCGAACCTCAACAATATCCCCGGACAGCTGCCGGTGTACCTGTTGAAAGAGCCGATTGACAGATTGGCGATAAGCAGGTATCTGGGCGGCGATTTGCTATATGAGATAGGAGGCTCAAAGACAATATACGGCGACCAGGTCATAATAAGGAACGTCAGGCATGAGGATCTTGTCCAGACCGAATATGAAACCCCTCTGGGCCGTCTGACCGGGAAAAACAAGGAAGTCATTGTCCCTACGCCCAGATATCCCGGCACTCCTCCGGACCTCTCGTATCCCCCGGACATGAGTATTGGGACGGATATAGAACATGTGATCAAGGAGCCGGGCGATTATAATATTCTTGAGTACGTATGCAGGAACACAAAGTTTGAATTTGATTCCAATGAAATAGACAGGAACATGGCGCTGGTTGGAGACGGCGGAGCAGCCGTGCTGAGCGGGCCATCCTCTCCTTTCTATGGACTGGTATCCCATTCAGCGGGCCTGGAAAGGACTGTGTATGATCTTATGGATCATGCCGGAGAAGTTGAAAGCCTGATGGATGTCATGGCCGAAAAAAACTATGAATGGTATGAGAAGGCGGCACGGACAAACATAGAAGTCATGAGATGCACAGAAGATCTGGATACAAATCTCGTATCCCCGCTGCTCTTCAGGAAATACTCCGTCCCTGTCCTGACGAAGTACGCGCAGATATGCCACGCCCACGGCAAGATCCTGATGCTGCATATGTGCGGACACATAAGGGAGTTCCTGCCGCTTATAAAGGAAACCGGCGTGGACGCCATACATTGCCTGTGCCCTCCGCAGACAGGCAATACGCCGTTGAAACTGGCAAAGGAAATATTCGGCAGGGAGATTGCAATCATGGCCAGGGTTGATCCTCCTGTCCTCCTCTCGAAAACGCCCGCTGAGATTTCAAAAACAGTGCAGGAGATGTTGCGGGAAGTCATCCCCGGAGACAATTTCATGGTGATACTCCCCTGCGGGCGCGCTCCGCTCAATAATCTGAAAGCTGTCATAGACACTGTAAGGGAATATGGCAGATATCCGCTTCGATAAAGTGAACCTCTAAGGCCTATCTACATATACGCATTTTCTGTGCAATCGAGATCCACCGTCAACAGAGGGTTTACAATCCCCTGCCAGGCAAGCTGGCAGGGGACGGGGAATGTCCAGAAAAACCACTGTTTTTTTCTAATATTGACTCTTGACAATAGTTGATATATGGTATATAATTCTATATATAAACTATTTTAGGAGGTCACTTTATGAGCAAAGTTATTGTCATCACGGGCGCCACGTCGGGCTTCGGCCTGGCGATGGCGGAAAAGTTTGCACGGTCCGGATGCAGCCTTGCGCTGGTCGCCAGAGGCAAGGAAAAACTCACGGAACTTGTGAAGAAAGTTGAAAAGCTCGGAGGAAAGGCAATCGCGATCAGCGCTGATGTGACAAAGTCAGGCGCGTTTGACTCAGTATTGGCTGAGACTGTCAAGAAGTTCGGCAGGATTGACGTGCTGATCAACAATGCCGGTGGCGGCGTGAAAATCGGCCCGATAGAAGATATGGACGAAGCTTCTGTCCGTCAGATTTTGGATCTTAACCTGACCAGCGTGATCAATTCCTGCAGGGCCATTGTCCCCCAGATGAAAAAGCAGAAGGGAGGGCTTGTAATCAATCTGACCAGCGCATGTGCGAAGTTCGCATGGCCGCAGTGGAGCGTCTACTCCGCGTCGAAAGCCGGGCTTTCCATGTTCAGCCGCTGTCTTCACGCGGAGCTTCGCCCGTTTAATATCGCAGTGTCGGTTATTGTCCCCGGCGGTTCAAACACCGGATTCCAGAAAAACGCCGGAATAAACAATTTCGGATGGAATGAGGAAAACGCCTTGCGTCCGGAGCATATTGCCGAGGCCGCCCATGGCATAGTGTTCATGAGCAAAGGTGCGGCTGTCCCGGAAATTGTCGTCTACGGCATGGAACAGGATGTTGTTCCGTTCTAAACAAGTGGCGATTAAGGATTTGCTTTATTTAAAACAGGGTAATTCATGAGAACATTTAAAATCGGCTGTGGCGAGTGGGGATTTAGGAATCTCCCAATGGAGGAACATTTTAATCTTTGCCGTGCTTTCGGTTTTAAAACCATGGAGATAGGTATCGGAGGCGGGCAGATTGGCCGTCTTCCGGAAAAGATGACGGAAGCAGAAATCGCCGACTTCCGGAAAATGGGCGATTCATATGGAATTACCACTCCATTTTGCTGTATCGAAAACGATTTCACCTTGTCTTCTCCCGGCGATCATGACCGCATGCTCACGTCTGTAACACGGCAGCTTCGCCTAGTCGCAAAACTGGGTGCAAGCCAGGCTCGTCTCTTTGCCGGTTTCATGCCGCTTTCGGAAACAACAGAGGAGACATGGCGGCAGATGCTCGCAGCGTTCAGTCGTTGCGCAGAGGTATGCGCTGAAGTTGGTATCACTGCGGCCATCGAGACGCACGGACGTATAACCATGCGTGAAGGTGTTGCCTTCCATGAATCAACTGTAACAACAGATCGTGCCGCTCTTCAACGCCTTATGGACAGCCTTCCAGGCCAGATAGGGTTTAACTTTGATCCTGGCAACATAAAGGCGGCAGCTCCTAACGATGTCGCCCTCTGCCTGGATATCATCAATGACCGTATCACATATTGCCACCTGAAGGATTGGAAACGCCAAAACGGCGGCTGGACGGCGGCCGCGCCAGGCGATGACGATCTGGATTACGCCACGCTCCTTCCAAAAATGAAATATGACGGCATATATCTTATTGAATATGAGCCGGTCAACGATGTGCAGGAAGGCATCGCCCGGAGCCTGGCCTACCTGCGCAATGCCTTGGGAAATATCGTGCTTGAGTAAGTTAAAAAGGATATGGGATGAAGCCATTTAAGAAAGAATTTATTGTTGCTGAACACGACCTGAGACTGCATCGCGTTGTTCACGTTTCTGCATCAGGCCAGGTACTGCATGAATTTCACATCGAATATCCGCTTGACCTTCAAATGCTATCAGGTGGAGGAATTCTTTTAAGTGCCAATAATGCCATTGTGGAACTGGATCAGGACTTCAAGGAAATCTGGCGTTACACTCACCCGCGCCTTGGACTTTTTTCCTGTGAAAAAATGCTTAACGGCAATGTGCTGACCGGCGACTTTGCCAAAGCTGAAATCCGGGAAATAGATCTTAATGGAAAGACAGTGCGTTTCTTTGATTTTCCTCTAGCCTCTTCTCCGCAGGACTACCTCTACGCCTTCCGTCTTTTGCGGTTGAAGGCCAACGGCAATGTCCTGATTGCCGCACATGGCGCCAAAAAACTTCTTGAGTGCGATTGGCTGGGTAGGATCGTTCATCAGGTTGATCTGCCCGGAACACCCTATATGCCGCTCATTCTCCCGGATGGTTCCACGATGGTCAGCCTCGGCTCTTCAGGACTTATTGTGCAAATCAACACAAAAGATGAAATAGTCTGGCAGTATGATATGGTTGCGGACAGCAGGTTGGAGCGTGGCTGGATCGCCGGCATATCGGTGCTGCACAATGGCAACATTGTCTATTCCGACTCCACTTATGATCGCCTTGTGGAGATTAATGCCGCCAAGGAACTTGTTGCGATTTACCAGGATCGCAACATCCTGCTGCATCCGTCCACGCACATCATCATGGAATAATTCATAGCTGGCAACCAATTCATTGCAAATGCCTGGAGGAACGCCTATACTAAGGCGGGCTCTGCCCGCAACCCAAACTCGAAATCCGAATATCGAAATTCGAAACAAACTGGGAATTAATGAATTTTCAAATGGTTCAAAGATTGTTTTAAGAATTGATGTTTTCATTATTTCGAGCTTGTTTCGGTTTTCGTGCTTCGAGTTTCAAGTTTTATATACGCTTAAAGCATGGAAGTGTGAAATAAAGACACTATAAAGGAGATTGAATCATGCCTGAAATAAAATGCCAGCTGTGCGTGGTCGGAGGCGGAAGCGCTGGAGTCGGCTCCGCGTTGGCCGCATCTCGACTGGGCGTTGACACCGTTATCGTTGAAAGGGAGGCGATGCTGGGAGGAAACTCCACCGTTGCCGGTGTAAACTGCTGGGAACCTGTCGCCGGAGCAACAGGCATACCATTTGAGATATTTTCAAGACTCCAGCAGATTCCGCACGCCGTTGGAATTTATTCCATGGGCCGTCATTGCTGCCACCCCAATCATAACACTCCTCCATTTCCTGGAGGAGAATCCTTGATCGATCCATCAAAAGAATATTCCGACACTTTGCTGCGGAGCGGAACCCGGGGCTTGATTGATGATGCTGAACGCTGCCGCAATCAATGGCATGGGATAGTTTTCGAACCAGCCGCATTTGACATGGTTGTCAGGGAAATGCTCGATTCATCCGGACACTGCCGGATACTTCTGAACTCATGTTTGAATGAAATCAGAAAAATATCATCCGGCGAAGTCGAGTCTATTGTCCTGTCAGATGGACAAATCATCACGGCTGATCTCTGGATAGATTCCTGCGGAGTCATGGCAAAGGCGGCAGGCATCGAACTATTGAGCGGAGAAGATCCCAAATCGCTTTTCAATGAGCCTGACGCGCCGGAAAAACCGCTGGGAAGATGGAATGGCGTGACTTTGATATTCCGCATATCTCCTTCAGGGCACGATGCCATCGAGGAGCTTCCTGGGAACATTCCCGCCGACTGCTGGTGGTCGGAGCAGTATCCAGGCATGTCATGTGTCGAATATCCGAACGGAGACAGGAACTGCAACATGCTGCCGACAATGAGCGGCTCCGAGTATCTTGAACTGGGTGAGACGGCGGCCTACACCGAATGCACCCGCCGCGTGAAGGCGTATTGGCATTATCTTCAGACTTCATACCCTGAATTCAGACGTTACCAAATGAAATCAATTGCGCCCCGTATCGGAGTCAGGGAGACATTCCGGACATGCTGCGAATACATGCTGAATGAGAACGACCTGCTCCAGGGAATAAGCAAACAGCGGCATCAGGATATTATTGCCCTGTCAGACCACATGATGGACAGCCATGGCGCGGAGGGTCGCAAATCCGGAGAACTGCATGAACCATATGGTATACCCTACCGCTGCCTGATTCCCAAAGGATTCTCCAACTTGCTGGTTGCCGGGCGCATTGCCGGTTTTTCCAGCATTGCCGCGTCAAGCTGCCGTCTTTCACGCACGATGATGCAGCTGGGACAGGCCGCAGGAACCGCCGCAAAGCTGGCACTGGACGGATCCTGTAATTTTAAGAATATCGATGTTGGCAGACTAAAAGCACATCTAAAACACCAGGACACGCTGAAGCCGTGAACACAAACTATTGAAACACAGTTTGTAGGAGTTCACAACTTTAGTTGTGTCTTATTTTACAAATTGTCTCGAAATAGAATTGAGTTCTAAAATAAAGGAGGGCTTAATCCCTCAGTCTTTCCTGGGTCGATCACAGGAATTCTTCCTGGAACGCCACCAACCTGGTGGCATCTGTTCAACCGAGCCGGCAAGTTGCCGGCGTTCCGGGCAAATCCATCCTTAATATAGAGCCTGCACTTTTTCCATGTCCAGATATTTCGTGCATGGGATTGCGTAATCCGCAACGTGGAGCAGCGTCTTGTCGCCGATGCCCAGGCTGCGCATTCCGGCGGCGGCGGCGGCTTCCACTCCGGCAGCGGCATCTTCTATCACGACGCACTCGGACGGTTTGACTCCCAGCCTTTTCGCGGCGAGAAGCATTCCTTCAGGATCCGGCTTTGACTTCTTTGTATCATTGCCGGTGACTAGGACGTCGAAGCGTTTTTTAATTCCAATCTGTTCGAGTATGAAATCTGTGTTCTTGCTGGCGGAAACTATCGCGGTCTTCATTTTCGCCTCATGCAGCTGGTCCAGGAAGTGGTTTACCCCTGGCAATATGTCCTTTTCAGTCAGAGTATGGAGCATTTTCACGTAGATGGCATTTTTCTTTTCGGCGATCTTTTCCTTTTCCGCCTGGCTGTATTTGCGTTCCGCGCGTTCCAGGATTATATCGAGGCTCTCCATGCGGCTGACTCCCTTCAGCCTCTCGTTGATGTGCCTGTCAAAATAGATCTTCTCCTCGTCAGCGACTTCCTTCCAGGCAAGATAGTGGAACTTGGCGGTGTCCACGACGACACCGTCAAGATCAAACAATATTGCCTTGGGATGCGGGCGGTTGACATATTCAGGCAGAAGCGGAACGGAAACCGGTATCTTGGAAAGCCCGATCTCCTTTCCGTAAACTTTGACCTTCAGCTTGTCGCCCGCCATCAGCTGCATGGTGACCTGTTTATTGTCTACATTCACCTTTATCACATTTTCACGGTAGACGAACTTGAAGGAGTACCTCTTCCATTCCTGAGGCAGTATCGGCGAGAAGGAGAGGATATCGCCCGTGTAGATCATTCCTCCGAACCCGAAGATGATGTTCATCCACGAACCTGCCATGGAGGAGATGTGCAGTCCTTCATTGGTGTTGTTGTTGAAATTATCCAGGTCAAGCCGTGAGCCCCAGAGGTAATATGAATAGGCCTGGTTATAACGGCCCACTTCGGAGGCGAGTATCGAATGGATCGCCGGAGAAAGGGAGGAGGTATGCACGCAGCGCTGTTCATAGAAGCGGTAGTTTTTCTTCTTTTCTTCAAGCGAGAACTTGTGCCTCTGCAGGAAGATTCCGAGAAGGACGTCCGGCTGCTTGGAGAACTGCGTCTTCTGCGTGCGCTCGATCGGCCACTTGTCCTCGATCGGGATGTCGCGGTCGCGGTCCAATGTCTCACGCGCGAACGGATTCAGCGACATGTAATTGTCCTGTTCGATGAAGACATCCATATCCTTCTCATAGGGCAGGATCATCTTGGCGGCGATCTCCACCCACTTCTCTGATTCGGATTCATTGAAACCGGTGCGTTTGACAACCGCCTTCAGCTTGTCAGGCGCCGCTGTCTTCATTTCCTTCATCAAGTCAACGGTATATTCCAGAAGCCATTTGGCCATGAAATTGGTGTACCAGTTGTTGTTCACTGCCTGGCCGAATTCGCTGGGACCTGTCACGCGGTTGATCGCATATCCTCCCCTGTATGGGATGAAGGCGCTGCGTCCGTCCCAGTAACGGCATTGCTCTATCAGCACCTCGATTCCTCTCTCGTACAGATAGGATTTGTCACCGGTTATATGCGCATACAGCCACATCGCATAGCCTACGATGGCATTAATGTGGATCTCGCCCATCCAGTATTCCCAGCACATGCCCGTCTCTTCGGAACCGTCGAGAGTGGTCCAGGGATACATCGCACCGTCATATCCAAATGCCTTCGCCTGTTCCTTGGCGGGTTCGAGGGTGTTGTATCGGTATTCCATCAGATTCCTGGTCGCTTTCGGATTGGTGAACAGATAGAACGGGAAACAATAGCTTTCCGAATCCCAGAACGTGCGGCCACAGTACTTTTCGCTTGAGTAGCCCTTCGGTCCGATGTTCAGATTCGGATCTTCGCCGCGGTAGTTCGAAAGCATCTCGAACATCGTATAGCGGATTCCCTGCTGGGCGGCGGCATCTCCATCGATCTCCACGTCGCAATTGTCCCACATGTGTGCGACTTTCGCAACGTGCTCCTTCTTCACCCTGTCAAATGAATTGTTGCGGTAGCCTTTCAGATGATCAAGGCTTTTCGGCTTGAGGAAGGCAACTATCTTCTTTTCCTTCACGGGATCTGAGACATCGTTCTCCTGGCTGCGCGGAATCAGTCCGTGCGGATAACCGGCTTCACGGCTTGTCCAGACCGAGACAATCTTGTCAAACACCAGCTTCTTGCCCTTCTCCGGCGTGAAACTTGCGATGATCGCAACCCTTTTGTCGACCGCTTCGACGGAAGTGGAAAGCCCCTTCACCTCAGGGAAATCAACATGCATGCGGTGCATCGTGTACTGGCCGGTGGTCATTATGTTGGTAAGCAGGAACAGATCATCCTTTGCCTTGCCCTGCTCCATCATGCGGGTATGGGTGCGGGCCGTGTATGATGAATGATTTTCCTTTGTTCCGTCAAGGGCCATGGTGATCTTCACAGGCTTGCTGTGGTTGATGGCCGTCAAGGTGAAACGGATTGCGCCGATGTGGTTGTCGGCATGGCTGACCAGACGTTCCCATGTCAAGGCAGTCTCAGATCCGTCCTTCGTCTTGAACACCAGCTGACGGGAGAGGATTCCCTCCTTCATATCCAATGAACGTCGGTAGCCGCTGGTCCTGGCGGTGTCCAGGCGGAAGGTTTCCCCTCCTACTTCCACGCCTATGTCCAGCCAGTTGACAGTATTCACGATGCAATGGGAATAAGTGGGATGGCATGCGCGTTTCCAGGCATAGATCTCCTTCTCCCTCACATAGATTCCTCCGATGTAGCAGCCGGGCATTGTCTGGCCGCCGTAGCCTTCCTCGAAATTGCCGCGGGTCCCCATGTACTCGTTGGCAAGTGTGAATATCGACTCGCCGATCATGCTCATTTCAGGTCTGAACGTTTCTTCTGTGACGCTCCATGGTTCGATGGACGCCAGCCGGAATTTAGCCATTTTGTCTTTCATCTTAATGCAATCCTTATTGTAATTGTTTAATCCAATCTCATAATTGCCAAATCTGCTAAAGTAAGACAGGCTTTCCAGCCTGTTATTCCATTTCAAGAAGCAGGCTGGAAAGCCTGCCTTACTATACGCATTTTTGTAAGCGTTAAGCTGGGCGTATCAGCCTTATTTAATGCAATCAAGTATGGCTCTTTCGCCGAAAGAGCCTCGAGCCACTTTCGGCGAAAGTGGCATACTTTAACAAAATATGCCCAATTCCCCTATCCCGGCCGGGACAGGCAAC
>JBAQUG010000498.1:0-7759 GCA_049297395.1 Victivallales bacterium | reverse complement strand
TGAGGGACATTATAAGGAACTTCATCTATTTCCCGACACCTCCTCAAACCATGACGTCAAGATCGTCTGCCGCTACCCGCAATACTATGCGGCACGTAAGCTATACGACAATATCAAGATTCATCGGCGGCCCGAGGGTGATGGCAAGGGCGGAACTTATTTCGGCGCTACCGGATGAGGGAAGAGCTTTACCATGCTGTTTCTGACCCGCTTGCTTATGAAGAGCGTCGATTTCTCCAGCCCCACCATCGTGTTGATTACCGACCGCACGGATCTGGACGACCAACTCTCGGGGCAATTCGTTAATGCCAAAGGATTTATCGGCGATGAAACAGTCGTCAGCGTGGAAAGCCGGGATCATCTGCGCCAGTTGCTCAAAGGGCGGCGAAGCGGCGGGGTATTTCTGACGACCGTTCACAAGTTCACCGAAGCCAGGTCAATCTGGAGCAAAAAATCCGCGTCACTGCAAACGGCATTCAACGCACATATGGGTTTGCCAAGCATCTGCGGGATTCTCTTCCAAACGCAACATACGTCGGGTTCACCGGCACGCCAATTGACGCGACACTCGATGTGTTCGGCGATGTTGTTGACGCCTACACCATGTCCGAGTCCGTGAAGGATGAAATCACGGTTCGGATCGTTTATGAGGGACGCGCCGCCAAGGTTCTTCTGGACAGCAGGAAGCTTAAGGAGATCGAGGCCTATTACGCACAGTGCGCCGAAGAAGGTGCAAACGAGTATGCCATCGAAGAAAGCAAAAAAGCCAACGCACAGATGAACTCCATACTGGGCGATCCCGATCGTCTGAAAGCCGTTGCCGGAGATTTTGTGGCCCACTATGAGAAGCGTGTCAGTGAAGGGGCTACCATCAGGGGTAAAGCCATGTTCGTATGCTCCAGTCGCCCAATTGCCTACGAGCTCTACAAATTCATTGTTGCTCTCAGGCCTCAATGGGCGGAATTGAAAGCCTGTGAAGACGGTGTTGTCTTGTCGGACCAGGATCGCAGGGAAATCAAACCTATGGAGCGGATCAAAATGGTTATGACCAGAGGCCAGGACGATCCCAAGGAACTATACGACATTCTCGGCAGCAATGATTACCGGAAGGAGCTTGACCGGCAGTTCAAGAGCGAAAAGAGCAACTTCAAGATTGCAATAGTGGTGGATATGTGGCTGACTGGCTTCGACGTTCCGTTTCTAGACACACTTTACATCGACAAGCCGGTTCAACGGCACAACCTGATTCAGACTATTTCCCGGGTGAACCGTAAATATGGCACCAAGGAGAAGGGGCTTGTTGTTGACTATATCGGCATCAAGAAACAGATGAACCTTGCCTTGGCCCAGTATTCCAAGACGGACAGCACAAACATTAAAGAAATTCAGCAGTCGATTGTCGTTGTGAAGGACCATCTTGATCTTCTGTCAAGGTTGTTTCACAAGTTCGACATGAGCCCCTATTTCTCCGGCAAGCCGCTTAAGCAGCTGCATTGCCTCAACATGGCGGCAGAATACGTGCAAATAACAGACAAAATGGAAAAGCGGTTCATGGGGCTGGCTAAGCGTCTGAAAGCCGCCTACGACATTTGTTGCGGCAGTGACGCATTTACCCAAGAACAGCGCGATTATATCCATTTTTACATGGCAGTCCGCTCCATCGTCTTCAAACTGACTAAAGGCGATGCTCCGGATTTTGCACAAATGAACGCCAGAGTACAGAAAATGATACGGGAGGCACTGCAAAGCGATGGTGTTGAAGAGGTGTTCAAGCTTGGCAAAGATGGAACAAAGGAAATAGACCTCTTTGATGATGAATACCTGGCGAAGCTTGACAAGATCAAGATGCCAAATACAAAAATCAGGCTCCTGCAACAGCTTCTAAACAGGGCAATTGATGATTTCAGGAAGGTCAACAGGGTAAAAGCCGCTGACTTTTCTAAAATGTTCAAGGCATTGGTGGACAAATACAACGAACGAAAAGAACAAGATGTCCTGGTGAGCAATGTTCTCGAAGATTTCACTGATGAGATCATTGACCTATACCAAGCACTGAAGAAGGAGAAGGAGTCTTTTGCAGAACTCGGGATCGATTTTGAGGAGAAAGCCTTCTACGACATTCTGAAATCACTTGCGCATAAGTATGATTTCGAGTACCCGGAAGAAAAGCTCATCTCGCTATCGAAGAAGGTCAAAGAGGTGGTTGATGACAAAGCCAAGTATACAGACTGGAGCAACAGAAATGATATCAAAAACGAATTGAAGGCTGATCTAATTGTTCTTCTTGCCGAGCATGGCTATCCTCCGGTCGACAGGGATGAGGTGTACAAAGAAATATTTGAACAGGCGGAAAACTTCAAGAAATACCAAAATGAAAAGAATGGCTGATAAATTGCTTGAAGCGCGGACATTGGCACGCTGAGAGCTTCACGGCCTCGTGCAAGAGTATCAGAACTGTTCCAGGAAGCGCATGTCGTTTTCGTATAGGTATCTGATGTCGTTTATCCTGTAGCGGATCATCGCAATTCTCTCGATCCCCATTCCGAATGCATAGCCGCTCCATTTCTCAGGATCGTATCCGACGTTTTTAAGCACGTTCGGATTCACCATTCCTGCGCCGGCGATTTCAAGCCAGCCGGAGTACTTGCAGACACGGCATCCTTTGCCCCCGCACATGATGCAGGAGAAATCACATTCGACGCTGGGTTCAGTGAACGGGAAGAAATGCGGACGCATCCGGATCTGGGTTTCCTCACCCATGAGTTCGCGTCCGAAATAAAGAAGCGTGCTCTTGAGGTCAGCCATTGAAACATTCTTATCAATATACAATCCTTCAATCTGGTGGAAGTTCATGCTGTGCGTGGCGTCCGGAGTATCACGGCGGTAACATCTTCCGGGAGAAACAATCCTGACAGGAGGTTCGTTCTTCTCCATGTACCTGATCTGCACCGTTGAAGTCTGAGTCCTGAGAAGGCGTCCGTCGCCGAAGTAGAATGTGTCCTGAGGATCGCGGGACGGATGGTCGGCAGGAGTGTTGAGGGCGTCGAAATTATGGTATACGGTTTCAACTTCCGGTCCTTCCGCGACAATGAATCCCATCCTGCGGAATATGGCGACACAATCGTCAATGACCTTTGAAACAGGATGTTTTCCTCCAAGCGCCCATTTGCGTCCGGGAAGCGTCACATCGAAGAATTTCTCAGACTTCTTGCGGGAATGCGCCTTCAGTCTTTCCCTGGCCTCCTCCAGGATGGCATCAAATTTGTTCTTGGCGACATTGAATGCCTTGCCGAATTCCGGCTTCTCCTGTGGTGGGACATTCTTCATCTCCGCGCCGATTGCGGGAAGAAAACCGTTGCGTCCGATCATCTCGACGCGTATGCATTCCATGTCGGCTTCCGAAGCGGCATTTTTCAGCGCATTCCCGGCGTATTCTATTTTTGCATTAAGCTTGTCTGTCAGCTCATTAATCATAAAACAATCAAATTCAGTTTAAGTGTTTTTCATGGTTCCGGAAAAGCGTTGAAGATAGCCTTAATTCCGAATTTTTCCATTTATTTGAATAAAATCATCGGGAAGATTTTATTTAATCAACTTTGGGTGTATTGATAACCAACTACGAAAATCCCAGAATTTACTCGGTGTCATCTGATGATTGGATTTTTACTTGGAACTCAGACACCAGGCGTATTGAAAACTATTGTTCCATCAATCCAGCATGGTCCGCAATCAAATAATAAATTAGGAACAGGATAGTAGATTTGAATACCGAATTTGAAAAAATAAGGCATTATCTTGAAGAAGGCAGGCGGCTCAAACTCAGTTCTCCGGCAGGCGCTCTGGAAGAAGGCCTTTATGCCCGCTGGGAATTAAAGTACAGGCCGCAGCCGTTTATCTTGAAAGGTGGATGCTTTGAGCTGTCCGGAAAGAAACACAAACTTCCGGCCTGCAATAATTCCGTGCTTGGATTCTTTACCTGGAATAATGAAAACCGCTGCGCCTCGTTGGTTGTCGAGACTCTTGAATTGGAACAATCCTTTCTATTGCGTTTCCGGAATGGCGAGGCATTTGCAACCGCGCGTTCCGCCACCTTGCGGGACGACGGGTCCGTAAGCCATGGAGAACAACTTGAAATCATCTATGATCTGATAAGTCACCTGCGGAACAACGATTCCCGGAACGAAATACTCGGTTTGTCGAAAAAAGAATTTTCCGCAGGCCTGGAAGCCATCTCGGAACATCATAATCCACAGACGATCAAAAGGATGAAACGGCTGCCGCTGCAGGGAATCAGGGAATTGTTCAAGGATGCATCAGCCGACATGGCCACTGATGAACTCAGCGATCAACTCAGCCTGGGTCTTGATGGCAGCTATGCCGCAGGCAATGATGAACATGAGGAAACTGAGAAACCGCCTGTGCATGTTCCGGCTAAAACCCACTGGACGGTCATGCGCGAATTGCATTTTCTTGAAACTGCGTGTGTCTTGACAGCCGAAAGCGAGAAAGCGTTTGCGCTGACATTCAGTGATGCGGAAGTTGTCGGTGCCGCTTCAGGAATTGATCTTCCACTTAAATTGAGCGTCCCGCAATATGCCCGGCTGGCGCAAGGCGACATTCTCCAGGTAAGAGTGCGCGGTGAGAGATCGCCGGTCGCTACATTTAAAATAGATATTTATGATGGGGATGTGCTGTTCGGGCGCCTGCGCAGTGACTTTGGAGCTGCTGCAGCTTCATATTTTCCCAGGCTGTATGGGGTTTTGCCAAAAAGCCCCAGCGAATTTATCGCCACCGGCATGAAAATCCTAAGCAGCTCGGTCCAGAACTCCGACAGTGACAGATTATCCTCCGGCCTGGAATTTTCGCTCGGTCTGAAACCGTTCACATTCACTTCAGGCATTTCGGATAAGGCACCGGCGGGTCTTGATCAATCGCAACGTCTGGCCTGGAGCGCCGCAGTAAATCCAGGAAACCCCGTAGTTCTGGTGCAAGGCCCTCCTGGAACTGGAAAGACCTATGTTCTGGAACAGGTATTGAGGCAATTGTGCGGACAGGGATTGCGGGTATTGGCGGCTGCTCCGTCAAACACGGCCATAGACAATATCTGCCGCCGCCTCACAGATTTTCCAGTGTTGCGTTTCGGAAACAATCTCGCCAGCATATCGCCAGATGTGGCGGAGCGCTGCTGGGTAGGGAACCGTTCAGCCGTCGACCGCTTCGTTGCCGGACGCAAGAGGCTGCGTGGCGGCATTTACGCCGGAACAAATGTCGGCCTGCTCCGTGACCAGATAGTGATAGATGACATGAAACTCAACGGACAATACGATGTCGTTGTCTTTGATGAAGCGGGAATGTCCAATCTGGCTGAATTCCTGCTATGCGCCAACTTCGGACGCAAAGTCGTGCTATTCGGCGACCACCTGCAGCTTCCACCATTTCCAATGCCCGAAACAGTGCATAAGCTATTGGAGGAGAAATTCAAATCAGTTCCGCGCCACCTTCGCACCGCAGTATCCGACAGCGCCCTTGAGTATCTTGTAAAACTGCGCGGTATTCCGGTAATCATGCTGCAGCATTCTTATCGCTGTCAGAATCCGAGGCTGTTGCGATTCGCCTCTACGCTCTTCTATGGAGCCGGGGTGAAACCCAGTTACAGCGCCGACTATTACCGCCTTGCCTACCATGAACGCGAAATACGCTACCCGTCATCCAGCATGCAGATGTATTCCACCTCCGAACTGCCGGAATCGATGCGCAGCGAACAGCTGTGCTTTGAGGGCGGCAAGCCTGGGCTGGCAAACAGAACGGAGGCGCAAATCTGCGCCCACATCTTCTATAAGGCCGCATCAAAATATCCACTTGAGGAAATTTCAATTATCGCACCATACCGCAAACAGGTCTCGCTACTGCGGGAAATTTTATCACATAAACGCCTTGGACAGCCTGTTTCCGCAGAGCGGTGGCGTAATTTCCTCCTTACAAGGATTGCAACAGTAGACAGTTTTCAGGGCGGTGAAAGCGATGTTGTCATCATCTGCTATGTTCGCAGCAACCTGCATTCCGGTATCGGCTTCATTGACAATCCCAACCGGATCAACGTGGCGCACACCCGCTGCCGCCGTGAAATGCATATTGTAGGAGATCTGGAATGCCTGAAACGCCAGGCACGCAGCAGGATATTTGAAAGGCTTGAGCGGGCATTCCGCCGCGATGGAGAAACTATTGCCGTCACACCCGCAATGCTGGAGAAAATCCAATCCCAGGCCGGATAGCATCAGACGCATGGCTCGGATTCTCAGCGTTTTCCGGGGAGCAGGCACAATATTGAGACAGGAACTGCCGCCAATATCATCGGAACAATTCCGAACAGAAGTCCTGTCGTAACCGAAAGCCCCATGAGCAGCGCAATCTGCTTGCCGGAAATGACGACTATCGGCCCCACGGTGAAACCAATGCCGATGACGCTTTCGTGCGAGCCCCCTGCCCCAACCGAGGCATTGCTGAGGACCATGGCGTAATATAGGGCGGAATAATATGCGAACCCCGCAGAAACGCCATAGATTACCTCGCCTGCGATTATCAGCGGCACCGAGTCGGAGAACATCGCCATGCAGAATCCAGCTGCAATAGTACATGAAACAGATGCCAGGATAATCTTCCGTCCGTGCCACCAGGCTGTCGCGGCCATCAGTAGAAAAGCAAAAGTCCTGGACGCATCAACAAAACTTGCAATAAGTCCGGCTTTTGCGACGGACACCCCCATTTCGGCGAACTTCCCAGGTAGGAGCGAGGCAAGTATCTGCATCATTGCGTATGAGAATCCCATGGACCATCTGCTGGATACGAGCATTCCCCGCATGTCCTCATATGAAATAGAGTTGTCGCTCCCTGAGCCGTCTGATGCGGCGGACAAATGGTGTGGAATGACCTTTGGAAGGAAGAAGACCAGAAGAATCGCTACGACCACCCCCATTCCTGCCAGCAGGAATATCCCGTTCTTGAATACGGAAATGACAGCCCCTGATATGAGAACGGCGAGAGGAACTGCCGTGCTCCAGCACAGATTGTATATCCCGATGGATTTTGATGACTGCTTCTCATCAAGGCCGGCGCTCGCATAGCTTTCGGCAACAGGCCAGGTCATCCCGTTGAACAGCGAGTAAAGGATGACAACGGCTGAAATGGCAGCGGCATTCGGGAAGACAAACGCCGATACAGGCAGTATAAGCTGTATGAAAAGGAGAATGAACATTGCGCGGCGCGGACCGACGTTCTCCCAGAACCTATGGGAAAGCTGGGCCCCTGCTATGTATGTAATTCCAGTAGCAAGGGCGAGCAGGAGATTCTGGAAGTCGCTCAACGACAGTTCGTACTTGGTATAAAAGAAGACTCCTCGCTGGATCAGGATGGTGGCAAGGCTGAAAAGGAATGCAAATATGTAAATGTAGAAACGCATGGGTTATTCTGAATGGATGACTGGCTTGATGGATGATTGGATGGCTGTGAATGCATGTGCGCAGTACATGGAATAGATTCCTTTTTGATGTAAAAATGAACGGCGGCATAATCTACAGGGAACATGTGAAAAATCCAGACGGATTGACAGCTTGATGGAAAATCAGAGCTAATTCCGTAATGCGTCAGTAACCACGCCCCTTCGGGATGGGGCCGCAAAAAGCGGCGAAACTTGATGAGGTTCCACAGTCATTGGGATAACCGTTTATTACCTGTAAGATTTGAATACTGCAATTTATTTTAA
>JBAQUG010000497.1:0-69703 GCA_049297395.1 Victivallales bacterium | reverse complement strand
GTCAGGATATATGAGACGGTATATGTGCCGATGTTGAAGAAGCAGGAAGCAGGAGTAAATGCAGGGAATCCGATGCCGGCGATACCCTGTCATCCGACAGTGCAAGTGCCAGTGTTAAATAGCCCCGAGCGCACAGTGCCTCGCGGAGCGCACGGAGGGGAGACAGCTCTTGCGAGCTTAACTACGAGCGAAAGGCCAATAAAAGTTTACCCGCCTGCGGCGGCGCCATAGGCGACCAGGGCACGTACCTGCTCTCAGGAACATCCCGACAAGATGGCGGCCAAGAATGACCGCCCTACTTAATCGGCAACAGTTTTTTATATTTTTGCAATCAGCTCATATTGATACTACTTGTATTGATATTGTTGAAAATAAGTTTATGCGCTAAAACAGGAGGATATCATATGTCGGCTCGGAACCGGGAACAGATGGCATCACGTCTTGAACAGGCTTTTGCCAATCCCAGACAGAAGTTCTGCTACTATTCAGGCAATGGCGGTGAAACCAGGAGCGCACGCTTGAATGCAATGCCTCTCTGGGACTGGACGCCATACCGTACCCACGGTGGCGGAGGAAGCACCTGCATCGCGCCGCTGGCTTTCGGATGCCAGCCTGTAAAGATAAGCGAAGACAAGGAATGGATAAAGCCGCTGATAACCGATCCGGCGCAGGTGCATGGACTGGCGGTTCCAGATCCGCGCAACGGAAGGACTGGAGAAATCATCAAGCTGACAGCCGAACTGGTCCGCACCATTCCGCAGGGAGACCGTGTGCGCAATCCGGATATCCAGTCGCCTCTGGGAATTGTCGAACTGATGTGGGATGAATCCTTCTACACGGCACTGATCGAGTATCCGGAAGCGATCCATGAACTGCTGGACAAGGTCACCAGGTTCCAGATTGAATATATCCGCCTCATCCAGCAGGCGGCAGGCGACAGGTACAATCCATGCGGATTCCCTCTGATCTGGTGTTCCGGGTCAGGCACCATGCTGGCTGACGACACCATGAGTTTGATCTCGCCCGCCATGCATGCGGAGTTCAGCATTCCCTATGTCAACCGCATTGCGGAGGCGGTCGGCCCTCTCTTCTACCATTCCTGCACTTGGCGCGCTCCTTATTTCGACAATATCCGGCAGGTGAAAAACATCCGGGCGTTCAACTGGAATCCTGGCAACTCAGACGATCCGGCAACCCTTATCCGCGAATTCAGCGGTTCGGCAGTGCTGGCGCTGCATCTGACCGAGGGCATGTACAAGGACCATGACGTGGTCGGGCTGGGGCACAAGTTCGCCGATGATGCTGAGTTCTTCGAATACTGCCTTGATGCCATGACCGAAGAATCATCTCTCTACTGGTGGTTCCTCGGCAGCATTCTGCAGAATGGGCCCGTAATAGGAAAAATATACGATCTCCTGCATGAGCGCGGCTATACCCCGCAGGCGGCGGGGATGGAGTAGGTACGTGCTTTAGCATGTACCATCTTAATTTCGAGGAATGGGAGAATGTAGCACAGGCATCTTGCCTGTGTCTTTCTGGCAGGAATGCCCGAGTTACTTTTTTAAAAAATAAAATCCAAACGTCAGAAAAAATCACAGGCAAGATGCCTGTGCTACATTGTTTAAGAAATGTCGGAGCTGAGTAAAAGCACATTTTCCATAATTATTCCGCAAATAAAATCCCAGGTTGCGTTTGACTCCATAGAGATATAGTGATATACTCGGACAAAATTTAAATTCAAAGTAGCAACAAGGAGTCATGCCAATGGATAAGTTCATGCTTGCGGCTTTCGTAGGTGCGTTTATAATTCCCGTCCTCATATCAAAAGCCTCCGCCGAACCGAAGGAATCTCCAGCATCCGGCATGTCAGGGAGCTTCTGGGACTTCACAAAGGTTGAGTGGGGCGATGGACGTCCGTTCACCAGCGAACCGAAGCGGGATCAGCCCTGGCCGAAGGAAGGGGCTCCGCAGGGTTGGAACACCACCTACAATATCGATATTCCGGCCGACGGATGGTATGAGCTATTCCTGAAAAATCCTCTCGGCCAGATGGGGCATGACCTTGTCATAGATGGAAATTTCATATACCGTTCCGGCGAACTACGCTCGGGAGACAAAGGGGATTTCATATCAAAGGAAACTGCGAAAACCGCAAACCTGTTCCTTAAAAAGGGAAAGCACGAAATGAACATCCGCCGCGTAGGCAGGATCTCGTTTCCGCACGGAATCTTTGATGCGTGGGAATTCAAATCTTCTGAAAAGCGTCCGGAAGCTTCGGTATCAGCCTCCAAAACTATTATCGATGTCGTCAGGGCCGGAGAAAAACTGAAGATCAAAGTCCTGGGAGGAGGAACAAATTCGGCAGCCAGTTACAAACTGCTAAGGGCAAATCTGCTCGATCCGAAAGCCGCCCCTGAAGCTACTGGCGTGACAGTCAATTTCGAGCCAAGCGCTGAACCCGTTGAGAAGACCGTTGAAATTCAATGTCCTGCGGAAGGGGTCTTCGAACTGCTGGCCGAGACTAATGGAAAATTTCTGCGTCCGAGCGAGTTCAGGATCGGCGAATTTGTTGTTGTCGATGTAAACGCAGCTTTGAGGCCGGGTGGGAAACCGTCGCTTGTGAGGGTGATCGACTGCGTTGCGAATACGATTGACGGCAAGCCTGTAGTAACCGGTGAAAACTACTGGGAATGCAACGGCGCCACGCGGGTTTCGGAGTCGAAAGCCGGCAAATACCGTGAAAGCAACAACTGCTACGGAGCCGATGTCGAAGTACCTCTGACCCCGACGGAAATTCCCAGATCATATTCAGGATTTGCATATCGTTTCGATCTTCCCGAAGCTGGCGTACCCTATCTCATAGAACTGGAATTCCCGGACGACATGCGCCGTTCGGTTACAGTTCCCCTGATACAGATCGACAGGAAGACCGGAGGCTTTGTCGAAGGCAGCAGTTCATACAGCAAATCCTACGAGACAGGAGGAATATTCCCCATATCAAATGAATCAAGGAATATGAAGAGTGTCTTCTGGGCCGCCTCGGACAATATCCAGATCTGCGTGATCAGCCAGCAGGTCGGGCACAGGGCCGCGGCGTCGAAGATAAACATCTACCGCTTCGACGGCGAGCTTCCCGCGACAAAAGTCGAATGGAAGAATGGACGTTCCGCCATCCACTGGTATGAGGAGGCCCTCAGCTGGAGGTTCCTGACCAACATCCATCTCACCCACAGGGGGGCTCCGCAGTCCGTCAGGGCGTTCATAGGACTTGACCGATGGGCGCGGCTTGTCCGGTATTTCGGCTTCAACGGAATAACAGGTCTCGGAGTCGGCTACCAGGAGGCGTTCTACAGGTCCCAATATCTCGACGGCTTCCTCACCAGCGATTTCGACGAGACCAGGCTTCTCGCGCTGATATGCGAAAAATATGGCATGCGCTACATGCCGGAAGTCTTCCCGACGCAGTGGTACCTCAACATGGTAGTCCTGCCGAAGGAAGTGGAGAATCCCGAGGATGTACGGTCGGTAAGCTGCACCGGCGCCATGAAGGGTACTGGATTCGCAGCATGCGATCTCAACACCTTCCATCCCGCCATCCAGACACGATGGGTGAACGCCATGGGCGAACTGGCCGACAAGCTCCGTGACTCACCGGCATTCGAAGGAATCTGCGTACGCGCAGATGCATGGCTGTTCAGGGGCGACTTCAACATACCCGGACTGCACTGGGGCTATGGAGACTGGACAATGAAGCAGTTTGAAAAGGAAACCGGCGTGAAGGTTCCTGTTTCAAACGACGATCCCGACCGTTTTGTAAAGCGCTTCGACTTCCTCGTGTCCAAGGACGTGAAGGGCAAATGGATGAAATGGCGCAGCGACAAGACGATGGACTACCATCTCAGGATCCGCGACCGGATCCAGGATGGAAGGAAGGATGTCAACTTCATAATTGCCGGCGACGGCGACTGCGATCCGTGTTTCAAGATCCCTGACGGCAAGAAAAGCCGCTTCTACGAGATGGGTATCGACCTGGATCGCCTGAAGAAGACGGACGGCATCGCGGTTATGGCCGTGTCGCGCTACGGTTCAAGGAACACCACTTCCTCGGAACAGGCTATCTACGACGGATTCTTCGATCCTGACAACGTGGCGTCGGGTTTCGGAAAGGTCCGCAGCTTCGCGGCCTACATGACCTATCACGAACTGGCGACATACTGGCCCTGCGACAAGCTCGGAGTCAAAGGCGTCAAGAAAGGCGATATGCCCTACTACTGTTCCGCGGTCCTGGCGGCAGGCAGGAACAGCCTTGAGAAATTCGCGGTAGTCCTGGCGGAACAGGATTCGGCGATACTGCGCGACGGCGGGAATTCCGACATGTTCGGAGATCCCGGCCTATGGAACGAATGGTTCTCGGAATTCGAATCGATACCGGCGGTGCCATTTGAAAGCGTCGAATCAGCACGCGACCCTGTCGCGGTATGGCACAGCGGGAAGAGTGACCAGTTGCCGGTGGACGGTGGCCAGCAAAATACAAATAACCAATCACTGATAACTAATAACTATTTCTTCTACGCTGTAAACCGCGAGCGGTTCCCGGTTGAGGTGAAAATAACATTGACCGGCGCAGACAGCGTGACATCGACCGTGAACGGGAAAAAGACATCGCTGGAAAAAGGATGCCTCAACCTGACTCTCCAGCCGTACGCCCTGCGTTCATTCAAGACCGGAAAAGACGCCAAAATTGCAGAGGCGAAGGCGACTGTGCCGGAAGAAAACATGAAGGCGCTGCATGAACGCCTCGCTTTCTCACAGCAGATCGCGGAATCCATAACCTGCGGAATTCGCAGGAATGACGTCAGCGAAAAGCTCCGCGCGGCCTATCTGAAGAATCTCGAACAGGCCTGGGAGGCATACCGCCTCGGCCATGTCTGGCGCAGCAGGACCGCCTTGTCGATGGCGCCGATGATGCTGGTCTACGAAAAGATCTCTGCAATGCCGGAAGGACAGGTGATAACGAAATTCCCAGGTCTCCTTTCCCCTAGGAAAGGCGATCACTGGGAAACCGATGAGGGCGTAACCGCCGCCGCCGGGCTCATGAAGATGGCGGCTGGAACAGTTCCTGAAAAAGTTCCATCTACCACCTACAACGCGGAATGGGACGGCCATGAAGTTTTGAAATCTAAAAATGGAACGATTGAATTCGATCTGGACATCCCTGCCGATGGCGACTACATATTCCACCTGGGGCATGTTGCCGAAGGCATGGGCGTCACAACCGCCTCCATAAACGGTGTCAGCCTTGCCGCCCCGTGCATCACGATCCAGCCGGGAATGCCGGAAACGGCGGCGTTCCCGCGCGTGTCGTTGAAGAAGGGGAAGAACCGCCTGGCCATCCGCCGCGACGGATCGTTCGGCGTCTACGGGCTTAAGATTCTTCCTGTCCTGAACCCCATGCCGGACATGGCATGGTCCACTGTCGGACCTTTCGCCAGCTACTGGGGGCTTCACATGGCCGGGCGCGGACCTGAGGGCAGATTCGTGAAAAAGGGGATGGACCAGAAATATCCGCCTGAAGGGAAGATCGACCTTTCGGCAACATACAAGGATGCTGACGGAAGCGAACGCCGCTGGAGCACGTCGTCCAGCAGCATCGTCGGAAAAATCGGGGACCTGGGGGTGGACATGCCTGTCAGGACCAAGTCTTCAAGTGCGGACTTCAACTATGCGGTGACCTTTATAAACAGCAATGAAGACAGGACCGCGCTTTTCTATATGGGCGTTGACTGGTGGGCGAAGGCCTTCCTCAACGGCGAGCCGATCACCACAAACGTAAAGCCGGAAGTCAAGGCCGACTGCGGTTCGGATTTCACAACCTGGTCCGCCGTCCACTGGGGTGTCCTGAAGCTCAAGAAGGGTGTGAACACGCTTCTTGTGAAGCAGCAGGGCGGCAGCGGCGGCAGCGCGTTCTCGGCATATATCACCGACGAGAAGGGAATCACCCTTTCGCCGAAACCTTGATAGCATGTAAGCTTCAGGTAGATTATTACATAAGCAATAAGATCTACGGGAAAAGCGGTTGTGTGGGCAGTATTCCCGTTGGTGTTCACGGCTTCAGCGTGTCTTACATATTGAATACCAAGACACACTAAAGTTGTGAACACCAACCTAAGCAATCAGATCAAAAGAGGCAATTTTAAATTGCCTCAATAATGTCTAGGAATAACTATGTTCCGTTACAGGAAATTGAGTCTCTACCGGTCGACGGACCCAGATGAACGCCGCGCGGGTCTGACAATCAACGAGCTCGGGAAAACGATTGACGAGGTCTTTGAGTTCGGTGAGGAGGGAACCCGCGATTTCTTCATCCAGCTATACTGGAACAACGTCATCGACAAGATCCGCTAATGCCCGAAGGGGCGTTCAAGCATCCGTGGTTTTTCTTGAACTCAAACCCAATAATCCAGTAATTAGCCAAAGGCGAATAAATTCAAAAATCCATTAATCCATCATCCTGTGTGTCTGCATCTGCTCCCGGTAATCCCTCGTTGTCGTGCCGGTGTTCTTCTTGAAGAAGCGTGAGAAATAATATTCATTGTTGAATTTAAGTTTTTCCGCCACCATTCGGGCAGTCGCCTTTGGTTCAAGCAGCTGCTTCTCCGCTTTCCGGATCAGGTTGCGGTTCAAGTATTTCTTCAGAGGGATGCCGCAATCCCTGGAGAATTCACGGGAAAGCGAATCCCTTGACATTTTTGCGGCTTCCACAAGATCATCGATGCCAGTCGTGGCATCGGCGCTATTCCTGACGTATTCAAAAACTGCGGAATACTTGCTGTTAAGGAAATCCAGCCTGTCCAGGCCGGCATTGCCGGGTTCGATGAAATCCCCTGCAAGGGCGATCAGCATGCTTTGCAGGCGGCATAGGTTCTGTAAATCATAACCGGAAGAATTAAGAATGTCGGACATTTCCCCGCAGATCCCTTTTTCATCAGGAATGCTTGCGCAGGTCCTCTGTCCTGAAAACACGTCGAAATGGGAGAACAGATTCAGGTGGAAGTGGAATGATATGAAGCGCATGTCGGCATTGAAGCTGAATTCAAGATCAGTATTTCCAGGCATGAAATAAATCATCCTCCTGGTCATTTTCAGCCGCTGATCCGATCCTGGGGTATGATTGCGGATGAAATTGTTTCCGCCTCTTTCGTGGAGGACCAGGAAAATCCTGTTGAACGAGTGCCGGTTGCGGCCGGTAAAAGTAAATGACACTTCCGAGGCTTCAAGAAGCGCCAGCTCAAGGCAGCTGCTGAGCTGCTCCAGGTCATGCCTATCCAGTCTTCCCATAAAAGTATAAGTTATTTCCTTAAAATTACATTCCATTTGCCAATGGCATCATTTATAATATCCATAATGTATATCCGGAATATATAAACATCAAAACAGGAGCAGCATTATGATCTACCGTGGAGAGAAGACAAGCCAGATTTCCTTCCCCCTGGGCGGAATCGGCAGCGGATGCATAGGCCTTGGAGGAAACGGTCGCCTGCTGGACTGGGAGATATTCAACTGCTCGAACAAGGGCAGCCTCAACGGCATGAGCCATTTTGCGGTCAAGGCGGAGAAAAACGGCGCAGTCATTGATACACGCATCCTGCAGGGCGACCTGCAGCCGCCCTATACCGGGCACTACAGCAATTTGGCGCAGAATACTTATGAGGGTTACGGATGGGGCGCCGCCCGTGAGACCCTTTGCGGCATGCCTCATTTCCGCGAGCACGCATTCAAAGGCGAATATCCGTTCGCCTGGATTGAATTGGAGGATCAGGACTTCCCCGGCAAGGCAGAATTATGCGCGTGGAGCCCCTTCATTCCCGGCGACGATGTGAATTCAAGCCTGCCGGCGGCCTGCTTCGAAGTGACTTTGTCCAATACAGGCAAGGATGAAATCGATTATACCGTGGCCGGAGTGCTGGCGAATCCGTTCAAGACACAGACTGCCTTCAACCGCTATTCGGAATCGGGAGGCGTCAAACAGCTGGTACTGGAACACGGAGGCGACAAGTCCGGATTCGACTACGGGGATCTCACCTTGAGCACCGACGCGCCGGAGACAAGCTTCCAGGAATACTGGTTCCACGGCGGATGGTTTGATGATCTGGAGGTGTTCTGGAACGACTTCACCGCTCCTGGAAGATTCCTCAACCGCAATTACAAATCAGGTGCAGGCAACCGCAATACCGGGCTGATTGCAGCTCATTTCCGTCTGGTCCCCGGCGAAAGCCGCACCGTCAGGTTTGTCATTTCCTGGAACGTCCCGAACCGCAGGAACGACTGGAACTCCAACGCCGATGAAATGGCGGCGGCAAACAGTATTCCCAACCGCTGGAAAAACTGGTACGCCACACGGTGGAACGATTCTGCGGACAGCGGACGCTATGCGATGGAGTCCTATACCATGCTCCGCCATGACACCCGGCTTTTCCATGACACGCTTTTTGCATCGACGCTTCCGGAATCGGCGCTGGACGGTATTTCAGCCAATCTTTCAATTTTGAAAAGTCCGACATGCCTGCGCCTTGAGGATGGCACTTTTTACGGCTGGGAGGGTGTCGCCTCCCATGCCGGCTCCTGCGAAGGCTCATGCACCCATGTATGGAATTACGCACAGGCGCTGCCATTCCTCTTCCCGTCGTTGGAGCGTTCAATGCGCTCGGCGCATTATAAATACAGCATTGATGAAGATGGCGCCTGCCATTTCCGCATCATGCTGCCGCTCGGAATAAAAGCGACGGCCGAATTCCGCCGTCCGTGTGTCGATGGCCAGTTCGGCGACATCATGAAAACCTGGCGCGACTGGAAAATCTCAGGGGATACCGGCTGGCTGAGGCAGCACTGGCCCGCCGTGAAGAAATCACTGCAGTATGCATGGAGCAGCAGGAACTACGACCGCTGGGATCCGGAAAGGAAGGGAGTGATTGACGGGCGTCAGCATCATACGCTGGACATGGAACTGTTCGGCCCGAACGCATGGCTCAACGGACATTATCTCGGAGCGCTGAAGGCTGCAGCAGGCATGGCCGATGCACTGGAGGAGCCGGAATTCGCATCCGAGTGCCGTTCCATCTTCGCCAGGGGAAAGGCATGGACCGACCAGCATTTGTTCAACGGCGAATACTACTTCCAAAAGATCTCCCTTGATGATCGCGATATGCTCAAGACCTTTTCCCATAACGGCAAAGACCTTGCCGCAGAGATATACTGGGACAACGAACATGGAAAAATCAAATACCAGATCGGGAACGGATGCCAGATCGACATGCATCTTCCGCAATGGTACGCCTCCCTCTACGGCCTGGGGGAAATCCTCGACCCGGGAAAGACAAAAAAGACATTGCAGTCCCTGTTCAAATACAATTTCAGGACTTCCATGCGCGGCATCGTCAACCAATGGCGCAATTACAGCGTCAACGACGAGCAGGGAATGCAGATCTGCACATGGCCGGATCAAAAGGGAAAACCGATCATTCCGATACCCTACGCCAGCGAGACGATGCACGGGTTCGAGTGGGCGGCAGCCTGCCATATGATCATGAACGGTATGATGGATGAAGGAATGCAGGTGGTCGAGTCGATCCGGAAGCGGTATGACGGACGGCGGCGCAATCCTTGGAACGAGTTCGAATGCGGCAGCAATTACGCCAGGAGCATGGCGTCATATGCCCTGATCAACGCCTTCAGCGGCTTCAAATATGATATGACGCGTGGCTTTCTCGGTTTCCTTCCCGTTGTGGCGGGTTCCGGGTTCAGATGTTTCTGGAGTCTGGGTTCGGCATGGGGTGAATACATCCAGGCTGAAAAGCATGCAAGCATATCAGTCAGATACGGCACGCTGAAAATCCAGGAACTGCAGCTTCCCTCTATTCCGGAGAAACTCGAATACCGGAACGGGACGGTGGAGTTCTCAATCATCAAAGAAGACCGTATCCTGCTAAAGAAAAGCATGACTGTCCAAGCCGGGGAGGAACTGCGCTTTACCCTATGACGCACGGATAATTGATAACAAATCCATGCATGGATCTTGACATGTTTATGATATAGTGATATACTGCCATTGTCATCGCAGCCGGGCAGCGGCAGGTTCAGGTTTTGAATCCATCCGGGCACGATGGCAGTTTTCCGACAGGGCAAAGGAGTATAATAAACGTGCAAGGTGCTGCCATGAAAAATCATCTGTTCACACTGATCGAATTGCTTGTGGTTATTGCGATCATCGCAATCCTTGCGGCGATGCTGCTGCCCGCGCTGAAGAATGCAAAGGAACTGGCCAAGCAGATCGACTGCATCAACAAGCTCAAGTCGGTTGGCGCGGCTGAGGCAATGTATATAATGGACTGGAACGAATATATTGCCGACAGGAAAGACGTTCCCCTTCCTTACAGCCAGGCGGGCTGCACTGAATATGTCAGGATCGCCGAATACCTGGGCTTCGACTCCTCCAAGAGCTGCAAACCGATGGACAAGCAGCCTGCGGGGATTTTTCTCGTGTGCCCGAACAATCCGACCGGGATTTTCAACGGAAACCATCCTTCCTGGGGGCAGAATGCACACGTCAACAGCAATGATGATTCCCCCAACCTTGGAATAACCTGCAAGCTCTCGGAGTTCAAATCGCCAAGCTCCAAAATCAATTTCATGGACAGCAATGACGCAGGCCAGCTTCGTCTCAAGTGGACGGAGTTCTACATTACCGGCAATATTTCACTTCGTCACGGCGGCAGGCAGGCATCAAACGGCGTATGGTTCGGAGGCAGAAGCAACACCCTTTTCTTTGACGGTCATGCCCAGGCTCTTGGAGCCAGTGTGTTTCCTGGCCTACCAGAAGCGTATCCATTTCCCCAGGCGTCGAAATGGCTTATAAAAGATGCAGGTGCAGCGGAATTTTAATATCTTAATGAAAAGGATAGAATAATCAGACATGGAAAATCGAAAGACGGGACAGTCTTGGTTCAATGAAGCAAAATTCGGAATATTCGTACACTGGGGGATCTACTCGATATGGGGGCGCGGGGAATGGGTGATGTTCAAGGAGAAGATCCCGAAGCCGGAATACAACAGGCTCACAGAACAGTTCAATCCCCCCGATAAGTTCAATGCCGAAGAATGGGCGGATCTCGCAGTAAGGGCCGGTGCGAAGTACATGGTATTCACTACCAGGCATCATGACGGATTCGCAATGTATGACAGCAAGGTGAGCGACTACAATTCCGTAAAAACTGCGGCGGGACGCGACTTCGTGAGGGAATTCGTCGACGCATGCCGCAGGGCCGGGCTCCGGATCGGACTGTATCATTCTGTCATGAGCTGGCAATGGCCTGCAATCCTTACTGGACCCACAGCCGATCCCAAGGGCTGGGCGGCAATGGTGAAGGAATCCCATGCACAGGTCCGTGAAATCATGGGCAATTACGGCAGGATAGACATGCTCTGGTATGACGGCGCAGTCGTACCGGGGATGCAGGACGACAAAATGCAGGCGAAATACTGGCGCTCCAGGGAGCTGAATGCAATGGTCCGCCGTCTACAGCCCGACATATTGATCAATGATCGCTCGGGTCTTCATGAGGATTTCATCACGCCAGAGCAGCACGTCACCGCACCGGCGGCCGGACAGCGCTGGGAGGCATGCATGACCCTCAATCAAAGCTGGGGATACAACCCTTCGGACAGGAATTTCAAATCCCCGCAGGAAGTAATTGACTGCCTCATCTACGCGGCACGCTTTGAAGGAAACCTCCTCCTCAATGTCGGCCCAAAGGCCGATGGCACGATCCAGCCCGAATTTACAAAACGACTCGAGACAATAGGGAAATGGCTCAAGACAAACGGCGACGCCATTTACGGCACGCAGCGCACCGCATACAGCGAAGCCAACCACGCCTGTGGTCCGGTAACATCAAAAGGACAGAAGGCCTTCTTCTTCATTTCCAGAAACACAGGAAAAAACATCCGGCTGGAAGGTCTCAATTCCAGGAATTTCGAAGCCTGCATCCTGGAAGGCTATTCAGAACTGAAAATAAAAACGGAATCGGACATGACAATAGATGTTGGCGGCCTGCCTAAGATCTCCCATGACAATCTACCTGAGGTTCTTTCCATTAAATCAAAGACTTTCGGCATCCCCGCCGATACGCTAGGCCATGCCAGGAACGGTATCCGCATGAAAAAGGGGGAGGCTCCGGTACTCGGCCAGGACAGCGACCGTTTTTCACCGCCCGAACCTCCTGTCATAGAGGGGAGGCCGCTTAAAATTCTCATCCAAAATTCCAGAACCCTTGTCGGCTCCGACTCGTCCAAATGGTGTCCGGGCTGGACTGGACGGACTGTTTTTTCATTGCCGGAAAGCCTGTTTCCAATTTTGAATATTGCAGTGCCGGCGGACGGGGTCTACGACATAGCCGTCGGACTGATCACGAAAAAAGCATCTTCCATTGAGATACGTCTTGACGGTGATCTGATGAAACCTGTGGGCCTCCTGCGTTACGGAGGATGCCCTGATACTGTAATCCTGGAGAACAAGCACCTTTCACATGGACATCACAGGCTGTTGATAAAATCAATTGAGAAACTCGGAATCTACGCTCTGAAAGTCACGCCCCATTGGAAACCCATTCCTTCAGAGAACTGGTTGACCATCGGACCGTTCCCCACGGCATTCGGGCCGCAGGCTCCTGTCTGCGAAGTTCGCAAGGCAATGTCCACGGTTTTCCCCCCGGAGAAGGAATTCGACTTGAAAAAATCCTATCAGGGAATTGGAAAAGATAAAGTCAGGTGGCAGCATTCCAAGCTTCGCGAAGGCGAACATTCGGACATTGGTGTCGACTTTCCATACCGCTGCGGTTCCAGGCACAGCGGGGTATGCTATGCCAGGACGGAAATTATAAGCTCAAAGGAATGCAAGGCTCTCCTTCTTATCGGCTGCGACTGGTGGGCGAAAGCCTGGATCAATGGCAGTCCCCTCGCCGGATGCCGTCCAGCTTCGGCCATGGCCGAGGACGGTTCGCAGTTCAACGGATGGAAGCCCGGCCCGGCGGAAATACACCTCAGGAAAGGAAGCAATATCCTCCTCGTCAAATGTCATCGCGGCAGCTGTGCCAACTGGTTCACATGCCGGATAAACGACATGGAAGACATAAAGATGAAAGCCCGGTGATATGATAAAAAAAGCGTTGATGATCGCTGCATCAGTGTTCCTTTCAGCATCTGCCGTATACCCTCAGGGTGCTGAGACAAAACCTGTCATCACCCGCGATGTCTGGAGCTATGACCGTTCGGAACTGGAATGGCCTGCAGCATTGCTCAAGCCAGGAGTGAAGGGCTGGATCTCGTCGATGGAGGATCAGAAGGTTGCGGGAACCATCCTTGGCGCCGGCGGCTGGGTCGAATATGATTTCACTATCGCCAAATCCGGCTGGTTCGAACTGATGGAGAAAGACGGCGTCTCAGGCTGGAGCCGGGATATCTACCTCGATGGCAGGATTCTTTTCCTCCTGACATATTCGCATAAGGAAGACAGTGACCTGGCATCCCGGAAAGGGGAAAAAGGCACCTGGTGGAAGGAGGCCAACCTCTATCTAAAGGAAGGGAAGCATACCCTCCGGATCCGCCGCCTGGGCTTTCCAGGAGCACTGCCGAGCAAGTGGGAGCTTAGAAGCACGGACGGTGAAGCTGCAGGCTGCATCCGCGCAACCGGTGTCGGCCACAACGTCGTCCGCGCCGGCACAAAGATCAGGATTTCGTTTTCCGGCGGAACCACGGTCCCTGCATCCTACGATCTCGTCGTCCGCAATGAGAACACCAAGGAGATCACTCCATGCGGAACAGTGGAGTTCCCCGTAAGCGCCGAACCGATCTCAAAGGAAGTTGAAATAGAGTTCCCACAGCAGGGAGTCTTCCAGCTCCTCATCAAGTCCGGGGAGAAACTTTCACGGCCCGCCGATCTCAAGGCCGGGATGTTCATCGTGATCGACACGAAGAATCCGCCGGCGCCGGCCGCCGAACTAAAGACTTCTACGGTTGTTGAAATCGACTGCGTGAACCAGACCATCAACGGAAAGTCCGTCGAAAAGGACAAGACATTTTTTGAAAAGGACGGCGAAAGCAGAATTGTCGAATCGCCATTTGGCAAGTACCGTGAATCGTCTGGGAAAGGAACGTCGGATCACTGGGCTACCGATGGATTCTCCTATAAGTTTGACCTGCCGGACACGGACCATCTTTACCGTTTGAGAGTCACTTATCCCGACGACGAGCGGCGCAGCATGGGATTCTGGACCAACGATGGCGCCGATGGCAGAAATGGCATCACTTTGACCGGTGGCGTGGAAACCGGAGACCAATATCCTCTGACAAATTCCCTGCTGACCCACGAGGCGTTTTTCTATCCTCTTAAGAAAGAAGGAATCGTAGTCGCGGTCCTGAACCTGGTGCCTGGATACAGGGCGGCCGCCGCAAAGATACAGATCGACAGGGTCGACTCCGCGCTGCCAGACGGTCCATCAGGTCCTGCCAGCGGCCGCGTCATGGGATTCTATTTCGAGGAGGGACCCAGATGGATGCGCTTCTTCGGCGCAAAGGCGGGAGAAGGACCAGCAGGGCTCATTGAACATCTGACCACTCTCGACCGCTGGGGCCAATGGAACAGGTATCTCGGCGCCAACCTGATGTTCCCGACCGCGAACGTCTACCAGTACAACGCCTATCCCAGCAAGATACTCGACGGATATTTCAGCGAATCGTACGACATGACAAGGGTGGTCGCGCTGATGGCCGAAAAATACCACGGCAAATATGTCGCGGAATTCCATCTCAGCGGACAGGCCTGGTTTGACAAGCACATCATGGGCGTATGGAATGAAGAAAAGGAAAATGATGGAAAGAAGGAATCGATACTGCATATTGCGCCGACTGCCGAGGAATACATCATCCGTAACCGCGATGGCGGGACTTCGTTCGGGTGGAAGGCCGCCGGCTACAACGCCCTGCATCCTAAAATCCAGGACATGTACATTTCCGTCTTTGGCGAACTAGCCGACCGCCTCGGTGACTGCGAATCATTCGCGGGAATTTCTACGCGCCTCATGCTCTCCTGGCAGTGGCAGGGATGGAACGCCCTGCCCAGCCTGAACTGGGGATATGACGACTGGACAGTTGCGCAGTTTGAAAAGGATACGGGCATGAAGGTTCCCGGCAAGGCGGGAGATCCGAAAAGATTCCGCCAGCGCTTCGACTTCCTAACCGGAACGGCGCGTGAAAAGTGGATCGGCTGGCGCTGCGACAAAATATTTAACTACCATTGCAGGCTACGCGACAGGATCAGGCAGGCTAAACCGGATGCAAAACTGTTCCTCAACTATTTCGGTCCGGATCCAAAAGAGGCCTACAGCCAGGACATACTCGGACAGATGCGTGAGATCGGGATGGACTACCGCCGCTATGCGGCCGAAGACGGATTTGTAATCGTGCAGGGCGGCGGATACGGGCGCCGATATTCAACCCCGGTCGGCGATGCCAAAAAGTCCGATCCTCTCTATGCGGAGGATGTCAAAACTGTCGCCCGACTCGGTGACCGCGGTTTTTCAATCTATACCGACTACTACGAGGTCAATGACAACCTGGACTGGGAAAAGCTGGGCGGCAAAAAAGGCTACTGCGCCTTCGACTGCAGCTCTCCTAGCGGCATAAATGAACGCGAGCTCTACGCCATCGCCATGGCGGATTCCGACACCAGCTTCTTTGTGAACGGCGGAAACGGATGGATGTTCGGCACACCTCCGGTTTTAAGCCCGTTCCTCCGCGAATTCCGCGCGCTGCCAGCATTGAAGTTCATTCCTTTCGAAAAGGCGCGCGATCCGGTCGCAGTCTGGACACGCGAAGTGAAGAAGGAGGAGGCCGACAAACTGAAAATCAGTCCCGGATTCTATTTCTATGCTGTCAACAGGCTGCCGAAAAATGTGAAGGTGGAACTTTCAACGGCAAACGCCTCCAAAGTCGTCCCTGCCGCAGGCGGCGAACCTCTCACCCTCAAGGACGGAAAGGCATTGTCATTCGAACTCGAACCGTTCATGCTGCGCTCGTTCCGCGCTGAAGGAGGCAATGTCTCGATTAAGAACTGTTCTGTTGAGGTGCCTCCGGAAATATCGGCTAAACTCCTCCCGATGATCACGTTCGCCAAGGATCTCCTCAATGATCTGCGTTACCGCCGGACTGCTCCGGAACTTTCCGAACCCGACGCCCGCGAGGCGATGCGCCTGCTGAATGAATCCATCAGGGCCTACGGCGAAGGACGGTTCTGGCAGGCGAAGGGAAATCTCGAGCGCTCATCATTGGTCAGAGTATACGACATCAACGGCAGATTCCCGAGCGGCCTTCTCGAACGCAAGATCCCGCACGGTTTCACCGATGTGAAGGATGCGCCCAAAGTCGATTTCCTTGGTTTGCAGTCGATAATCGGCGACGTGCGCGGCCGCCTTTCAACGATCACCGATCTGGCATATGACACCGAAAGCAATCTCTGGGCTGCGTCGCATGAGCAGGTAATGCTTTTCGACAGGGATGGCAACTACCTGAAATGCCTCTCCCTCAATCTTGCCCACACGCCTGATGAAGGAGATCCGAGATGGGCGCAGCTTGCCAATCCCAGGTACCTCGACACATGGTCACTGAGGCTCACTCCGGACAAGCGTCTGGCCGCGATGTCATGGCATACCCAGCCCGCACTCTACGAGACGAACACCGGAAGGCTTCTCCGTCTCGAATGGGGATACGGATTCCCGGTGCCGGGAATGCGAAGTTCGCTGCTGGCAATAGACAAATGGGGCAATCCATATCTCACCTGCCCCGAACCTGCGGACATGAAAGGCGTCTATAAATTCCGTGAAGACGGCACAATGTCATTCGACTATTCTGTCAACGGCACGCCGAGCAACAAGCTGGCGGACACCACCGCCTCCGGCGGCGCAGTGGACGCAAAGGACAACATCTACCTCGTCTCGGCAGACGGGATCAAAGTGTTTTCGTCATCAGGCAAGGAAATTGAATCCCTTACCTCGGACGAATTTAAAAAGCTTGGGAAGCTCGCAGTTTTTCCTGACGGCTCGAAGATGCTTGCAACGAACTCCGACGGTACGGCCATACTCTGCTTTGATAGAGGATCAGATGCGAAATTCGCAAAATCATGGTCCTTCAACCTTCCAGCCAAGGCAACCGCGCTTGCGATCAGCCCTGATCTTGGCATCGCCATAGGATTCCAGCAGGAAACAAACGGTGTTGTCGCAAGGGAATATTTCATCCTCAGGAATGGACTGGAAGCGAGACGCGATCTGATCCCGGGACTTTCATCAATGCAGACACAAAGTTTGAAGGGAACCACCCAGCTCAAGGTGAACGGTGGAAAGATCTACTATCTGGCGCACAACAAGCTGATGCGTCTCACTCCTGGAACTCCGGATACCATCGAGATCGCCTATGATCCCGGGCTTCCTAATGCCGATATCCAGTCGTTCGCGCTGGCGCCGGACGGTTCAATCTACCTGGCATCCAATTTCGGTTTCTACAGCAACAGCCGAGGCATGAACGTATACCGCTGCGCGAAAACCGCAACCGGCTGGGACAAACCCAAAATGCTCAATGGAGACAAGCCGCTCTTTGACAACTGGTCGTACTCGCCTACAGATCTCGAGGTCGAATCCGACGGGCGACTGATCCTCCGGCTCGACGATCCGGAAGTTAAAGCTGGCGGACCGACTGTGACAATTTTCCGATACTCCCCTGACGACGGAAAGAGGGAAAAACTGATCCATCTCGGCGGCACCCTGCCATGGGGCGATTACGGACTCCACCTGGGAACCGACGGGAAAATATTCATTGCAGGCGGCGGAACACGCTCGGTCACCTGCCTCTCTCAAAAAGCTGAAATCATCTGGCAGGACAAATTCGATCCGCACCAGGGACATGGTTCAACCCCGTTCCGCCAGCCAATCGGGATCACCACCGACAGCAGCGGACATGTCTGGCTGACCGAACCCGCCAGAAACAATTTCGTCTGTCTTGACTCAAAAGGTAAATTCCTCAAGTCCTATGGCAAGTTTGGAACTCTCGACGACCGTGACGGCATGTCATTCCGCCAACCGACCGGGATTGCCGCGATCAAGGACGCAAAAGGAATTGAGTGGCTTTATGTCGCGGATGTCGGCAACCAGCGGATCGTAAAGTTCATGATAAAGTAACTATTAAGGTCCCGCTTAAACCATCCAAGGGATCCCCGTACACGCGTTATACGTTGGCAAAACGTGGATATTTTCACATTATACCAACGAATACTTGACATTCTCAAGACATATTTCCTAGTGGGCGGAATGCCGGAGGTAAGCGTTAAGCTGGGTGCTTTTGCCTCATAAGTAAGGTGGGTTTTAACCCGCCTATCTAAGAATTGTCGGGCTCCCTTCGACAGGCTCAGGGCAGGAAAGCCCAACATACTGTTGTTGCATGAAAAAACCTATTGGCCTCAATACACCCACTGCCGGAGGGCGTTTACGTAGCCGTTAAGCTGGTATTGGCTATGGGCATTCGAATCTGCTTGTAAGAAGTATGCCGGTTTCGCCGAAACCGGCACGAGGCGTCCCGAGGCTGTTTTGGGCGTTCGGGACGCCATAGTCTAATACGCGAAATGAGGCTGTGTCACCCAGTTTGACGGTTACCCGTCTACATACTCCAGGAAAAAATAAAATAAATCAGCACCGCTTCTTGACAAATCGACTTAAATATTTAAGTTACATTCATGGCGACACTCAAACAGATAGCTGAAGAAGTCGGAACCTCCATAGCGGCGGTGAGCTATGTCCTCCATGGACGGAACGGCGAGGTCGGGCCGGAGCTGAGAAAGAAGATAAAGAGGGCTCTCCGACGCCACGACTACCAGAAGAACGCATTTGTCCAGGCGCTGCGCAGCAGCAACACCCGCCTGATCGCCGTGCTCCTCCCCGCAATCCAGAACTCTTACTTCGGCAGGATCCTCGATGAAATAGAAAAGAGCGCTTCAGAAAAAAGCTATCATGTCATTATCACGCAGACCATGAGCAACTATGAGAGGTTCAAAGCCATCCTGATGCGGCTCCGGGAGTTCAGGGTCAGCGGATTCATAGTCGCGCTTCCTTCGCCCCTGGGCGATGCTCAAAAGGATCTCATGAAGATAAAGATACCTGTTGTCAACATCGATCATCCTTATGAACTACCCTGGATCCATTCCGTCGCCAGCGACGACTTCACCGGCGCGAAGGATGCAGTGCGGCGCCTGATCGCGCTCGGGCATGTCAGGATAGGGACAATAAGGACAGCGACAACAATAAAGACTGAAAAATACCAGCCCCGTTTCCTCGGCTACAAGGCGGCATTGGCTGAGGCCGGCATCCCCTACAGGCCCGAGCTGATAGACGAAGGCGCTTCCAACAATTCCGCCGATGCCGGCCTTGACGCCGGAAGGAAACTCATCACCGCCAGGAACAGGATGAGCGCTTTTTTCGCGCCTTCGGACCTGGCCGCCATTGGATTTGCGAAGGCCGCGTCTGAAAAAGGACTCTCCATTCCCGATGACATCGCCCTTGTCGGATATGCGAACCTCGATGAGGGAATCTATCATACCCCCCCGATAGCGACCGTGGAACAGCATCCCGAGGAGATAGGGCGTATTTCCGCGAATTGCATCATCGACTGGATCGAGCAGGAAAAACTTCCGCCAAAACTGACACTTGTCCCTACTGATTTCATCGAAAGAAGAAGCATCGGTGGTCCAATCGCCACGAATACAAGGAAACAGGAAGGAAGAGTGCTGCGCCAACTGGTTCACCTGCCGGATAAACGATATGAAGGACGTAAGTATCAAAGTTTAAAATAAAGGTTAGGGAATCTCTAAATCGATTGCAACTGTGCCTTTTCCTGCCGCCAATGGAAAATGGGGGCGACCTGGATCCTTTTGGATCTGGAGGAGGGAGCGTTGATTTTCTCTTTCAACAGCTCTATGGCCATGTGCCCGATCTCTTCTTCCGGCAGTTCAGCGTAGTTTAAATTCAGGCGGCTGGAGTAGTACTGCCTCGAGCCAACGGTGGAAACCCTCAGTCTTGAAAAATCCAGGCTGTCCAAATTATGCCATGGATAACAATACTGACTCGTTACGAACACTCCATCAAGGGAGGTGTTTTTGAGGAATGAGCTTATCCTTTCAAGATTTTCATCACGATCACGAGAATGAAGTATGAGTTCCATGGACTCGTCGAATTTGATCTGATGCTGCTCCAAGGTTTTATGGAATCCAGCCACACGCTGCCGAACGCTGATTTGGCTTTTTACCACCGCTACGTGTATAATGCCTATCCTGTCAGACGGTTTTTGGATCAACGCTTCGGTCAGCTTGCAGGCGCATAGGAAATTATCCATCCCGACGTATGAGCAGTCGCAGTCGTCAAAATAAAGATCCAGGAGCACAATCGGATATCCGACATCGTGGAGGTCGGCGATTGGACTGCGGTCGGATTCCTCGGCATTGGGATAGACTATCAACCCATCGCTGCTGCTGCTGGCGATCATGAGCGCACGGCGCTCGTCCGCCAGATTGAACCAGTCATAAGGGAAAATAATCAAACTGCATCCTGACTTGGCCGCAGTGTCATGCATCCCCTGAAGCAAAGTCTCCCATTGATTGGAGATCGGGAAAACCAACCCTATTCGACCCTCCAGTGATTTTTCTGGACGGAGCCGTATCAAAGTGCCTTTTCTCTTGATACGCTGTACTATGCCATCGCTGACAAGCAATGCCATGGCACGAGCAACTGTGCGCCTGCTGACACCATAGCGCCGGCAAAGATCCACTTCTCTGGGAAGATACTCCGATCTGTCTCCTGTCAGTATCTGATGGCAAAGAGCCTTCCGGAGCTGAAGATAAAGAGGGATTGACGAATTCGGATCCAGTTCCTTCATAATCGAAGCTCTCCTTATTCCTTAATGATATTCGCCCTGAAGGGGAATAGTGCTTCTCATCTTTGATTATTACGATAACTGCCATATGCATCATGTCAATCATATGCATGGAACATATTCATGATATGTCACCATAATGTAACCTTTAGTAATCCACTAAATCAAAATTTTGTCTTGACAGGGTACAGGCCTCATAATATTGTCAAGGCAACGGGAATACAAAGAAAGTATAAAACAGGAAGATGTCATATGCCTGCTCGACAAAATATTTCAGAAGATCAACTATCTCTAAACTGTTTAGTAATCGAGTTGCTGCCAAGCATCTTTCCCATGAGTCTTGCGAAAGTTATTTTTCAAACGTTATCCGCCACTCTCTGCTTTTGGGGATTCATGTCCAGTTCCTATTCCGCCGAGGAGACCTTGACTGCGGATGCCGTGTCATCGCAGTATCAGGAAACCCTCCTCCTGGGCTCATTCGATAAAAACCCAGATCCCCTCTGGCATTTCCAAAGCAGCCCAAATGCCAACTCAACCATCTCTTTTGGCCACCAAATCCTCTGCAATGGACAGCCCCTCTCACTCTTCAAAGGAGAGTTCCACTTCAAGGAGGCCAGTAAAGGCGAAGGGTTCAGCCTCGGAAGACACATTGAGGATGCCTCTGCCTGGAAGGACGCCGATGGCATCTGCGTCATATTAGGTGTACGTGAACCGGGAAGATGGTTGAGTATCATCCAGTTCGAGTGCGGCGACTCCGCCCTCTACGGTGTACAAGCCGCCCCCGCCTTCATTGATCGTGGCATGGTCTTGACCAGCATTATCTTCCCCTTCAACAGCGTTGCCCCACTAAAAGAATCAAAATCCAAGGAGGATTTTGATTGCTCGAAAGTGAAATACATCTGCCTCCAAAACATCGCCGTCGACAATGGATCCGTCTATATCCAGAAAGTATTCCTTTACAAGTTACTCAAAAACGCCACTGTCGGCCTAAAGACCACTTCTTCCAAGCCAGGTCTCAACATATATGAGCGCAATGAACCAGTTGAATTTACATTCACAGCAAATTCCTTTCCAGTCGGCGCAAGTGCCGTCGAGCTCATCGTGTCCGACTATTTCGGCAAAGAGACCGCCAAGGTCACTCTCAAACCATCCGACGCTTCCGGAAAGACCTACAAGGTTTCCCTCGGTTCAATGCCCTCTGGCTACTACGATATGCGTGCCTGGTGGGTTGACTCCAAAGGCACGCGTATCGAAAAGGATTCCTGCATACTTGGAGGGGGCACTCTCGGACAAGGACGCGCCACCTTTGCCGTCATGCCCAAAACCATCTCGGAAAACAACGCCCGAAGGGAAAAATATCTCTCCAAAGCATTCTTCGGCCTGCATACCGGAGGGAATGACCATGGCATTCAAGAGCTCCTTGGTGTCTGCTGGAATTCAAAATATGACAATTGGAACATTGAGCCCGAAAAGCCCGACCGCAGTTCCGGCACGGCAAAATGGGCCAGCGACCGGATCTCCACTTCAAGTCCCCGTCCCGAAATTGAACTCCATCTGCTGAACCTCCTTTTCAACTTGGTAATCCCTCGATGGGCCAGGTCTGACACCCCGGGAGAATTCCCTGGTTTCAAGTGGAATTACTTCCAGGACCACCTCACCGACTACATCAAGGTTGAAAAACACCTCTACCCGCACATGAAGAATCACGTCTATGATGTTGCATGGGAAATCAACGCCAATACAAAAGAACACATAAAAAACGATCCTGCATGGCCGGCATGGAAGCCAGCCTACAGTTCGGAAGATATCGTCGAGCTCTACAAACAGGCCAGAACCGTCATAAAGACTCAGGACGATGATGCCATCCTCATCGGTCCTTGCGTGTGCGGTACTGAATATGCTCCCTGGGTGGACACCCTCTTCCAGGCCGGTCTCGGCAAATATATCGATGCCGTAAATACCCACCTGTACAATCCGCCGCCGCCGGAATACAGACTGATCAAGGGTGTCCGCGACCTCAGTGATGTCATCAGAAAGCATAATGGCGGCAAGGACATGGATATCTACAACACGGAACTGGGCTATATGTCCCAGTACGGTGGCAGCGACCGCGCCAAGGAACAGGCCCAGTGGCATACCCGCGCCGCCATCATCCTCAAGGGCGAAGGCCTCAAAGCCCACTTTATTTTCTACACCTTGGATCTATCAGTCACAGATCCGAACAACTCCTGGGGACTCTGCTACGTTCTCAACCAGGATTTCAAATGGTCTCCCGACTGCAATGACGTTGATCTTTCCCCAAAGCCCGTACTCCCCGCCTACGCCGTCTGCGTCGACCAGCTCGAAGGAGCCGCCCCCCTCTCGGATCTCCCTTTCTTCGGCTCCGACATCTACTCCTATCTCTTCATTAAGGAGGGCGAACCCGTTCTTACCATCTGGTCTGTGGAGCAAAACCATAGGGTGCTTCTTAAAGTCCACCAGGATACCTCCTCCGGAACCCCGCTGGAACTCGTTGACATGATGGGCAACACAACTGCAATCACGCCAAAAGACTCCTGTATCAATCTGGATGTATCGCCCAGTGTCCTCTACCTGAAAGGTCTTTCTCCGGAACTCTACGGGAAGCCTCTGCGGAAAGACTCATTCGTCGCCACCGCCTTCCCTGGCACAGGCTTCAAACTTCGGTTGGAGGGTCAACCCTCACTCCCAACTGGCTTTACCGTGACAAAAACGGAAGGAAATCGCTTCTCCTTTTGGGATTCCTTGTTCAATGTTTTCGGAATAGGCATTGATACTAAAAAAAACGGGGGTGCCCTCTTCTCCATCTCAATCGACGCCTCCGTTCCCGCTGGTCCATATCCCATCTGTGCCGGTAAAAGCACAAAATGGATCCAAGTCTGCGGATCTGTCAGCATCCCACGGGGCGAACCTGCTCTCCAAGAGGGTTGCCTTGGCGTATCCGTTTCCTTGAAAAACCATTCCCCTCTTCCCGTAAACGCCTCCATTTCACTCAAAATCGACGATAATGGCACACGTGAGAAAGAACTCCTGCTCCCTGCCAACGCCACGGCAAAAACATTTTTCCCTTTCAAGACCGCAAAGCCGGGCACTACCTACTCCATCGAGCTCGCCGCAAAGCCGGAAGGCATGGACACTATCCGCTCCTCCCAGAAAATAAATTTCCTCTCCGCACACCGCGTCGGCGAACCCAGTGAAGGAAAGATTCCGAACACCATCTCCTGGAGCGGCAAGGGCTCCTCCGGTCGAGTCGATTCGGCCACTGCCACCTTCACCTGGGACGATGCAAACCTATATATCATTGTCAGTGTCAACGACGATGAATTTGACCAGAACAAGCCCGGAGATATTCTCTGGCTGGAAGACGACCTGCAAGTGGCATTTGACACCCATCCCGAGTTCGACGAACTCTACAACCCGCTTGCAGACATTTTCACAAAGAAGCTCTCCAGCCTATCCTTCGCTCGCTCCAACGGCAGGAATATTGCCTGGAGGCATGACTCATTTAACAAAAAACAACTCAGTCTGGGCGATGTCACCAAGGACTTCCCCATGGAAATCTCCCGTGATGACAATGCCCTCATCACCACATATAAAATTACCGTTCCCTGGGCGCAAATCGGCCTGGAAAAAGTTGAGAAGGGCAAGCCTATCGGAATAGATTTGCTCATCAATGATAAGGACAGCAACGGCTCCAGGGCTGGTCTAGAGCTCTTCCATGCCATAATGAGAGGAAGGAAGCACACCCTCTACGGATCCATGTTCCTGCAATAGATCAAATTGTAAATCTTTCAATATGAAAACAGAAGCGCAAAGAAAAGATATAGATGGAGTATGGGTTTTATATGGAACTTGGCTTATATTCTGATTACATAAGGGAGGTATGTATGAATCTTGAAAGGGCTGCCGGTCAAATAGGTCTCATAAACCTTGACAGGAAAACAACAGGAAAGCATAGTGTGGGGTGCCGAGCAAAGCGAGACCGGCTGGCGTTGCCAGCAATGGAGCGAAGCGAAATGTCAAATCCGCATGCTGCATTTAATGAGGAGGGAGCTGGGAACGGGCGTTGCAACGCACCGCGACAGTTCTCGACCCTGCTGGTCGATGAGGTAAAGCCGAGGACCTGCATAGCAAGGCGGGGATTTACTTTAATAGAACTATTAATAGTAATAGCGATCATTGCAATTCTTGCCGCAATGCTTCTTCCTGCCCTTAAAAACGCACAGGATTATGCAAAGCGGGCGAGCTGCATGAGCAACATCAAGCAGGTGTTCTCTTTCTCGTCATTTTTTTCAGATGACTTCAACGACTACCTGCCTCCAGCCTCTTGGAGTGGGCGTGATCCTTTACATATCCATGGTCTGTACGCACTATACAAAATGGACGGGAAATCACTGGCCTGCCAATCTATAAGTATCCCGGTGCCGGAGACGGGATCGTCGGCGGCGGGTAACTACGGCAACTCCACGACCTACGGACTTAACGTCTGGTTCGTATGGACTGGGGGGGGCGCAGGTCTGTGGAACGCCCCCGGTGGTAACAGTTTCCTTGATCGCGGCCTCTTTCGGCGCAGCCAGTTAACAAAGCCATCCTCTTTGCTCTACCACTCTGAGACTAAATGGTATAATAACTCGTATTACTTTTATCTGTGTGATGGGGAAACTATATGGACAAACGCCGGTACAGAGACAGATCTGCGCCATTTGAAGAAGGCGAATGTTGTTTTCGCTGATGGGCATGGGGATACCTTATCGGTTAAAGATGTGCGCACCTCTGTAACCCAGGGGATGCCAGGTGTCACGGAAAACCAATAATTGCGATGGAGAAGAGTTGAACTGAAAAATACCATGAACAAACTACATTCGATAAATTCCCCCTCGAATCCAGGAAACACCCACAACATCCTGCTGATCCAGTGCGACCAGTGGAATGCGCGTTGTCTGAGCATTTTGGGCAATCCGCAGGTACATACTCCAAACCTGGATCAATTGGCGCAGGAAGGCGTGCTCTTTGAGCAAGCCCGCTGCAATAACCCGATCTGCCTGCCGTCCCGCATTTCCATGCTGTCCGGCCGTTATTGCACCACGACACAACAGTTCGGTTTTACCGGAGAATGCCGCAGCGACATTCCGTGGCTTCAGGATGTTTTTCATTCATCCGGATATTTGACCGGCGCTTTCGGGAAATTTCATGTTTTGTCAATCGGATCAAATCGCTGGCAGTACGATGTTTGCGCGCCGACGCTCCCGGAGGAAGTCGATCTGGCGCGTCCAGCGGGCAATCATTACAAGGCGTTCTGCGAACAACGCGGCTATCCCTGGCCGAATGATCAAATCCACGGGCATGTTCCGCAATCTCTCATGGGCAAGTCTGCTACGCCCCCCAGTCCTTTCGTCTTCGCGTCGGACTCCGATGACAGTTCGCCTCTCATTGTCAGGTCAAGCGTCAGATCAGATGTTCCGTTGGCTGGAAGCCTGGAAACATATACGACAAGCACGTGTCTTGATTTTTTGGAGCAGGCTAAGAAAAAGGCCAAACCATTTTTCGCATGGCTGACCTACGACAGGCCTCATTATCCCCACACTCTTCCCTCAGAATGGTTTGATAGGATTGCGCCTGATTCACTGAATCTCTGGCCTGAACCAACGGACGATGACTGCCGTACCATGACACCGTCCCTTTTTACCTGTTACGCAAAAGGCCATTCGCGCCATGTCCTAGGAGACAGGCAGTTCCGTTTTGTGGTAGCGACATATAATATGCTGATACAATTCATTGACACTGAAATCGGACGCGTGATGTCTCATTTGCGGGCATTGGGCTTGGATCAAAATACCAGTGTAATCTTTACTGCCGATCATGGCGACGAGGCTGGTTATCGCGGGCTTTTTGACAAAGGAACGCATGTAGCTTCCGAAGAGATCGTCCGTGTACCTCTGATCATCAGGCCGGCACCATGTCTGTCGGTTTCCTCGGAACGCCCGGGGCGTTGCAGCCAGCCGGTTGAATTGGTGGATGTATACAGCACGGCGCTCGAATTGGCCGGATTGGACGCGCCGGGCGGGCATGAGGGTAAAAGTCTCGCGCCTCGCGTACTTGGAGCACAGACGCGGGATGCAGACCGCGTCTCGCTCTGTGAGCATTATCTTATTCGGTCCATTGTTTATCGTGATTGGAAGATGGTGTATACCCCGCGACGTGAAGAGTGCGCTCTCTTTGACTTGAAACGGGACGAGTATTGCTTCAACAATTTGTATGTCCTGACGGAATGCCAATCACAGCGGATTGATCTGAAGCAGAAAATGATTGCCTTTTTGATGATGCGGATTCATGGGGATTTCACTGCGTCCGACCGACAGCGTATCGAACTTGCGCTGGATCCTGAAAGCGGAGAACTGGGACTGTGTGTCGGCGGTCTTCAACAGGTGACCCACTTTCGGGCGGCTGCGCATATTCATTTTGGCAATTTTGCGGTGCTCGTGCCATACTACGATTCTCCGATTCTCCTCTTCTGTCCGGGATCCTATCAGAAGGGTGACGAAGGACTGCCATACGATCCGCATCAAGTCGAAACACTGCTGGACGCTGGATTGGATGATATTTTTCAACGTCTTCCCCGCATCAGCGAATTTATTCATGTGCCACCTAAGGAAGTTATTGCTCCCACGGAGGAGAATATCAAGACCTTCATGATGTCCTCTGAAGAAAAACAGATTCTGAATAGTGATGAAAAACATTATTGAAACAAGAAATTCAAAACTTGGAAAGGATCTCTCATGTCTCTTGAAATAGCCAACAAGGTGCAAGCGCACTGCACGCTCTTCCGCCAGTTCGACTACCGCCTGGTCTGGAAGGCGGAGGAACACTACGTGCCGGGCACGCAGATCGAACTCCGCTGCCACCGTCTGCGCTCCTTCATCTCCTGGCGGTATGCGAAGATGTCGATCGATGGTGCGGATGTCACATTCCGCTGGAAGCTCCGTCCGTCGATCTCGGAAATGTTCAACAACGTCTTCTCCCGCTCAAAATACATGATCATCCGCGCGACACTACCCTACGGTGTCCGCCAGGGACAGGAAGTTGCGATCAGCCTCACCATGATACCGCATGTCTGGGCGGGCATCAACGAGATACTGTCCGTGTGGATCACCGATGTCCGCAACCCGTTCAATCCATCCGCCCCGGTTCCGGAAGCCAGGAAGGAGCTGGACTCGGATTGCGAGATGACAGTGGTGGCCGGACCAGTGGAGCGGTTCTCAATCTACAGCCGTCCGTTTCCAGGAGCCGATGGCAGTATACGCACCCTCATGGTTCCTGAGGACCGCTTCGGCAACCCTGCGAAATTCGCAAGGGAGGTGCCTATGGATCTGGAATGGAACGGCCGACAGTGGCGGGAGGAGCTGTCTGAAACCAAGATTGTCCACCTTGACAGGCCTAACGGCGTAGGACGGCTGAAAGCAACCATCGCAATGAACTCGCTTGATCTTGGAGAAAACATTTCCAATGGACAACGTGTCGTAGACAAACTGGTGGTCACTGGAAATCCTGTGTGGTCTGAAATGCAGGGTGGGCTTCGTCCAGCCTATGGCGAATTCCACTGGCATACAGATATTTCCGGGGATGGGCAGAGAGAGCTCTCCCAGGCCCTGCAATTCGCCCGCGATGGCCTGAACATGGACTTCGCCGCCCCCAGCGATCATGGAACCGCAGGAGAGGACTGGAAAAACACTGTCACGGTTTTGGAGGACTTCAACCGCCCCGGCGAATTTACGACCCTATTCGGCTGGGAGAACGGTGGTGACCGTGGACATGAGAACTATTACTTCACCACTCCAGATCACCCGCTGGTCTGCAACGGTTCGGCAGGCGTCTCCGCCGGCAATCCCGAAATATTCGTGGAAAAACTTTCGCGACAGAAGGATTTCATCGCGATCCCACACCATCCAAATGCCGTCTCAGAGTCCCGCAAGCAGGAAGACGACTCCCCGTACTGGCATCCATACCCCTGGGGCAAGGGAAAGGATTACATACGGCTGGTGGAGATATTCCAATGCCGGGGTAACCAGGAAATGGATGTCTGCGAGGATTCCTGGCGTGGATGGCATCAGAACAACCACGCCTCGGTGCAGGATGCACTAAAGATGGGCTACAAGCTTGGTTTCACGGGCGGGACGGACAACCACTGCGGCTATCCCGGCAGGGCATTCGCTGAATGCGAAGGCTCGGGGGCGCATCCCATCTACAGCGTGATTCTCACTGGCGTCTGGACTGGCCGTCTGGAACGTCAGAATGTGTTCAACGCCCTCTCGGCGCGACACACCTGGGCGGTGTGGGACACTCGGGCGATTGTCCACTTTACGGTCAATGGTGTTTTGGGCGGGGGCGAGCTTTCTGTCCAGAAGGATGAACTTCTGGTGGCGAGGATACTCCTCAGTGCAGACGATGCAATACAGGTCATGGAGATCATCTCCGACGGCCGGGCTGTCTGGGCTGGCTCGTCCGATGAGCTCGACATCGACCTGAAGGTTCCGCTGGGAAGGGTTGCCAAAAACACCCACTACTATTTCCGCGCACTGCAGCGCAACGGCGGTATCACCTACGCCAGCCCTGTCTTTGTCACCACGGATGCGGAGAAACTTCCATAATAAGGACGAGGCCGTACGCCTCGGAACCATGGTAAAGGAACGTGCTTCGGCCCAGGGCATGCTGATAGAATAGAGCAGATCACTAAAAAGAACGACTAACTCGTTATAATTATTATGGAGGATCAAGATGAAATATAATTGTTTTCGCAACATTGTTCTGGCGGTGATTACAGCATTTGTGCTTGCATCATTTAGTTCTGGAGCGGAAGATGGCAAAGCCAAGGAAATTGACGCAGGGATGTTCCTCGCGCCATTGAACGGGGCTATCAATATCAAGGAGGGTACTCTTGAGACATGGTTTTACCTGGATTATTCATTCGACGATTATCTTCGTATAGACGAGTCTGATTGCTATCCATTCCCCTTTTTGAATATCCTTGACAAGGCTGGTGGACAGACTGAAAAGGATTTTCCAAAATTTGCTGTTTTTATGGCTCAGCAAAAAGGGGCGCACTCCATTGCGTTTGCAAACACTAACTATTATGCAGAAACAAAAACCTCCCCCCCTGCTAGGTATGGGTGTTTAACGATTCCCGGCAACAAAGACAAGGGGAAATGGTTGTTGCGAGGTGAATGGCATTTGCTTGCAGTGACTTGGAAGATTGATAATGATGTACTACATGTCGAAATGTTTTTAGACGGCAAGTTGTGCTGCAGAGGAAATTTCACCCAAAAAGATAATGGCATTCGCTCCTTTTCTGAAAATGATCTTTTTAGTATAGGCAGTCTTAACCTGGCTCCCGCCACCATTCTTTCCTGTCGTATCTCGAATAGGGTTCGGACAAATGAAGAAATAGCTTCGGCAAACCCTTTGAAACCCGATGGCGCCACAACATTTTTCCTCGACGGAGATATGGCTGGTAAAATTAATATAATTAAAGAAGCAGAATACCATAAAATGAGGAAAAGCGGTAAAATAGACATTAAAAAGAATGGAGCCTTCGTCGGAAAGTTTAAAATCATCGATACTGCTAAAGGTAAGGCCATCCAGTTCTTTAACAAGCTTTCAAGGTAACCAGATTTCATAGGAGACTTTGACTTCATGCCTGAAAAGTGTCTCCTTGGCTCTGGTGTCAAGGCCGCTTACGGGCAAATGGGGAACTGCACGCAGAGTTGGATGACCTCTCTCAACGACGGACTCACGGATACCCGGCAACAGCCTGTGTTTATCGCCAATGAAGGCTGGGGCGACAGCACCTGTGGCAGTTACATGGAGATGATTCAAAACGATCATGACTGAAGGCAACGCATGCGCTGGTTGTCTCCTCATGTGTGGCTGATCCACCTTAGTGTCAATGATGAACACGGAAAAGTAGCGACTGATATTTTCTCGTGGAACATGATACAAAACGACGGTAATTTCAAAATTACGAAAAAGAACAGCGGTATCTGCGTCAAGACGGATTCATTCGCTTATGGCGAATTGCCGGATGGCCTCAAAAATACAATTTCCTATACGATTGAATTACCTGATTCCTGACATTGGACGGAACAGAATTTGGATTATTTCCATTGATCTCCAAAGATAAAAGTGTAAAATGGAAAATGAAGCATGTCGAAATAATTGTTTTTCCCCTTATAACCACTATAAATTCTGATATTTGGCAATATTTGTATCCACCGATACTCAAACAAGCATAAAGGAATTTTATTTATGACTCACAAGGAACGGATGTTGAATTCACTGTCCAGCAAACCCGTCGATCTTTTCCCGCGCGGAGATGGATTATGGGGCGAAACCACGAAAAAATACATTGAACAGGGCAAGCTCAAGGAAGGCGAGGACCACGCCATCCATTTTGACATGAGCTGGCGCGGTGGCGGCTGGCTGAATTCAGGAGCGGACCTCAAACAGGGCGACATAACTCTCGAAGAAAACACTGACAACCAGAGGATAATAAGAATTACAATTCCTAAATAATGGACTGGACAAGGAGAATTTTGAATGAGTAAGATTACGAAAGACGTGACGACAATCAGTTTCTTTGATTACCGGCTGGAGATTGGAAGGGAACGTTTCGCCCTGATTGATCCGAGGACGACGCACATTCTGTTCCAGATGAAGACACCGTTGATCTACAAGCCTGAATTTCATGGTGTCCCATCCGAATGGAGTGTTTCGGACATCCGTGTCGAGCAGGCGGCAAAGGGGGCGGTGCGTGTTTCCATGACGGGAACCTCGTCCAACGCCTCGTATGGCCCGCTGGTGACGGAGCTTCTGTGTTATCCTGACCATATCGAGCTGTCGTCATCGGTCCAGGCACGGCGCGATCTCACCGTGGCCAACTGGAACATCCTTGAACCGGGGCTGGAGCTGAATCTCTTCCATGTCCACCACTGGCGCAACCGGCATGGGCATACGGCCACGTTTGAGACACACAATCTCTACCAGGGCGGCAGGAAGATGGAGGATCTCCTGTCGCCGGGATTCAACAGGGAGATCGTCGAACAGTGGGCAAGGAAAACTGAACTCAGCACTTATTCCTACGACTGGCAGTTCACGCCGCGTCCGTCGATCATGCTTTTCCAGAGGGACGATGTGATGATGGGGCTCGCCGCCCGAGATCTTCCGCAGGGATTCGGACTTGAACTGTCCGTAGGCGGGCAGCGTCTGGAAAAGCTGCGCTTCAACTACGGAGGTGAAAACGGTTTTGCGGTTTCAGCAGGTTCGACGGCCAAAGCTCCACGACTTTATCTCTGGCTGGACCATCACGGCGACGCGTGGAAAAGCGTCGATCATTATGTGCACATGCTTGAGGAGGACGGCGAAATTCCGCGACTCTCGCACAGGGAAGCCCCCCATTGGTGGCTGCACCCCGCATACTGTACCTGGAACGACCAGGGATATCTCAGCGGCAATGCCGCCTATTACGCATTCCCCGGCGACACGTTCACCGGCAAGGATCCGGTGGAGGCCTTCGATGCAGCAATGCTCGACCATCTTCTGGATATCATAGAGAAGGAAAAATATCCGTTCGGGACGGTGATCATCGACGCCGGATGGGAGAAGATCCGTGGCGACTGGACACCGAATCCCAAAAAGTTCCCAAATCTGCGCGCCCAGATCGACCGCATCCACAAAATGGGCATGAAGGCGATTTTGTGGATCGCACCGTATGACTATTTCAAAGGCTCGGACATGCTCGCCAGGAAGGAATGGCTCTGCGGAGGTGGTGTGCTCGGTCGGCATGGCATGCCGCTTGTTGACTATTCCAATCCGAAAGTCCAGAAGGAGTATGTCGCGCCAATGGTTCACCACTGGTTCAGCGGCGAGAGGGGATGTCTCGACGCCGACGGCTTGAAACTCGACTTCATGGCTGACAAGATCCATCCTGTCTTTCCGATCCACAATCCGGAATGGCGCGGCGAGGAGCGTTTCATCCACCGCCACCAGAAACTCTGGTACGACCTGATGAAAGAGATCAAACCCGACGCGCAGATGCTGGGGTGTACGGCGCATCCGCATTTCACGGACTGCCAGGATCTCGTGCGCACGTATGATGTGCCTGTCAGCCAGCATCAGCATGCCGGCCGGGCGGTCATGATCAAGCACTTCAATCCCGGCAATATCGTCGCCCTGGATCTCTGCGAGACCAAATCTATGGCCGATGTGGAGGAGCACCTGGACATGGCGTTCAGGAATAATCTCCAGTATGAGTGCGGACGGATCGCTCCCGACCCGAAGACCGGCGTGTTCAGCCTTGGCGAGGAATACGCCCCGCTGCTCAGACGGAAACTGTCCGCATGGGGAGGGATGTAAAAATAATATGACAGCAATGATTTCAGGGCTTGACAAGCCGCATCGATCAGATTATCGTACAACTAAAAGGTGATCGATATGAACGCGGTAACTGTTTCTCCAAAATATCAGGTTGTTATTCCCAAGGAAATAAGGGAGCGGACACACATCAAGCCGGGAGAGAAACTCCAGATATTAAGTTTTGACGACAGGATTGAGCTTGTCCGGACTCGTCCAATGCGTAAAATGCAGGGGTTCCTGCATGGCCTGGACTCAACGTTCATTCGCGAAAAGGATGATCGTACATGAACCTTGTTGACACATCGGGATGGATCGAATATTTCTTTGCCGAAGCCAATGCCGATTATTTTACAAGCCCCATTGAGAAAACGGATGCATTGATTGTGCCGGTTATCTGTCTATACGAGGTCTTCAAGAAGGTCAATATTGCAGCCGATGAAGCGCGTGCCCTTCAAGCCGTAGCCCAGATGAAACAAGGGCTCATTGTGGACATTACTGAAGACGTGGCTCTCAGTGCGGCTCTAATCAGCCTGAAGTACAAGTTGCCCATGGCGGACAGCCTGATCTATGCAACTGCACGTTCCCATGGGGCAATCCTATGGACGCAGGATAATCATTTCCGCAGTCTGCCGGGTGTAAATTACAAGGCAAATATTCACTGAACCACAACTTTTCATTTAAATTAATTTCTTCAGGACAGCCCTTGACTTTGCCATGATACATTGATATACTGACTTTATATTGATATAATATATTTATACCTGTATATCCTAATATTGGAGGGCGTGTCCGATGGATACCAAGACTGGGGCGGGGAAGAAGCTTTTTTCCAGGAGCCAGGACGCCAGACATTCTAATCTAGCGACCTGCATCCGGCATCTTGCATTCATCTTATTGCTCCGGCGGATAATAGAACCCCTGGTGACCGTACCAGCCGCAGCCAGCGGGCAGTTCTGCCCGAAGCGGAAGCGGAGGCAAGTTCAACAAGTGTTTACGCTTATTGAGCTCTTATTGGTGATTGCGATCATCGCAATTCTTGCTGCAATGCTGCTGCCCGCGCTGAAAAGCGCGAAGGATACAGCGAAGAAAATTAGCTGTAAAAACACCCTGCGGCAGATGGACGCCGCCAATATTCTTTATGCGGGGGACTGGAACGAGCATATTGCCGATACGACCCCGACCCCGAATCTTCCCGGTTCGACCGCAAAAGCATACAATTGGATGTTTAAGATTGCCCCTCTTGTAGGCCTGGACATCACGAAAAACCTGAAGCCCAATGGCGGCCATACAAAGTTTTTCACATGTCCCGACAATCCTGAAGGGAATTTCGACGGTAACTTTCCTTCCTGGGATATGAATTATTATCTTACCAGCAAGGATTATCCTGTTCCTGGTGATTTGTAAGCAATTTAAACAAATCAAATTTTGAATAAAAAACAAGGGGAAATGAAAAATGGAGAACCTTTCAGGAAGTAAACCGTTATGGAAATTGATCCTCATTTGCATCTCGTTTGGCGCTCTGCTCTTTTGTCATGCTGCTGAGCCTGACGCACAACAGTCCAGTTCCCCGGGGTGGGTAGTCCACTACTATGGAGAGCCGACCTTCTGGTTTTACGGCGGCAGTTTTGTCGCCAATGGCGCGGATATCAGTGCGGATATCAATAAGTTGAAGTGGCCGGCGGCAAACAGCGATCCGGCGAAAGGCGCGGAGTTCCATCGTGCCCAGGGCTGGTCCATGGCCTGCCGTAGCAGCATTTCCATCCCTACAGAAGGTGAATATAAATTCAAGATTGAGGAAGTGGAGTCGGAGTTGAAAGTCAATGGGATAAAGTGTCCGGTTGATGGCACAGGTAAGATCCGGCTGGATGCCGGGACTGTTCCCATTACCCTCTATTTGAAATATGACGGCGCCAGACCTGATGCGACAAGGAAATCAAGCCGCGAACTGATGAAGGCTGTTATAAAGTGGCAAAAGCCTGGTGCATCCGATTTCAAACTGATTCCCCCCGAGGCGTTGTCGCACACGGTGAAGGACTCGGAGGAAAAGCTGGCATGGCGCCCGGATATCCTTCTGGAAAAATGGCGGGATGAAATCTTCAACCAGCGCACTACCAGTTTTGAAATCAAAGACGAGGGGCTGTATGAAATAGCAATCGGTCCTATTGATCCGCCTCGCTGGTTCAAGGCTTGGTTTGACGATAAGCCACTGTTCTATCTCCAGGGGGAACGCCGTCTTGATCCTGGCGTGAAACAAGGCTACGCCCTTGATTTCCTCCATCGGGCGGGAGCGTTGCGCCATCTCAAGGCAGGAAAGCACACGCTGGCAATTTACCGTGTCGATTCCCCGTATCCCTGGGTGGATAAAATGGATGAGCTCATGCCGCAGATGCGTATCGGCATTTCCAAAATCCATTCCGGCGACACGGTTGACATCGGTATCCATGCGGTCGACAAGAACGGCATGGATCGCGATGACATGATATTGGCGAAAGACGAACCACTGACAATAAAAGTGGAGAAAATGGTCGGTGCCGGGGAACGTTTCCTCCTCGAGGTGAAGGAACAGCGCGGGAGCAAGACACCAGTCTGGACCGGGGAAGGCAAACTCGCGAAGGAAGCCAGCCACCTGTCAGCAAGCATAAGCTATCCCAGCAATACTGAAGGCGCATTTGAATACACGGTCAAGGACGCATCCGGCAAGATCATCGACGGACCCTGGGCGTTCGTGGTTATTGACCCGACCCCCATGCCGTTGCCCAAAGGCGGCGCTTCCACTGGCGAGATCCGCAGGGAGCTGGTTGACAGCGTTGACTGCACATTGACGCAGGATGCGGAGCATAAGTTCCGCGACAACGGGACGAGCCGGGTGGTGGACAGCCCGGTTGGGCGTTACCGCCTTACCGGCAATGCCGGCGTCGAACTGGACAGGCGATGCTACTATATAAAAGACGCAGAAACCAAGAAATACCGCCGTGTCAGGGAAGGGGAAAAAAAATCGGGGGCGAGTTATATCTCTCCGGACTGGTTTGCATATACGTTGAAAGTAAAAAAGCCCGGGAAGGCGCATCTTGTAGTGGCTACAATTCCCAACGACAAGAGAAGGATAGTCGTGGTACAGGCCATTGATCAGGTTACAAGCTGGGCCAATGGCTCCATGCTTGACTCCGGAAATGCGGACGTCTCAGGTCCCTTCAGCACCCTTTCATTCCTTGTGTGGCCGAACAGCGGGGCGGTCGATGTTTTTACGGTCTGCCACAACGGCAACCATAATTCCAGGTTGAACAGGGAGGGTGCCATTTCAAAAATTGAACTGTATGAGCTGCCGGAAGGTCTTCCTCCATTGCCGGAACCGGCAGGCGGCTGGGAGCAGAAAAGGGAATTCGGCGCCGACAGCGAACAAACCAATATATGGGCATTTGAAAGCACAATGCCTCCGCTTTGGGAGGGCAATGATTTTATATCCGGCCTGCTCAGCAATCTCAGAGGAGGATTCTATCAGGATTGGCGTGCATTGCATGCCGGAGCTGAAAGATACACCCGCCTGTCCCGATATCGGGGCGATAACTTGATCATGGTGCCGGCATTGTCATACAACATGACTTTCCTGCAGGGCGTCCCCCATCTTCCCAAAGGACAGGATGTTTACAGTACCGGAGGCCGCGGGCGGCTGGTCGACCCCATTGAACGCGATATTTTCAAGATGCTGCTCATGACCGGACAGAAGAACAATGCCCGGATGGTGGCGGACCTGATGGTTTCCCGATTGTCGGAAGGAGCCGTCCAGCATTTCGCCCGCAAATGCGGATATGAGGCGGCGGACGAACTTTTCGTAACCGACTCCAATGGGAAGTGCTACGACGGAGGAAGCGGATGGACGCATCGCATTCTCAATCCTGCGCATCCTGCGTCACGCAAGTATTTCACCACCGTGCTCGGAGAAATCAGCAGGCAGTACGGCGGCTTCCCGTCCTTTGCCGGGGTGCGTCTGAGGTGGTGGACTCCATGGCAGTCCGGATTCGACCCCTTTTATATTTCGGACTCCAACGGGTACGATGATTTTACGGTGTCTCTCTTTGAAAAGGAGACAGGAGTTTCCATCGGTGTGGCCAATGCCGGGGATGAGCGGTTCAAACTCCGCCGGGAACACCTGCTCAAGGACGATCTCCGCGACAAATGGATTGACTGGCGCTGCCAGAAGGTAGAAAGCCTGCTTGAGGAAGGAGTGGCGGAACTGCGCCGCAATGCGCCTTCCGCCCGGCTGTACAGCGGCGCCTACGCCGCATGGAAAATAGCGCCTGCACGTGAAAGCGGAATTGATTATGCCAGCCTTGCCGGGCGCCGGGATATTGGTTTTGAAAAATGGGAGAAATTCAGGGGCGGCAATGACGAGAACATTGAATTGAATGGATTCGACCCTGTCGCGTTCGCAAACTTCGATGTGCGTGAACCGGCGGAGATACGCGGCAATATTGAGAACTTTACGCCTGGCGATACGGCTTATATTAGGAATCTGTGCCATGACTTCGCATTGATCGGACATCCCCGCCAGCTGGAGCAGCCGGCCAAAGCGCTGGCGGCAGGACAGCTTGACAGGATAGTCTGCGGTGAACTCTGGGGCATTTCGCCAGTTGACGAGGGACTGCGCTCCTTCGTGCGGGTATTCCGGGCGATCCCGGACTTGAAGTATGAGCGGTTCGCCGGTAAAGGCTCAGATCAGCCGGTAGTCGTCTGCTGGTCGGCCCAGAGACAAGACAAGACCGGTTGGATATTTCATGGGAAAGAGCTCGTGTTCTATCTGGTCAACCAGACGCCCTATAGGAGGGAACTTGAGATTTCATTGCCCAAGGACGCGGACGGGGTGAAAGATCTTGTCAGCGGCGAAACGCTCGCGGCAAAGGGGAATGTGGTCAATGTGTCGCTGGATCCGTTCATGCCTGCGCTTTTCGCGGCAAAGGGAATCACATCAATTGAAGGGATGAATATCCAAGTGCGGCCAGACGAGATTGAACGGATTGGCAAACAGGTTGAGTTCCTGCGGAAAATAAACGCCGCCGCCGGGGACATGAAACATGTCTTCGTCGGCGCGGGCGGATGCGCGGCTGGAGTGAAGGACACCTGCGAATGGGACAGACGCGATGCGATTGAGACATTCGCCGGCTCATTCAATCCTGTAGATAAGGCCTGGCGTGACAAAGAGTATCTGAAGGCCGGATTTCTCATCCAGCGCATCGCCTCGGAGCGCAGATGGTGGCTGGAGGCCTTTGGCTGGCCGGATGGCATGGAGGACTATGCCGTCTGCTCCGGCAATGCCGGATATCTGCTCCAGCACAACTTCAAGCCGGAGGGTGCTGCGAAACTCGCAAAATTAGCTCAATACACGGAGGAGGATTTTGTCGTGATACCGTCCGGCAAGACGGTTTACCATGCGAGCACGGCGACAGCGGGGCAGTTCGAACTCCGGATAAGGGGGTTGTTCGGAAAGGGTTACGGCCCGATCAAGGTCGGGTTCAATGGAAAGACGGTTGGAACAATCGGAGAGGGCTACGGCGAGACAAGGCATATCCGCAATGTCCTGTCGGTGCCGCTGTCAATAAACAGCGGTCTTTATGACATGACATTGACCAGCGAAGGCGCCAACGGACTGGCGATCAGTTCGATGGAAATGGCGTTCCTGCCTCCTGTCACGATTAAGAAGTGGAGCGCGATCGGACTCTTTGATTTTAATGTGGAGGACGGGAAGCCGTACACGTGGGAGAAACGAAGCGAATGTTATGCGAAAGCGACGTTCCCTCCCGAAAAGGAGATCAGCCTCTCCTCCGAATACAAGGGCATGGATGGCAAGTCTATCCAGTGGAGGCAGATTGACATCGGCGATGACAAGTATGTCAAGCTGCTGGAAAAATACTACCCCTATGTCCATATCAAAAATTATGGCATCCCGGGGAGCGGGATCGCGTATCTTGCTTCGTGGATATACAGCCCTGGCAGACGAAACGTCATATTGTATTATGCCATGGATTGGGATGGCAGGGTCTGGCTGAACGACGAGCCGGTACTGGACATCTCCGGCCCCTGGGGGAAATTCGCCAGCAAGACGATCCTGTTGAACGCCGGATGGAACAAGCTGCTGGTGAAGACAACGACAGGCCGGGATGGGTGGAATGCCAATTTCGCGGTCAGCGATCCGGGAGACCAGAAGTACAGCCCGACACCGCCGGAGACGGGAAAATAGGATCACGGCAAGGTACTCCCGTCCTGCGTATTGGCTCAGCCTTTACGGGGTCGGTCCCAGGACTTCTTCCCGAAGCCCGAGGGAAAAGTACGGTACCGCCCCCTCGTTTTTATAAAGCCTGAGCCATTACTGCCCTGCAAATAAATGCGTGAAAAAATCACGGGTTGGACTTGCCATCCGATGCCGAAGAATGCATGTTACATGATATACTCAATATATCGCGCAAGGAATGGAGCTGGAACACAGTCATTCCACGGGATGACGGATGGATTGTTGGATGAATGGGTTTGAGTTCAAGAAAAATTTAAAATGGAAGGATGGAGAAAATGCGGATCTCAAGTCAATGGGTGGCCGCGGCATGCGCCGCCGGCGCCATCTGTTTTTCAAGTTCCATTTCACTTTTTGCAGACGCCCCCGTCGAGTCCATCGGGGAATCCCCGCTCCCGGCAGGAACACATCCACGCCTGCTTTTCTCCAAGGGTGATCTTCCGGCCATCCGGGCCAGGGCGGAGACGACGGTCGGCAAGGAACTGGTGAAGAATCTGCGTGGCAGTGCATTCGCCGGAAACATCATCGAAGAGTTGAAAAAGATGAACCCGGCTTGGCTCGAGGAATGCCGGAAACAGTGGAGCGGTTTCCGGCCACAGCTCCGGCAAGCCGCCCTGCTCTATCAGATCACCGGCGACAAGGAGGACGGTCGCATGGCGTTGGAGATGTTCCGCATCTGGATGTCGGGATTCCCTCCTGACGGCGAACTCAAGGCCGAGGAGAACTGGGGCGACATGGAGTCGGCCCTGGCCTACGACTGGCTGTATGAACTGTTGAACGACGAGGAACGCGGACGGTCGCGGCGCATCCTCGCCTCGATGGTCGGCAAGCCTTCCCTCGACATGTACGCCTCCTCCTGGTGGCTGGACGGTCCCATGGCCAACGGCCGCAACTGCACCAACTGGACATGCCTATGCGCAATAGGACAGCTATTCTGCGACCTCGCCATCGAAGGGGAGGACGGGTATTTCCCTCCTACTGCGGCGGCGGCGGCCGCGAAACTTCGTGAATTCCTGGACAACGGGATCAGCGCCGAGGGAGCCATGACCGAGGGCATCCAATACCCTATGAATTTCGGCACCCACACCCTTCCGCACGCATTGATCATGCTGCGCCGGCGCGGCGTCGACATGATCACGACTACCAATCTGCCACGCGTTCCGGAATGGCTGGCTTATGAGGCCCTGCCGTGGGGATACGAGGGGTTCGACTACAACAAGTCCAACGGCGAGTTCCAGTCGGCCGCCTTCGCCAGCTTCATCGGGAAGGAATTGGGTCCGATGGGCAGGTGGGTTTACCAAAATTCGGTCAAAGCCGGGCTTGGCGTACTTCCCGACACAACCGTGGCGCTGATCAACGGCTGGCCGGAGGAGAAGGCTGGTGATCGGAGCGCCCTTCCGCCAGGGCGATGGTTCGCCGACCGCGGCCTGGTGTTCTGCCGGAATGGATGGGGTGTCGACGATGCGGTGTTTTTCTTCAACACCTCGCCGTTGCGCGCCGGCCACACGCACGCCGACCAGGGAAGCTTCTGTCTCGCATCAAACGGAACCTGCTTCATCGCAGATTCCGGCTATGGCAACTACAGCTCCCGCGACCACAACATCGTCCACATCGACGGCAAGGCGCAGGAGCAGATCGAGGGCGGTTCGGACGCCTTCATCCGCTCAGTGGATTTCTCCAGCTACGCCGACATCCTGGATTCCGACCTCAAGCTGGCCTACGACCGGGTGCTTGACGGCGACATCATCGGCCCATGGCATTGGCGTCCATACAATCCGGTCCGCCAGGCCGACCGCCGCTGCCTGTTCCTCCGCGGAGCGAGCGGACCTGTCGTGCTGGTTGCGGACGATCTCCGCGCCGACGATCAGGAACATGAGTACGACTGGCTGGCGCGCACCGTCGCCGGCAACACGCTGCGCGTCGACGGCCGTCGTTTCACGATCCAGGAGCGTTTCGGCGGCAAGGTTCTGCGCTCCATGACGAATGGTGCGGCCATGGCGTGGCGGGCGGACAGAGTGGCGGGCGGCGTCTACCACGGCTGGGCATTGGTCCGCGGCGAGCCTTTCGTGCAGTCATGGTGCTCCAACACATTCGTCGTCAACGGCATCTCCGTGGCGGCCGCCTTTGGCCGCGGCGCATACCGTCAAGGTTGGAACTGGCTGCCGATACTCCCCGGCGGCAAGGCGGAGATCACCATCGCCGACGGTTCACCGCTGCGCTTCGAGCTTATCTGCGGAAGCGGCGGCCGCGTGGCCGCCGCAGTCTTCACCCGTGATCAAACGTGGACACCTGGAGATGATCTGCCCGTCTCCGGAGATCCTTTCATCGTCTTCACAGCTGAAGACGCCGGACCGGCCGATGCCAATCGCCCCCCCTGGGAAAAGATCGACACTCGCCGCGGCATACTGGATGGCGTCTTTCTCGGCAACCAAAATGTGAAACTCAATGTCGACCGGGCAAAGACAACCGGCTATCCAGTATTGCACGCCGTCCAGCGCGGAATCAACGGACGGTTCCTCTCGCTGCTCGCGCCCCACAGTGAAAACGATGGCCGTTCCATCGAGCTGCCGCGGGATGGCGACGGACAAATGGCGCTTGTCCGCTCGGCAGCGGGAGTCGACCTTGTCGGCGGAAGCGTTAATGGCGTCCCGGTCAAAGGCGAACTTCAAACCGACGCCTCCATGGCATCGGTTTCGTTCCTCAGCAGGAACCAATCGGTTCCAATAGGTTACGCAGCCGTAAATGGCAGTCTGCTCATATGCCGCGGCATTGAATATGTAAGGAGCGGAAACGGGGTGTTCCATGTCAGCAATGACGGGACAGATCTCGTTGTGCGCGGAACGCCGGGAGCAGTAGCGCGCTGTCTGCGCCTTGGTGCTACTCAACTGGTCCGCAATGGTGTCCGCTCTCCCCTTCCCTCCGGCGAGGTGGTCACGATCAGCATTCCATCACTGCCGGCGAAATGGGAAGTATCCATATCGCCGGATGGTCGGCGCGTCGATGTGACTGGCGACGGTCCGTTGCCGTTGCGCGTGGAAGCGGCTAAGGCCGTCCAATTGACGGTGAACGGCATAGGCCGCTACTTTGTGCGACCGGAAAAGAACTCGCCCTTCCTGCAGGCGGTCCTGTGGAATGGAAGCGACCTCTACCGGTACCGGGACGAACTCAGCGCTTCCGAACTCCTGCCCGCCATGAAACAGACAAAGGCGGTAAAGATGGTGGAGGCGTCATCGCTTGATCCGAAACTGCCGAAAACCAAAGTGCTTGTCAGCGAAGATGGTGTTTTTGAGATGTCACTCACCCCGCCTGGTCCCGGCAAATACCGTTTGGTCGTCGAAACTTTCGTCTCTGGCGCCCAGACGGTCGAGGCGCAGATCTCAATCAGTGGCAAGTCCGTGGCGGGCATCCGATCCGAGCCCGGCCGCCTAAATACGGCACGCACCGATGTCGTCATCAAGGAATCTCCGTGTCCGTTCATGATCAAAGGCCCTGCCGTGCTGGCGCTGGCCGGATTGCGTCTCGAGCCGGTCTACCGCGATCTTCCCGCCCCGGCCTGGCGCTTCATCGGCCCCTTCAAAAGCGGGTTCGCCCCCGGTGGCAAGGAAGCCGAAGCAGTGCGCGCAGCGATGTCCACCGTCTATGGACCGGAAAAGGAAATCAATTTTGAAGCTGTCTACAAGGGAATGGATGATAAAGATTTGAAGTGGGACAACAGGGACGACACGAGCGCCCCCTACATGCAGAGCGGACTGAACTTCACCCACATTTTAAAACTGCCCCGGGGGGGAGTCTGCTTTGCCGTCACCTTCATCAACTCTCCGGACGACCGAAGCTCACAGCTGGTGCTCAGCTGCGACTGGTGGGCCAATGCATACATCAACGGCGAGCTGGTGGACAGCGAGCGAGCCGCCTCCCAAGTGCAGCAGGACGGAGCTTCCTTCACGAGCACCAATGCGACCTGCGCCAGGATCAGACTGAAAAAAGGAGTCAACACGCTGCTTGTGAAATGCCATGGCGGATCAGGCGGGAGCCGGTTCGCAGCGCAGATCATCGACCCAGGCGATCTGGGATATTCAGCGTCAAAAGACAAATTCCCCGAACAGAAGCACTGACGAAGAGACGCATCATTGAATGGTTCGATTAAGCAAAGATGTTTTTAAAAAAATATATTAACAGAAACGAAGGGATTATGACGATGATGAAAAAAGCATTGATGATCGCGGTTCTGGCTTTCATGTCGCTCTCCGCCGTTTATTCGCAGGGCACAGAGTCAAAACCCGTAGTCAAACGGGACGTATGGAGTTTCGACCGGTCTTTGATCAAATGGTATTCGAATGACGAGGCGAAGCTGGCGGAGAAGAAGAAGAACGGCATCATAAACGAGATGTGCGGCTGGGCGGAATACGACATCGACATCCCTGCCGACGGCTGGTTCGAGCTGCTGGAAAAAGATGGTGTCCCCGGGTGGCCACGCGATCTATTTGTCGACGGGAAAACTGTCCTCAACTTTGTGATCTCCGAGAATGACGACATCGAAGCAAAGGCCCGTCCGGGCGAACAGGGACGCTGGTACAAGGAATGCAATCTCTGGCTGACAAAAGGCAAGCATGTCCTGCGTCTGCGCCGTCTCGGATTCCCCGGTATCCTGCCGGCCGCATTTGAACTGGTTCCAGCAAAGGGCAGGCCTGAATGCTCCATCTCGGCTGAACGCGACGGATATGATGTAATCCGTGCCGGCGAAAGCTACAAGATCAAAGTGACAGGCGGCATGCCAGGAGCCAGTACACGCTACGAACTCTTTTTGAAAAATCTTCTGGCTCCTGAAGCCCCGCTGCAGGCGGCAGGCGATGTGGAGTTTTCCTCCAGAGATGAACCCAAGACGAAGACGGTCAAGATCGAATGCCCGAAGGAAGGCGTCTTCCAGGTCATGGCGAAAGTCGATGGGAAATTACTGCATCCGAGCGAATTCCGCGCCGGACAGTTCGCAGTTGTCGACACTAAAAATGCCGGATTTCCAAAAGAGATGCGCAAGACATTGATCCATGACATCGACTGCGTCACCCAGAAGGACATGGGCAAGGAAATAAAGGCGAACGAGAAATTCTGGGAAGTCACCGAACCTACGCGGATTGCGAAATCCGCAGCCGGCGAATACCGCGAAGGCGGAGACAATACCGATGTCAAACTTCCGTCACCCCCGAAACTGCCCGGCCACCTGAAATACAATTCCGGGTTCGCATACGACATCGACGTGCCAAAAAAACAGGAACTCTACCTTCTGGAAGTGGATTATCCTGACGACGACCGCAGGACAGTGAATGTCTTCGTGGCTGAACCGGAGAAAGACATGTCATGCCAGCTCTATGGCGGATATGAGACAGGCGACTGCTTCGATATTTCCAATAAGATGCACACCGAAAAAGTTCTGTTCTGGGCGCGCGGCACGAAAGTCAGGGCTGCAATTCTCAGCAAGAATCCCGGGATGCGGGCGGCGGCCTCGAAAATCCGCGTATATAAAATTGAAGACGGTCTTGTCGGAGGCCCGGCAACGCGTCCCGAAGGAAGGCTTATGATCCACTGGATGGAGGAGCCCACGCGCTGGCTGCAGCATGCTGTACCTCCGAAGGAGCTTACCCCGATTGCAAAAGACTTCCTGGCCATTGAACGCTACCTGCGGCTCTGCCAGTACCACGGCTTCAACGCCGTATCCCCTACCGAGGCCATCTACCAGGGACTGACATACAACTCAAGTGAACTGGAGGGCTGGTTCGTGCAGCCGTACGACGCTCCGCGCATCGTAGCCCTCATGTGCGAGAAATTCGGAATGAAGTACATCCCGGAGCTGCACCTTTCCGGACAGGCCTGGTTCAATGCTGAAATCGTCGACAAGCTTGATCCGAAGATGGAGGACCTCTACATCTGGAGCCGTCTCGGCACAAGCTCAATGGGCGGTGGAGGCAGCTGGTTCTGTTCAACCTGGAATCCGCTGCATCCGGCGATCCAGGGAAAATATATCAAGATCGTAGGCGAACTGTCGGACAAGCTGGCGGATACACCGGCTTTTTCCGGCGTGTCACTGCGCCTGATGTCATGGGTGTGGCAGGGTTGGAACGGTCTTCCCAGCCTGAACTGGGGATATGGCGACTGGGACATGTCGCAGTTCCAGAAGGACAGCGGAATCAAGGTGCCCGGAGAGGCGGGTTCGCCAGACCGTTTCGAGAAGCGCTTCGATTTCCTCACATCAAAGGAGATGCTGCCAAAGTGGATTGCCTGGCGCAACGGCCGCATGCTGGACTATTACCGCCAGATCCGCGACAGGATCAGGAAGGCAAATCCCGAAGCCGTCCTCTATCTCCCCTACTACGGAGATGCAGCACAGGGAATGGATCTGACTTTCGGTTCATATTTCGGAACAGAGAAAGGTGCGCTGCTGGAGATCGGGCTGGATCTTGCGAAACTCGCAGACGAACCCGGCATATCGGTCTATCCAAGCGGAACGTACGGACGCCGCGACCACGGCGATCTTGTTGCAGACGCCGGAGTAAGCGACAGCCTCTCAAGCCCTGATAAATTCGCGCTCGGGTTTGGCCGTGAGCGCGCCTTCGGATTTGGAAACGCCTATTTCGAGGATCAGCAGCAGGTCCACACTTCGGCATTCGGTCTTCCGGAACTGAAGGACACAAGGACTGACAGCGGCAACAACGGCGCGGCTGAAGGAGCCGGGCGCAATGCCCTGGAGAAGCTCGCATGCGCGGTCGCGGAACAGGACTCAGGCGCCTTGCGCCAGGGCGGAATGGGCTACACGTTCGGACGCCCCGATGAATACCGCGAATGGCTCGCCGAGTTTGAACAGCTTCCAAAAGAGCCCTTCATTCCTTTCGAGGCGGCCCGCGATCCGGTGGCCGTATGGTTCAAGAAATGCGATGACGGATTCTATTTCTACGCCGTCAACCGCGAGTCATACGAAATCCCTGTCAGCATCCAGCTGAAAGACTGTGGCAAGATCCTCTCGCTTGGAACAGGAGAAGAGACTGCCGCGCCTGAAGGAAAGATCAACATGACCCTGAAGCCTTTCCAGATAAGGGCGTTCAAAACAAAACGCGGAGCCGCAATAGCCGGCGTTGAAATCGCAGTCCCCGCTGAAAAAATATCCCTCGTCCGCGACCGCATCGCATTCTGCCAGCAGCTGGCGGATGAGATATCTTCAGGCTCGCGCAAGAACGACGTCGCAGAAAAGGACCGCGAAGCATTCCTGTCAGCTGTGAATGACGCGTGGAATGCCGCCGAACAGCATCACTGGTGGAGGGCGCGGACTGTCCTGTCATCCACTCCGGTCATCAAGGTCTTCAACCTTCTCGCGCAATGGCCCGAGGGGCAGCTCCACCGCCGTCTCGGCATCGGCGCGTTGAAGACGGAGAACCGCGGCGGCACGGATATAGCAGCCGCACTGATGCTCACTGCCGACGATCTTGAGAAGACTCTCAGGGATGCTTCAAAAATTAAGAAGATTGATTCCTCGACATATAATCCTGAATGGCTCTTCACAAAAATCCTCAAGGCGGAAAATGGCATTTTCGAAGCAAACATCCCTGTTCCAGTGGACGGACGCTACAGGCTTTCAATAGGCCACTGCTCCGACAAGCCATGCGCGATGATGGTCTCGCTCGGAACCGTGAACATGCCGGTGATCGCCGTATGCAGGACACCCGGAAATCCTGAGAAGACGGTTTTCCCTGTCGTGAGTTTGAAGGCCGGCACAGCCCTGCTTTCAATCAAGGGGCAGAGTCCGTTCGGGATCTATGGAGTGACGCTCCAGCCTGAATACCATCCTATCCCTTCTCCAAACTGGATGACTGTCGGACCATTCCCGACCAAGTGGTACTCCGGCGCCAAGGGTGAGCTTATCAAGGAAGCAGTTTCCAGAAATGATATTCCTGCGGACAAAGCCGACATGAAAGCTGAATTCGACGTTGGCGGGAAAAAACTCAAATGGGAATACAGCGACGAAGTCCGCGGCGGAATTCCGCACATGAACGAAAACGCGGGATTGAGCTTCCTCTACCGCGCGAAAGTCCAGGACAGAGGGGTCTGCCACGCGGTGACATACATAAACTCGCCTGATGAACGCGATGCCGAAATACTGATCGGCTGCGACTGGTGGGCGAATGCCTGGCTCAACGGCGAACAGCTCAAGACGGACAGGAAACCGGAACTTGTCGCCGATGACGGCTGCTTCTTCAACGGGTGGCGTCCGCTTCCTGCAAAGGTTCATCTTAAGAAAGGCCAGAACATCCTGATAGTGAAATCCCATGGCGGCACGGTGGCCAACTGGTTCACCTGCTACATCAGCGATCCCGGAGACATTTCAATCAGCAATAATATTAAATAAGCGGAGGGAAAAATTATGAGTCTTAGAATAAAAGGTGCTGCACTTCTGGCCGCGTCCATGCTGGCGCTGTCAATGCAGTTTGCGAACGCGGTTGCGGAAACTTTCCCGCCTGCCGGACACGTTGAGACAATCGGTAAATATTGGTCCATCATAGGCCCTTTCGCAGTTGAAGGAGGCGATGCCGCTGCGGCGATGGCGAAGGAATATCCTCCTGAGAAGCTGCGCAATTTCTGTACGCGGTATCAGGGAGAGGATGGAAAGATGATTTACTGGAGCGGATGCCAGGAAGTTAATTCCAGGAAGATAGTTCCCGCTGCAAAGGGACGTGCTGAAAAACCAGGCATATTCTTTGCCGTCAGCTACATCGAAAGCCAGGCCAACGGCAAGGCGTCAATAGCCTTCCAGTCGGATGTGCCTGCGAAAGTATGGGTGAACGGCTCTGTCGCCGGAGAGCTCACCCCTGGCGCCTCCGCCGTTTTTTCCGCCGAGTTCAAGACGGGAATGAATGAACTGCTGGTCAAATGTGTCTCCGAAAAGACAGGCGGCGGTTTCTCGGCCGCCATCAGTGACACCATCAAAGGGCTTGTCTTCTCTGGGTATATTCCGTGGCCGCTTGCTCCTGTTCCCGCATCCGCGTGGCGCGCTGCCGAGCTTGCATCGGGCGATGTTGAGGCGGTCAGGGCGGCACTCCTGAAAAAAGATGAGGTTGGACTTATCCGGCAGCTGCAGGATAAAAAAGAGATAGCCTGGTCGGAGACTAAGCCGGCAACGGACGGTTCATCAGTCATTTCCCGGAAATCACCGGAGGACACCCTATTCCTGGTCAGCCATATTTTCTCACCGATGAAGTTCCATGCTCAGGAGTACAAGTTCAAGCTCTCATGCCCTAAGGGCACGTCGTTCTACATCGACGGCAGGAAACTCAACGGCTCGTACGATGAGGCGGCGAAGGTATTTTCCACAAAAGGTTTTTCACATGAGATGAGGGTTGGCCTCAACCGCATGGTCGTCGAGATTCCTCCCAGTGCCGGAGATGCGTCCGTGCAGCTCGTCATGAGCAATCCAGGAGATGTTAAATTCATGGCCGAGGCCCTGCCGGAGATGGACACAAAGATCCATGTCGGCGACTGGCCTTCGACCGTCATCACCAATGGAATCGTCACCGCGACCGTAGCCATCCCCGACCTTGAGAAGGGCTACTACCGCGGCAACCGTTTCGAGCAGGCGGGAATCATTACCAAGCTTGAACGTGACGGACACACATTCTTCCTCGACGCCCCTGCCGTCCACTCCCCTCTCAACTCCGGCGAATGCTGCGGTCCATGCGAAGAGTGGTTCGAGGCGATAGCCTACGACGACGCCAAGCCCGGCGAACCGTTCATCAAGCTGGGTGTCGGCCTCTACGAGAAGCCATACCATCCCAACCACCTGTGGTATTGCACCTACTGGCCAATCAAGATGTTCGGGTGGACCACTAAGGCTGAAAAGGATCGTATCGAGTTCGTCCAGGAGGCCGACGGTCCGCGTGGATGGAGCTACCGCTACGTCAAGAAACTCATACTTGTTCCGGGCAGGCCGGTCCTGCTGATCGAGCACACGCTGACCAACACCGGAAAACAGCGCATCGACGCCGAGCAGTACGCCCACAACTTCATGTCCCTCGACCGGAAACCCGTGGAAAAAGGATTGACGGTATCGTTCACATTCCCGCCGAAGACCACCGCAGACATCTCTAAAATTGGAACCATAGAGGGTAACAAGTTAGTAGTTACGGCGGACAAGGTGGAAACCAAATTCGTCCCGCTTGAAGGCTGGGCGCCTGACGCACGCGACGTGGCGACCACCATCACTACGCCAGGCACGGCGGCGGGAATCCGGATAGGCGGTGATTTCATCGTCTCAAGAATGGGCGTGTTCCTCAGCGAGGGACAGGTGTCCTGCGAGCCGTTCACGAAAGTCTCGCTCGAACCTGGCGCCACTGCGACGTGGATCCGGAACTACGAATTCCTCCTCGACGGCGCGGCGGGGAAATAAGTTCTAAAAACATAATGTAACACAGGCATCTTGCCTGTGGTCTTAAAATTAAAAAGCTAGTTGAAGTTCAAACTTTCTTGTCCGCCATGGACTTTGCGAAGGAGAAAGTTTGTCTTGGATTTGTTGGCAGTAGCGCAATTAATTGCGCGTTCTTGAAATAGAATAACGGCGTATAAATTCGCCTACTACAAACAAAATACTCGAGTTTCAGGAGAGAATAGATGCCACAGGCAGGATGCCTGTGCTACATTAAATAAAAAGGGGAGACATTCATGAATAAAGCAATATTGACGGCACTCGCCGTTGCCACACTTAATTTTGGAGCCAGTGCGATGAATCTCAATCTCGCGATGCCGTATGGCGAGAAATGTTCGCCACCACAAAAACCCGAATTCGCCTTCTACTGCCATCAGTCGGAAGACCTGCTTTTCGATAACGGAAAGGAAATTGAAATCATCTGCCAGGCCGGACTGCACGGAGTCGGCATGACCTGGACCCTCCACCGCAACATGGTCCAGAAGGCGTTCCGTTCAGGCAAGGCCGAAGCTCTTCCTCCGAACCGTTTCAAGATCCGGATCGACACCACTGATCTCCAGCCGGGATTCTATGATCTGCGGGTCCTGCTCGACACGGGGCTCCCAAGCGCGGACAAGAACGTGAAACGTCCATTGGATGGAATATGCGTCTTCGGATGGAAGGCTTCCGAAATGCCTGTCCGTGAAACACGTCCGGCGGATTTCCGCAAGTTCTGGGACAAGGCAATGGCGGACTACGCCACCGTTCCCCTTGATGCAAAAATTGAAGATGAAGTAAAAGTTTTCAAGGGCAAGGAAATTGATGAATACAACCTCAAGAGTGCTTGCCTGCCTGCCGACTATGATCCTGAAGGACATAAATGCGAGGAAGTGGAATCGTGCAAGATCAGTTTCGCGGGCCCCGACGGCGGACGCGTATACGCGTGGCTCGCAAAACCTGTCGGCAAAGGATCTTTCCCCGCCATGCTGGTCCTGCCTGGAGCGGGTTTCAACGCCAGACCGCGCCCGCTTGAGCACGCACGCCATGGCTATGTGGCAATCGACGTCCAGGTCCATGGACAGAATGTGGATCTGCCGAAATATGAACCGATTCCGGGATACAACGATAATTTCGTCTTTGAACCGATCGAGAAGAACTATTTCCACGATCTGTATCTGCGTGCCGCCCGTGCCATCGACTATCTCTGCTCCAGGCCTGATGTCGATGTGAAACGCGTAGCCGCCGCAGGTGGAAGCCAGGGAGGACGCCTGAGCGTAGTAGTCGCGGGATTGGACAAGAGGGTCAGCGCCATCGTGCCCTGCATCGCGAATTCTCCGAATTATCCGGAACTGCACTGGGTCGCCAGATGCAACGGCCTTGACGAGCCATGGGACAAGCCATGGGATCCGAAATTCAAGGACAGGACGAAATCAGACGGCATGGATCTCAGAGGCGCGCCTCCTGCGCCGGATGATGTCGACGGACACTGCATCGCATACTATGATCCGATGAATTTCGCGCCTGATATCAGCTGTCCTGTAATGTTCAATGCCGGTTTGGTTGACCCGGTGTCGCCTCCCACCAGCATATGGGCCGTCTACAAGCGTCTTGCTAGCAAGGACAAGACAGTTGTCGCCCTGCCGGGACTCGGACACGACTGGTCGGCTGAGTTCGACCGACGCGCATGGCGATGGCTGGACAAGGTCTTTGCGAAATAGACTGGCTTTCGGATGATTTGCCGACGACGGTCTCCCACCGCGATCCTCGCGGTTGGGAACAGCAATCCTGTTAAGAACTTATCTCTTGTATTTCTGTTTTTATGTCAGGAGCTTCGGCCTTACCCGGGAGTGCGTGTGACAAAGTCACCGCTCTGCATTTTTCAGCCATGCGTGGTCAAAAAGCGCAGACTGCATGGAATTCCGTCTGCGCACTCCAACGGATTCGCTTCCCGCTCCGCCAAGACTACCGGGGACAGGTCGCTCATCAATAAAACTCGTGCAGTCGGCTTGGCTGGGATTACCGCGATCAGGAAGAGGGAATTAGCCGTTCCTGTAACCGGAATTATCCCATACCAACCGACCTTGACTTAACCGGCTTTGCCGGGAATTATTTGACGCGAAGCGTTAAAGGCAGGGCGCTTTCTCAGTAACGCGCCGCCTAAGAACGGACGGCTACGGAGAGCCGTCCCTACCTTGAACACTAAAATAAATTTCCTATACGATTGAAATAGGCGGCCAAAGAGCCGTAATTTTTAATGCCCCAATAAATTCCAAACGTCCGGAAAAATTTGCATACGCTTAAGACATTGGACTGGCATCGGATTTTTTATGGTCCTTTCCCATGCCTCCATCACCGTCGGATCCCGGCTGATAGGCCGGGCTTTTACCAAGCCAGTTGACGATATCATTGGCGCGGGAGGCCGGAGTCACTTTCAATGACACCAGTCTGCCGCTGTGCAGCACGCCCTCGACAATCGTCTGGCCTGGCGCATGCAGCTTAAAGTCAACGTCCCATTCCTGCGGCCAGCCGGCGAAGAGATGGAGTTTTCCGTTGGAGCCGGGTTCGGGGGCCAGCAGCATTTCCTGGATGCCGGTCATGCCGGAACCGCCCCAGTTGTGGTCGGGCAGCCAGTCGTGGCCTGGACCGAAGAAAGCGGGGAACCGGGCCTGCGGGGAGCTGTTGTTTGCCATCTTGTAGATGGCGCGCTTCTTCGCTTCATCCGGCCAGGCGAGCACCGCCATGTTCACAACATTGGCCATCCACGAGTAGTCCTGCGTGCACAGGCGGGCGCGGTCGGCGGGCACGGTCTCCCAAGTGTCGCGGGCCAGCTGCAGGGTTTCAGGCTGGGTGATGCCAACCAGGCGGTACGGCCAGGCGGCATACATTTCTATAGGCTCCCATTTGTTGTATTCGAGTTCGAAGGATTTGGCGGCCAGCAGGGAGGGACGCCCCTGGCGCATGCCGGATGGAAGCTCAGGCAGTCTAGGTTGGATCTGCTGCAGGCGGGAGCGTGAAGTTGCGGAGAGATCCGGCAGGGCCAGCAGGCCGGCTGTGACGCGTTTCAGTCCAGCCACAACCTCGATCGGATTCGTGGCTCCGCCGGCGTATTCAAGACCGCAGGCAGGGTAAATCACCAGCTTGCCGTCATCTCCGGTTTCCCTGCCAGTACGTTTTTTACAGGAAGCGCGGTAGAAGCTGTCGTAGAATAAAACCGTGCCTTCAATCCATGAAAGATCCTGCGTGAGCGGGATGCCAAGGGCGTCGTGCGCCTGCAGGGCCATCCAGGCGTGCTCGAGCATCATGGAGAAATGGTAGGTCAGATGCCTGGCGCCGCAGAGGCCGTCGGGCTGAGGGGACACGCAGCAGAGACCCCAGACATCAAGAGGCTCCGGATAGACCACCCCTTCCGCTCCATTGGTTTTCGCACGTGCGGCGGCGGTGGCGGAACGGTCGCGGTAAAATGCCAATGACGGCAAGAGCAGATCAGCATCGCCGTTGGCAAGCGCCGGCCAGCCGAGCCAGCGCTGGTTCTGCGACATGAAGGAACAGAACATCCAGCGGCGGAAATCCGGGGTGCTGTCGCCTTCCCTGGCAATGGGAAGCTCATCGTTGTTATTGCCATTGATCCGCCCCGGCCTGTTGTCCGTGGTGAAGATGCCTCCGTTGAACAGCAGCGGCAGCTCGCCGCCGCGGTTGCAGGCGAGCATATAACGGAAGAGCTGGTAGTTTCGGCCGATGAGGAAGCCGGGATCGTCAGCTTTCGCCTCCGGGTTGACGATAACGTGCGAGCGAGACCAGAATTCGGTCCAGAGTTCCAGCTCTCCGGACCTGGCTGATTTACGGGCGTCCGTGGCGAGTGCGGACTTCGCATCGGCGCACCACTGCCGGGGATCGGCATCGATTTTCGCGCCAAGCCGTATCGCAATCACATGCGTCGGACGCACGGAGGTGCGCCCGGTCCAGGCTTTGCCGCTCCAGTGCTGCCATTGCACGGTGGATTCCACCGGTCTGGAAAGGCCGCCGCCAACGGCCACGGCGCCGCCGCAAACACGGTGCGAGGTGGCATCGAGCGCAGACTCGGCGGGAATTCCCTGTTCTTTCGCCTTGGCAGTCACATCGACGGAAAAGTCTGCGTTGCGGTGGAAGAAGAAAAAGCCGGAAGAATCCGCGGTCACCTGGTCGGCCTGCATGCTCTGGACACCATTCATGTCGAGCAGAAGACCGTCGCGCCTGCGGTCGCGCCAGGTGCCGAATGCGATGTCCAAGGCGAGGGCTTTCTCTGACGCTGATTCGAGGATCAGCGTCTCCCCGGCGAACCATAGTTCCGCCTTGAAATCACCGGCATGGATGCGGATCGCTCCGGTCGCCAAATCCAGTTCCTGCCGGAAATTTTCCGCGTCTGCAAACGACTTGTCCTCGGGCGTGACGCGCAGGCAGCCGAGTTTCAGAAGACGCCCCTGCTCGTCGTAGGCTCCGCTGTGGGCCAGGTAAATCCAGATCGAGCCGTCCTGCACCCACACGTTCGCCCCCGCGCCAAGACGGCCGGACAGGGGCATCGAGTCGAGAGAGTCCACCGACGGACTTTCAAACACGACGTTGTAGGAGGCTGGCATTTCTGCCGGACAAGAAACATTTTTCTCAATCATTTTTTTCATCCCTGAAATATTCTTCTAAGGGGTCTTTCCTTTGTCTTCCTCTTTCTGAACTGTCTCAGGCTGAGCGTAGATTTCAATGAAGGAGACGCTTGACGGCGGCGCGGAAAAACCGATATCTGCCATGCCGTCAACGACTGAAAATGTTCCTTCATCCACCTGCTGCAGTTCGGCGCGTGAGTCAACTTTGCCTTCCTTCTGGAATAGATAGAAAGCGTTGCTTACGGTCTCGCTCACGAGCCATCGCTTCATATGGACCGCTCCAGTCCCGAAGAAGGTATCGGCGTCGCGTATGCGCAGGATCACCGCTTCGCGGGTGGCGTTTTCGACCGCCGGGCCGCCTTCGGGGAGCCTGCACCCGTAATTCCAGACCATGACAGTGACGCGCTTCTTTTCCTTATCTGCTGAGGCAAAACAGTTGACGGTCTCACTTCCGCGTGTGGCTTCCACGCGCGTGCCTTCCAGGCGGGAAGCCATTTCAAAAACATGGTACGGCGCTTTTGGGTATGGCTTGCCGAAAACCGCAGGATTCACAAACAGGCTCGGCCATCCCCACACGTTTTCAAATTTCCCTTCCTTGTTTTGCTGGCGCAGGTCGGTTGTGACGAGATACAGGGCTCCGTCCACGCCGCTTTGGAGCATGGTGTCCAGGTATGCCGCCGACCATGCGGCTCCTATGTGATTGCCGCTGATTACGGAAGCAGGGGAGTTGTTGGTATGGTAGCTGGCGCCCCATTCGGTAATCCAGATTGGCAGTCCGGGACAGTACCGGTCGCGTGCCGTCTTTGTGGTTTTCAACATTCCGGTGAAAGGGGGATAGCTGGCGGAATACTCGCCATCCAATGAACTGATATTGCCGTAATAATGCACTCCTAGGAAATCGAGCTTCAGTTTTTGTTCGCCGCAATCCCGCAGAAAACGCTCCGCCCAGTTGAAGTCGCCGAACTTGAATGTGAACGCCCAGGCTATTGCCGGTCCGCCCAGCGTCACGTGTATTCCGGGATGATCCTTCTCAAACTGCGTAGCAGCGAGGGAGACGTTCTTATAGAGATTGAAGTAGCCCTCGTACAACGCTCGTGAACCCATTGCCGGCTTGGGCGGGAAAGGGTGGATGGCTCCTCCTATGTCAGGCTCGTTGGCCACCTCGAAACGGGCATCCGGAAATTTCTGGTCGATGAGGATGTATTCAAAATAAGACATGCAATATTTCTGGAACTTCCCCCAGTCCTTCGGACCGAAAACAGTCTTAGAGGTCTGGTTGCCGAAAAGTCCGCGCTGTGATTCAGGGATGTCCTCGACGCCGAGGCGTAATTCAGGCAGCATCCCCGTGGCGATGATAATGTGCGGATTGGCTCCGACATCACGGCACGTCGCCAGATGGGACAATAGACGGTCTGGTTTGCCGACGACGAATTTCCCCTCCTTGTTGAAGCTGCCCGGCAATGGATCCACGTTGATGCAGCGGATAGTCTTGACGCCAATCTTCTTGAGACCGGCAGCCGTGTCCGCGTTCGGTTCAAACTCCCATCCGATGCCGGACGCCAGATGCTTCAGCTGCTGGACATCGTCTTTTCCCGTGACACTCCACGTCGCTGTCGGTTTGAGCAGGATCATGGACTCGGCGTGGCAAACTGGCTGGGAGATCAGCCCCAAGGCGAGGCACGAACCCAGGAGTATGGCGCCGGATCCTGCAATCTGTCTTCTTTTTACATTCATACTTGTTCCTTCCTTCATGTTTCAGACCCTTTCGAAAAATTATAGAAAACGTTTTTAAAAAACCCATTCAATCATTCTGCTTGTAACGCGTCAGTTTTACTGGGGTCGGTCCCAGGACTTCTTCCCGAGGCACGAGGGAAAAGTACGGAACTGACCCCGCGTTTTTGTAAAGACGCGTTACTTCTGCGTTTCCATGATCCTGTATTTCACGATCCGCTGGTTGCCCGAGTCTCCGACATAGAGGAAGTCGGCCCCGTTGACAGTGGCTATGGCGACGGCGCTGGGATTATCGAAGCCTTTCCCCTCTATGTCGTCCACGTTGACGCGCGTGCCGTACTCGAAAAGCAGTTTGCCCCGAGGGGAGAGGCAGAAGACTTTGTTCTTGGCAGTGTCGGCCACCCAGATGCGGCCGTGGCTGTCGATGGCCGTTGCGCGTGGCGCTCCGAATTCAATTTTGTCGGCCCCTCCCTGCGGCTCCAGCCCTGCTTCCCATACTATTTTCCCGTCAGGAGCGATCCTGTAGACGGCCACCAGAGGCAATGCCGCCAGGATTATATCCCCATTCCTGTCGAACTGCATCGAGTACACGGTTCCCGCCGGGTGGAAGGTCGTCCGTTTCGCGTACAGATGTCCGAAATCCACGAAAGGCTTCATGGTTCCGTCGGCAAGGACTTTCTTGATCGTCATGGCGGGCCAGCCTTTTTGATATCCTTCCTCGATGATCCTGACGAAGACGCCGCCGTCCTTGTCCGGCAGGATCGACCAGACTGGGACACCATCCTCGTTGTAGAGGTCTTTGTCATTGGGGAACTCGGTGGCCGGGGACGCGGGATCGTCCAACGGCATGGTCTGGATTCTCCTGCCTCCTGACTTGGACTTGGCGCTGCCGCCCACGAAGAGTTTCCCATCGGAGCCGAAACCCACGCAGAGGGGATAGCTCCCCAGGGACCTGATCTTCTCCGTGATCTTGTCGGTGACGGGATCCAGGGCGAGGATGCGTCCGAAATACGATGTAGCGAACCATATGGATCCGTCCGGAGCCGATGTCATCGGCATCCCGACCGGGTAGAGGTTCGGCCATTGATCGATATAGGACGGGGCGATCGTCGAGGATTCTTTAAGCTTGCCGCTCTCCTTGTCGATTTGATATTTCTTCAGGAAATTCCTGTCGGGGCCGGTGTTGAACGCAACGAGTACCGCATGGTCGGGGGTGAGAGCGACGGCCACTGCACCGGGACCTGTTTTCACGCATCCCAGTTCCATGTCCGGGCTGTTTTTGAGATCAAGCACGCGCAGAGTCTGATCGTCGAGAAGCAGCGCCAGTGTTCCGTTCCTGACATCGAGCCTCAACGGCTTGGCGTTCAGGCTGATGACGTGCCCTGGAGAGTTTTCCTTCCCGGCATCGAAGACTTGGACGCGGCTGTTGCCCGTGTCGGCCACGTAGAGTGCGCCATCCTTGTCCGGCGCCGCCATGGATGGATTCCTGAAGCGTCCAGGTGCGTCTCCGGCGCGACGTTCCGAGAACACCCATGGATAGTCCTTCTTGTAATCTCCAAGCAGTACCCGCCTTCCCCACGCGCTTATGTATTGATGATTGAATGGCCAGGTCAGCCGGACATCCAGGCTTCTTGCATATTTCCCGTCTGGATTGAAGACGGCGATGCGCCCTTCACTCATGAGGAGATAGGCCGCACCATCATCGGCGACCGTCACCGACAAGTTCTGCATGCCCCTGCCCCGCATGTCGCCGATGATCTTCTGGAACTCCAGGCGGGGGATGTCATCGGCAATGGCGCAAAGGCCTGTGAGACAGGCAAAAACGAGAATTATTAAACCCGTTCGGTTCATGGTTCAAGCTCCTGCTCCGACGGCAGCCATTCCCTGTCGGGGCATGGGCGATATTTTCAGGTCGCCCGGATCGCTGATCGCCAGCCAGAAGCCGTTGCCGGCGCTGCCTGCGTGGATCTTCAGTAGAAGAATGTTTTCACCCTTCTTTAATTTCACCTGTATTTTCATTTCTCCTTTTTTAGGCGGCGCGAGCGGCCTGTCCCCGGGTTTCAATATCAGTTCCCCGTTCAGCCACATCTTCGCCCAATAGTCAACGCCAAAACTAATCTCCGCGTCTCTTTCATCGGGGCTTTCAATTGAGGTTGCCGCATAGCCTATCATGCTGCTCATCACGCCAAATGTCGTATATAAATCCACATAATTTGACGCAGACGGGTCGCACATATTGCCCTTCATGTCAACTTTACCAACCGGCTTCCTCCAGTTTACTGTCTTATTATTCAGCCCCTCGTATCCCTTTGTGAAATCCAGCTCCTTTTCAGGCCCTGAAATTTCATCCATCCTTTTGGTGAATTCTTCAGCGTTCCTTGTGTCCGCCACCGCCGGAAACGGTCCTATCGCCATGAAGGAATCAGGCTCCATATCCCTGTACACAGGCTCAAGAAACAAATAAAAAAGGGAGCTCTTCCTATCGCCCTTCTTTATCGTCACCTCCTTCCTTCCTTTCTCAAGGACAAGCGGCCTGGATATGATTCTTTCCGCAAGCAGTTCTTTCGTCATCCCCATCTCTTCTATTGGTTTCCCGTCGATCAAGATAGCCGGTCTCTGGAACGACTCGTCTATAATGGCCGAATACCAGATCCGGTATTTATTCCTGTACGGGACATCAATGCTGAATTTTGTTTCATCCTCGCATATGAACACCTTTGTTCCCGACAGCGCTTTTGTTATCTCCTCCGCATCCACCGCTCTGGCCTTTGCCTTGTCTTTCGTATTTTCCAGGATCTTTTCAGGAAGCATCGCATTCCCGGGAATATCCGGCATCTTCCTGGAGAAGAGCCCTTCGGGATACGAACCCAGAGCCTCATACGCCTTTATAAGATATTTATGCAGCAAAGTCTGTCTTGTCTTCCAGTATTTCCCTCCATTGAACAGTTCCTTCGCCTCATTTATCTTCTTTTCAGCATTCTTCAGATCCACAGGCGACAGCGCCAGGACCGTTATTTCCGATGACTCCTGCCTTATCAGCTTTTCCGCATCCTTAATCTGTCTTTCCAGGATTCCCTTTTCTTTTTCAGGCACCTTCACGCTTATTGATTTTGGCGTGGAGCCTGAAGCGTCCTGATAGGAAATAATCTGGTATGGCTCCAGTTTTATTTTTAATGCATCCCTTTCAGTTTTTACCTTCTCATCCGTCGTCATCCTTTTAATCTGCGGGTTTCCTGCAAACGATACTTCCGCCTCGACGGGATAATATGTCCTGTTGACAATATAGAAATACGTCTTCCCCTTGTCCTTTCCATGCCACAGCGCGACCGGATCTGTTTTTTCCAAAGGTTTCATTCCGATAGCAGGCAATGCCCTGTATTCGGGCAGGAACTTCCTCAAATACATCGGCTGGCCCAATTCATATCCATGACTCCCATCAGAGAGCCATACGATATTTCCATCCGCCATCGCGTTCGCAAACCTTTCAAGATAGTGTATCCCGGCCGGATTCACCGTCGAGTCAGGGTATATTGTCTTGCTATTTGATGTGACTTCTTTCTGCGAATATCCGAGCTTTTCATATTTTACATACCCGCCCTCGTGGTTTGTGCCAAAATACAGGGCGGAAACCGTTCCATCCCCAACAGCCTTTTCCACCGCCTTTATCTGTTCCGAGGAATATGTATGGTCCCTTGACTCCGCCACAGTCAGCGGTTTTTCATCGCCACGGTTTCCGCCATCCGGATAACCCCGGCCCTCATATATTCTGATGGAAGGGTTTTTGGAATATAAGGATGCGTCAATTCCCGACTCCTTTAACACGCCGGTCCATCCTTTCATCTCATAGTCTTCCTGCGTCGCATCGCATCCAAAATTTGCGCCGCACAGGAATAAATGGAATTTTATGTCGGGTCTTGCATCGGTTAATATTTTCGCGAGCTTGTTATGATAATCATTAATCTTTTTGCATCTCCAGTTCACCCATTCGTCATAGTTTTTTGCCATCAGGTATTCATATCGCTTCTTGAATCTTTCCGGATCATCTTTGCCAACAGGAATCTTTATCCCGGTCTCTTTTTCAAACAATTCAATTGTATAGTCCTCATATCCCCAGTTTATTGAGGCGAATGTCTGGAATCCACCAAAACACCAGCCCATAAACCGCATTGAAATCCCTTCAAACGCAGGAGAGTCCTTATATCTTTCCACAATCTCCCTGAACACATCCGATGCCCATTCCTGAACTCCGGGATATACAGGATTGTAGTAGGGCTTGTATGTGCTTTTCAGTCCAACCTCCCCCTTGTTTGACACAGTCAGCCATGGTTTTTGCGGCCCGTCATCGGACAGAGTCCCTTTTCCGCCAAATCTTTTATCAAGATATTCCATTAAAACACTGGTAGGCGGTATATGCAGATCTCCTACAAACTTCATCTTATATTTTTCGCAGGTTAAAAGCATCAGCCTCATCACATCTTTTTTTATCGGTTCTTTAAGCGTGGCCGGACCAGGCGGAAGAATGCCAATCTGGTATCCTGGTATTGTCTTTCCCGGCCAGAGCATATTCCCATAGACAGCTATTGTCGGATTCCACAGGTTTATACCCGCATAATTTGACAGTTGCCCGACTCTTTCCGCGGGCTTCCATAGATTCGCCCATTTGTCGCCTTCCGGCATTCCACCATAGAAATTGACATAGCGGAGCGGCTCCTCCTGATAGATTCCATAAAGGCGCTCGGAAACCTTTGTGTCCAATACAGGGAAGCCTTCGGTTATACGATAAATATTGATCTTGCTCACCGCCGCCCTTTGTCCGCTGTCCCAGTTGTAAAATAAGAGCCGGGGATCCTTGTCCCGCGGAAAGAAATAAAATTCCTGCATCAGCATTTTGTCCGATAATGGATATACACCGCCTGTAAAATATCCAAGCGCCGGCTCCGGATTGCCATATCTTTCGCAAAGAACTATTGGACAGGTTCTCCTGTCATTGTCAGGATACTCTATCTCAAGCAGGTATGGTTCCTGAATGGCGGGCAGGCTCAAGGTATAGGCAAACCAATCGGCAGCTTCAACGCCCGATTCCCTGCCTTTATTTCCTGATTCCCTGTAAGGACCGAATCCCGCATCCACCACCCGTGTCTTCCCTGAAAAATAGTCGGGCTCCTTCTTCCCGGCGTCAATCGTGCCGACAAGCTCCTTTTTCAGTTCCTTGACCCCTGCAATATCTTTTTTAGTGTCAATAACCAGGTACTGGACAATCCTGTCGCAGGGTCTTCCATCCTTATCCGTTATTTTGACATCGAACACGCCCTCGTCCGTTGTCGGGAAAACAAGATCCTCCTTATGATTTCCATTTCCAGCAGGTATCGTCAACTCTTTTTTTACTAATTCCCTGTTCTTTTCGACATCCGTGACGGTAAGGACAAGATTTGACTGTTCGTTTAATTTTGAGGAGACGAGTGTTGCCGGAAATTCCTCTCCCTTCCTGAAAACAAGGCAGTCCTTTTTAAGGTTAAGAGAAACCATCCCGGTTATATCCTTTGAGGATTCAAGGGAAAATTTAGTCATATAGGGAAGTCCGGGATGCCAGGGTCTTGAGAACTTCAAGGCGTGTGCGCCTTTTGCCAGGTGGAGATTCAGAACCTTGAAATTGCCTTTCTCCTTGCTGTTCTCCCAGACACCGCTCTCAAAAGGCGTATAAATCAGAAAATTGCCGTCCAGAAACAGGTCGGTCGCCCATTGGGCCGCGGTAACATATAGTTCATACCAGCCGGTTTCGGGAATGTCAAACGTGTATTCCGCCTCGCCTCCTCCTCTTAAAATATTGATCTTCCTGACATCTTCCACCCCTTTTGCATCCAACGTTGTGGAACTGAATTCGATCGCTTTTTTCTCTATGCGGACAGGCTCCGCGGCGAACGCTGCCGAAGCCAGAAGAGACGCTGTCAATCCCACCGCCAACGCAGTCCATTTCATCTTTTTAAACATCGTGCACTCCTGTGTTTTGCAATAATCATATGTTTTCATTGTCCGTATTGCACCTCATGTTATCTAATTGCTATATTACAGAGCATTTCATGTGCATTACAAGTAAATATTCAGTGAATATTTACTACCACTGCCCATGGTCATGGAGCCATGAAGGGAAATACTTTCCAGGGATCTCCTTGTTATCAGCGAGCTTCTCCCATTCTGCATGCATGTCCAGGAAGCCTATGTTGTACCCCCTGCTGTGCCAGCCATCCCTGAATCTGTCATATAGCACCCCCACGTTGCACTGCCTGGCGAATGTGCCCCCTATCTCCCAGTAGTTTTTAGAATACGCAGGAGGTGTGTATAAATTATAATTTCCTCCATCGGCCAGCATTGCGAGACCCGAAGGATTCTTCCAGCGCAGCGGTGCTCCATAACCAGCGGGATACCCCAGATCCTGATTATATGCATAGTTCCCTGCAAGGCCGTTTTGACAATACGGCAACGGATTTGTCGGGCAGTCCCATATTCCTTTTGTACCGCCGGAGCCATACGAGCGGGCGGCATTTTCCAAGGTGCAGTCTTTTGTGTAGACCATTGCCCAGGCAACCCAGCCGTCAAAAAATCTTATGGATGGCCAACCCGCCACCCCGAAGCTGGCTGAGTAGCAGGGCGGCATGAACTCATTATAGTCGTCCGCATAGAAATACAATCCCTGCATGATCTGTCTTTCGTTGGACATGCAGAGCCTGGCCCTGGCCGCCTCCCTTGCATTGCTGAGCGCCGGCAGGAGCAATGATGCCAGAATGGAGATGATCGCGATTACGACGAGTAATTCTATCAAGGTAAAGGTGTTGCCAATTTTCAATTGCCGTCTGTGTTCACATTGATGTTTGTTCATTTCAATCCCATCCTTTTATTATTTTTCTTTTTTAAAGAAAAATTTGCAGCGACAGCTGTCGACTGGCGGACTACCAGTTCCACTGGAAGCACGGAGGATTTCAATGGGGATTCAGGGTTATCCCTGCGCTGGAAGAAAAGCCTGACGGCCTCAGCACCGACAGCGAGTCCATCCTGCCTGATGCAGGTCAGTTTCGGTTCCAGAAACCTGGCTATATCGAAATCGGAATATCCCACTACGCTCAGGTCGTGCGGTATCTTCAATCCAAGTTCCGCCGCCGCTTCATATATGTCCGGAACAAGTGGATCCATGGTTGCGAAAATTGCGGTCGGACGGATCCCCCCGGGAAGGGAAAGGATTTTTTTCAGGTTTTTAATGAAGATTCCCTGCGGATTTGGAGCATGCGCGGGAAGCATGACTTCCAAGGCCGGATCAAATTTGACGCCATAGGCGTCGAGCATGCTCTTGAAACCGGCTAAGCGCCCATCGCATGTGGAACGCCCTTCACCATAGCGGCAGAAGGCTATGCGGCGATGTCCAAGTTCAAGAAGGTGTTTCGCGGCCAGGCGCCCGCCCTCAAGGTCGTCGGTGGAGACAGTGTCAGTTGAAAAACTGGCCCTGCTGTATTCAATCTGGATGACAGGCCCATTGAAGTTGGCGAGGCGGGAGAACTCGTCCCGCTTGATCGACTCGTCGCAAATATCAAGGATAAGCCCGTCGACACTATGCTCGATAAGTCTCTTTAATGCCGTGCGTTCTGCAGGGAAAGCCCGATATTCAGTTGCAATCGAAAGAAATCCTTTCTCTCCAAGGGACTTTTGAACGCTGAACGCTATGTCTGAGAAATACCTGATGTCAAGGGCTGGCAGAAGAAGGCCGACGCTGTGCGTGCCGCCATTTACGCTTGATGGCCGGGCGCAAGCGGGACTGAAACCGCAGTTCCTGGCCAGGGCAAGAATACGTTCGCGTGTTTCCGGAAGGACGATCTCGCTTTTTGAAAATGTCCGTGAAACCGTCGCCGGAGAAACCTTTGCGATTTTCGCGAATTGCCGCAGGGACAACATTTGAAAGCCCTCGTGAAACGTGTTTCATTAGTTTATATTCCAATTATAATATGAATCGGGTTAATTGTCAATTATCCCCGGTTAAATAAGCCATTATTAATTGCGGATAAAAGAGATATGATAGACAATTATTCACATTAAAGGCAGTTCATGAAACATAGCATCATTAAATTTGGATTTGAGTTTGAATTCCATTCTGAATTCTGGCTACTGAATTCCTGTCCGCAGCGGCGGATGAGTTTTGCAATTGGTTCGCCTGTCTTCTTATCAGTCTTATCTCATTCAAGGCCATGTTGAGGTTCCTATGATCCCCAGGATCCAGCACGCTTATGCGAAGCGTGCCGGCAGATGGTTGCCGTATTGCCAGATCACCGGCGCTGGATATGCCTTGCGCATAGCAGCGGCTTGCCGTAGTGTCAATGACGTTTCCGTGAAGTTTCGCATCCCATTGAATCTTCCGATTGCCATCTTCATAGGAAAGTCTGACTGTTTGCCCACCTGTCCAAGGGGAGCTGTGCATACGGGAACTGGTCACGAATTCGACTTTGTAGCTCCCTTCTTCAATAAAGACAATGTCCCAGCTAATGCTGTCGTCCGGGGAGTGCCACTCCGCTATGGCTCCGGTCTCGTCCATAAAGCAGTGATTCCTGGCCAGCAGGCGTTCCCCTGTCACGGCTACGCCACCCACTGCGGGGGCTTTGGGATCTGTTCGGCCGTGATGTAGTTTTCCAAGACTGCCCATCAGGAGAAGTGTTCCGTCCTGCGCGATCAATTTTTGTTCCACCGTCGGATAACCGGTTGTATCCAGCTGTACCGCCACTGCGGGCAGGAGGTTTCCATTTGAAAGAGCGCCGAGTTCAATCCGCAGTGTGTCGATGCCAGGTATGGCAGTTGGAATGACGCTGAACGGCAGGGTATTATCCTGATTAGCCAGGTCATAGCAACGGAGGACGCGATCCTTCAGGCCGCAAATTGCAAGGTTTCCATCCGGGATTTCACGCAAAAACAAGTTCAGCCTTGTAGGGCCATTTGCGCCAGCCAGTCTGACTGTCGCATACCCCCAGCCGAAATCATAGGGGAACGGGTTGCCACGGCTGCGATAGATGCCCTCCCCATACATGTCCAACCAACGCCCCACGCCCCTGAGAGTCCCTAGCGCAGCAGGAGGAAAGCGGCCATCCAGCTGCGGACCTACATTCAACAGATAGTTCGTATCCTTGTCAGCCAGCCCTGCCAAAAGCTGTATCACATCGGATGCAGTCTTCCAGTTCAGGTCGTTATGCTTGAAGCCCCATGTGTCGTTCAAGGTTCCGGGAGTCTCCCAGACTCCGTCGCGCCGGGCCGATGGCAGCTGGTTGTCTCCGAGACTGCCATAGTCGCCGAGGCCATTTCCAAGACGCGTGTTGATGAGGCAGCCGGGCTGGAGCCTTCTGACCAGGGATGCCAGGCATTCGCTGTCCTCCCTTGAAATACTTGTCGGACAGTCGAACCAGACAAGGCTGATCGGGCCATAGCCGCTTAGCAGTTCGGTGATTTGCGGAATCACCTTTCCGTTGAAATAGCGGCTGAAGACCTTGGACGCATGATCCGGGAAATCCCAGTCGTTCCCCCAGGACATGCCGAAGTTTTTGGGGAAGTCTGATCCGGGATCTCCTCCATCCGGGTCATGCCAGTCCAAATCCTGTGAATAATAGACGCCCAATTTGAGCCCGTGTTTTCCGCAGGCGGCGGCAAGCTCCGCCAGGATATCCCGTCCGAAAGGCGTGGAGTCAACTACATTGAAGCTGCTGCATTTCGAATGGTACATTGCAAATCCATCATGGTGTTTTGCGGTGAATACGATGTAGCGCATCCCCGCGGCCTTCGCGGTTTCAACCCATTCGTCCGCATCGAATCCGGCGGGGTTGAACTGGGAAGCCAGGGTTTCGTATTCAGCTCTTGGGATGCGGAAATGGGACTGGATCCATTCGCCGACGTAATCCATCTCCTCCCCTTTCCATATTCCGCCGGGCAGGGAATAGAGCCCCCAGTGTATGAACATTCCGAAACGATCGTTCCGGAACCAATCGAGACATGTAGAGACCATGATGCTCCGCCGATATATTTTCAAGATTTTTCCTGGATCTCTGAATTTCTAATTCTCTGTGAACTTAAAACCAATCATCCATCCGTCATCCTGTGGGATGACTCTGTCATTTCTTGGATTCCACCGGGGTGCAGGAATATGTCCTGTCTCGGAAAGCCATTTCAACGTTTTTCGCGACTCCCGCCATCTCAGGCGGCAGCGCTTCGGTCATGTCGGTGGAGGTCTGATTGGAAACGATGCGGGAATTGTTGAATTCCACTCTCGATTCGGGATTCATACTTTTCTCCATTTTGAAAATGTTCTTGCAGATCTTTTTATTCTGAGGAAAACTTGGATAGGTTACGAATAGATTGAAGCTGTTGAGCTTGACATCGGCGCGCGCTCCCCTGATATTGACAACCGCATAGTCTTTATTTCCGTTGTTGCCGGCTCCGTCAAGTTCGGTTCTGATATCGACACAGCTTAGCACAGTCCCCGGCATAATATCGAAAACGGAGGTCCGGCCTTCCATCTTGATGTTTCCAGTTAAAATATCAACGTTGCTGTTGAGCTGAATTGCCGATAAATTGCCGCCGGTAGTGCCCGGCCAGGTAGGACCGCCAAAATAGATGTTGCCCAGCGATACCGTGTTGACACCGTTCAGGATCATGTTATAACTGCGCTGGTTCCAGGCGACCAGCATATTCTCACCGCTGAACGTGTTGACCCCACAGCTATGCGCTGTATTAACCGGAGTGTAATTGCTCTTGATTTCATCTTTGATGATCCCGGAATAGGCCGTCAGAATGATCGGCGTGTCGCAGAAAAACTGGTTGGATAAAATAGTATTCTCCTCGCTGCCGATAGAGCAGACGCCGACCGTGCCGAACTGTCCGTTAAAATCCGGGCGGTACAACTCGACATACATATATGCGATCTCATTGTACAGGCATTCCGCATAACCTTTTTCTGTTGAGGAGGCAAGCAGAATCGCGCAATTGGAGGGGGTGTTCCCGCCAACCCTCTTCGGATTAAATTTAATGTAGAACCCGCGAAACCCAAGATGACTGGAACCGGTACCGTCAAATAGCACATCGCCGGTATGCGCGTATACAGTATTGTACTGGTTCTTGCCTTCTCCCCCGATAAATTTAATGCCTTTGGTTTTCGTGACGTTCAAGCTGTTTTGAACCACAAATTCCCCGCGCACCATGACAGTCCTGGAATATTGCGACTGTTTGGCATAGTTGATCGCAGCTTGAAATGCCACGCTGGCGTCCTGGGAGGCATCGTCTCTCGCCCCCCACCATTGCGGATAAAGACCTTCCACCCTGGCATTTCCAGTAACTTTCGACTTTATGTTGTCTTTAGCCACTTGCTGGAATTCGACATTGCCCATGTCAAATATCTGATGAGGTCCCGCCTCAATGCCGCCGTTTACCTGCAGCGCAAACTGATTCAATGAAATCATATTGCCGGGATAGAACTTGAGGGTCACACTGCTGGGAACGACAGCGTCCTTCATCAATTTTATCGGCTCGTCGACAATGACCGTGGCGATGGTGTTCCCAGCTGCCAATTTGCCTGTGAGCTCCTCAAAACTCTCGGCCTCCCTGCTCAGGTTGATCACCTGTCCGTCACGACAGGCAATCGGAGAATAACATGATGCCGTAACCAGGCAGAGCGACACCACGGCTGTTGTTTCCAGAATATGCTTGGGAAAGGTGAACATTAGAATTACTCCTTGCTTTTTATTAATTAGCCTAATAGCGTTCAAAAGTTGATGTTCTAAAAAAACATTCATTTTTATTTTCCTCCTTTTTTACTTCAATTGTATAGGAAATTGTATTTTGGGATCGCTGGCAACCTGCCGGCATTCTTCTTCTTTTCCACTTCCTTCGCCAAACATTATGCCACCAAGTTGGTGGCGTTCCATAAAAGTCCCGGCGAAGCCGGTTAAGTTCATCGTATGGGAATTTGTATTTTAAGAGAGCTCACAAGCCGGAGGCTTGTGCTACTTCAAATCCCGATGCTTTCAGCGCCATCTCCACCTCCAGTTTCATGGAATCCTATTTTTTTTATTTGAAAAAGTCTTTTCAGCTTTTTGTGTCATTTTGTTTCCAATCAAAAATAATAAAGGTAGCCAACGTAATTCAACTGCAAGGACGTTTCCCCAATGTTCTTCCAACGGACACTGCCGTCATTGTATAGTATATTGCCGCCAGCGGCTTTTACCGGAAGATGGTTATTCCTGATGCTGTTTGGGAAAATCAGATCCGATGCCAGCAGACAATCGCTATTCGACGAATCCCGCACCGCCATATAGGCTTTTGTCGTCGCCGTCATAGAGCCATTGAGATAATTGGCCCAGCAACAGTAGCTTGAATAACCAGAGACGAGCGTCCAGGTTTCACTCTTGCTGCTCGGACACATGAATACAGTGGATTGGGGAATATAGTCCGGCCACAGCATCCAAAATCCCCATTTGGGAGGACCCGAAAACGCCCCATGCGGCCAATTGCCCGTTATGGCCCGGGGATAGTCTCCTTTGTAATCGTAGGCATACATGTTAAACGCCAGACCGATCTGCTTGAGGTTCCCGGCGCAGAGCGATCTGCGTGCCGATTCCTTCGCCACATACAGCGCAGGCAGGAGCATCGATGCGAGAATCGCGATTATTGCGATGACCACAAGAAGTTCAATGAGGGTGAAGCGTCCCCAAGATAGTTTAGATTGTTTTTTTGAAATATTTTCCATTCTACCCTCCCTTGTTTTCAATTCAAGAAATGAAAAGCTTATTTTCAGTGTCCTCATTATCCTGTGTTTTATTCTTTTATGCCTTTGCATTTATTTTTAATTTGCACTATCATATTGTATCAATCTTTATTCACTAGTAAATGCACTAAGCAGGGCAATAACATGCACTTTCTCAAAAAAAGAGTTTCTTGTGCGTAAAAAGAAGGAATCCGCCAGTTTTGTCCACGCCAGTCAGGCGAGGGATCTTGTCCAGCGATTGGATTTGCTGCCGCTGGTTGCCGGAGAAGCACGCTATAAAGAGGAATGGGGAGACCATACCACCGATTTCAGAGGAGATCTTTTTTTCCGGTTTTATTATCCAACGACGGGGAAGGTGGATTTGTTGTTTCCTGACGGGTTGTTTTCAATCCGGGTCGGAC
>JBAQUG010000496.1:0-39915 GCA_049297395.1 Victivallales bacterium | reverse complement strand
TATCATTATCTGGTTGGTAGGACATGGTTTTGTTAGTAGGTTGCCAGGCAAATTCACCGTCGCCACAGTCGACAGTTAAAGCTCCGGAATTGCCTGCCCCGCCGCCAGCGGCTGTTACTCCTGGCGAGACTCCGAGCGCATTATCCTATGGCACGGCCACGCAGGTGAAGAAAGGTGTCACGACACAAATGGAGATTATGGAGAAATTCGGTGGCCCAGATGTCATGACAACCGACAAAGATGGCATTGAAGTATGGATGTACGACAAAACAACCAGCACCGTGACCAGCAATAATGCGCAAAGCGGGTCTCAGGCCATACACAGCGAAGCCAGCGCAATGGCTGGGTACTTGGGTATTCCTGCCATAGCCGGAGTTACGGGCGCAAAGAATACTGTTGACGGACAATCTGCGCAGGTCAGCCAAGGTACGGGCAAGGTTGAACGTACCGCAAAAACCATCACGTTCATCATTAAATTCAACCCGGATAAGACAGTGAAAGACTATGCCGTCCGTCAATCAAAATACTAAGGAACAATAGAAACTCACCCGAAAAGGAAATTATGAAAATAATCCTGAAACATATTCTTCCAACATTACTAGTTCTTGCCGTATTACAAATTATAGGATGCAGGACTTTGATACTGCCAAATAGAACCACCAGCAATGCGGATAATAAACTTTTTGAACAGAAGTGCCAAATTGTCACGGCGATGCAAGGGAGTCCCGACACGGATGCTTGGCATGAACAGCGGCAAAAGCTTTCGCAAGCCATGGGTGACCGTGTGTTCGACAAAGATTTCGGGCGTGTTTACGACTCGCTGGTACTGGCGATTTCGAATTTGGAACTTAAAGTCATCAATATGGAGCGGACTTCCGGATATATTCAGGCGTCAGGAATTACCCTGCCACCAACGGAATCCAAGGCAATTCGACAAAAAGCGGTGCGTGATTGGTGTGGCCAAAAGGGATTCGACCCGAGCATTCCTGAAAAACCGCTTTCCCCCAACCTGCAAAGCTCCGTAGACGCGCTAGATAATTTATCAGGTCTCCTGGGTACAGCTCCTAAAGCACAAAAAAACCTCACTTTTCAGCTGGTGAAGATGGGTGATAAGCAAACCAAGGTCAAACTACGTTTCTCCGATGTCTTTTATCCACCTGAACTTGAATCCTATTACAAGATCGTCTGGCAAGCCGTGGACAAGCAGATCTTTGTTGACCAGAACATCGAGGGTGCAGTCGAGAGCAGAGCCGAACCAATAACCGTGACAACTCCGGTCAATGAAAAAGAGAAGGGTGCAGTTGCCCCAGTTCCAGCACCGGCCTTGAATCCGTAAGAAGATAAGGAATTATGAAAAACGCTTACATCATCCTCTCTCTCCTCTCCGTAGCCTACCTGAGTGGCTGTACGACACTCACACCAACCGGCACATCACGCCAGATTCAGATGAAGAATACCAGAGAGGATATGATGCTGGCGGATAAAAAAATAGCGCTTATGTCTTTGTTCGAGTCCAATCCCGACATTAATGCTTGGTATGAACAGCGACAAAAAATTGCACAGGCGTCGGGTGACCGCATATTTGATAAGGATTTCGGCCGCGTCTACGATTCTCTCGTACTTGCCGTGTCCACCATGGAACTGAAAGTGAACAACATGGAACGCACGTCGGGTTACATTCAAGCAACCGGCGCACTTCCACCTTCCGAATCTCAAGTTGGATATCGTGAAGTTTTGAATGAATGGTGTCGTCAAAAAGAATTTGATTCTAGCATTCTTGATAAAAAATATTTTACAATGGACGGTTCAAACGAGCTGATAGGTGCCACCTCCGCTTACGCTAAGAAGGCAAAAGTCCTTACTTTTCAACTGGTAAAAATGGGTGACAATCAAACAAAGGTAAAGTTGCGTTTCTCCGATGTCTTTTTCCCACCCGAACTTGAATCCTATTACAAAACTGTATGGCAAGTCGTGGACAAGCAGATCTTCGTTGATCAGAACATCGAGGGTGCAGTAGAGAGCCGAGCCGAACCGGCTCTCTCAACATCTCCCAAACAATGAAAAGGAAAGGACGCTGTTGTCCCAGCTCCAGCACCGACATCGAATACCTGAGGAAATCAAGAGTGCTGAGTTTTTCACAGATCTCAATTTCCTTTTGGGTTTTAGTTTCAGTCCTCAACGTATAAAGCCTCTGACTCTTTGATTCCCTGGCATGCCATTGCCAGCTCTCCTCTCTTCAGCTACTTTTTCTGCAGTGCTGTCCGGAATTCCTGATTTTTCAAAAGGCCGTTGACTGCATCCAAATAGGCATCGCTTAATGTTTCATAGTAATTGTCAAGGTGGTAGGAGCGTCCAAAACGCTTTGCCTTGCCGTTCATCATACCTTGCCAGATGACATTGCCTGCAGGATTTTCAGCGGTGATTTTAATTCCCACGCTTGCATTGTACATGTTATCTTCAATGACATAGAATTCCAAGACTTCGCCTTTGATGGTCATGTTTGAATTATCATCCACTACTTCCAGGCCACGCTGCTTGATGACAGCTATGAACCTAGTCCTGCACCAATCGGCAACATCATCGCATGTTGAGACTAACTTGTCTTTTTTATTTTCAATATTCTTTGCAATCTCTCTTTTATTCTCCCGTGAGTCGACGAAAGGCATGATCTTGTATTTATGAGTAAATACACCGGTGGGCAACGCTGAGTCGGTATCATTGATGTTCTTGGTCGGCTTCCAGACCAGCGGGACGTCTGAAAGGATCCGGGGTGTGGAGCAGCCATAAATCATCGACACAAGCGACAGGCACGCTAAAACTAGGAATCTGCATTTCATAGGCAATCCTCCAATTTATGGGTCAATGAATAAGAATCAAGAATTATGGAATATGCTTTCCATTAATACTGTAATAAACATAATCCCTATTTACAATCTGACAATCGCTGCAAGGTTTTTTGCGGAAACTATCACCATCCTATAATGCGGCTTTTGACGCTAAGATATGGAAATATTTTTTACTGGCGTACTTGATGTATCCTCCATCTCCAGCTATCTTTTTACCAAGATGAAGATCAGAATTACTATCAGTTCATACCCAACCCGGCATAGCCGGAACCAAAAGGGAACATGGAAAACGGAAAATATCTTGCGCCGAAAACACAAGATTTAACTTTTAAGATACTAAGAGGTTGTATCGGTTCGCGGCGATGGGTCCGTCCCGTTTTGCTTTTAATTGCGCTCCTCCAGAGTTCATGCGCGGAACTGTCTGTCAGGGAAGTCTCGGATCCCGCAGAAGCCGTCTCCAGGCTCAAATCCGGAGGAACGCTGAAAAATGAAGTTGACATCCTTGTCAAGCCGCTTGTTGATTCCGGAGAGAATGTCAGCGTCGTGGTTGGAGTTGTAATGCCGGACGCGCAGACCTACGTCTACGGATACGGCAGGACTGAACTTGATTCGGGTTCAACTCCCAATGGCAGGACTATTTATTCAATTGGTTCTGTCTCAAAGGGGTTCGTAAGCCTGCTCCTGTTCAGGATGATTGAGGAAGGGGTTATTGGCAGGAACGAAACGATCGGCGATATCCTCGGGCCTGACTTCAAGCCGGAAGACGAGAATGTCGCCAGAATCACCCTGGTGCAACTGGCAACACACTCCTCGGGCATGCCAAGACATCCCCAGACGATAAAACTGCTCTACGCGTTTTCCTGCTTTTTATTTACAGGCAATAATTTTTATGAATACATCGACAGCACCGAAGGGATAAGATATCTTAACGAAGTCCATCTGGACAAGGAGCAGATCGGCAAGTACACCTACTCCAACATCGGTGTTGGACTGCTCGGTTATCTGCTTGCTAAAAAAGCGGATAAATCATTAACTGAACTGCTGCAGGAGAAAATTTTCATGCCGCTCAAGATGGACGATACCGCCATCACCCTGAATGATGAACAGAAACACAGGCTGGCTGTAGCATATTCCGGAGACCAGCCACTGTTCCGTTTCCGCAATACTCCGCTTGAGCCGTGGAAATTCACATATTTCATGGAAGGCACCGGAGCCGTATACTCGACTGCCGACGACCTGCTGCTCTATATCAAGGCTCAGCTTGGCCTCCAGGCCCCTTCGCCGCTGGATGCCATTATTCCGAAAACCCAGCAGATACAGGTATATGCCGACAAGACGAACGTGGCGTCCGGCTGGCTTACCGAAAAACCATTCCTGGATACACATGAGATATATTTCCAGTACGGACTCACTTCAGGATTCAACTGCTATCTCGGATTTGACCCGGTAAACAAGATAGGAGTTGTTGTTTTGAGGAACAATTTCAACTGGAGAGACAAGGTCGGACATAATCTCATCCTCCGCATTGCCGGAAGCATCAAGGGAACCTCTAAAAACTGCCTTCCTGGGAAATAGTCACCAATCGACAAGCGCCATCGGGAAACGGTGCGTGACATCGTCATTCTTCCTGGAATTCAGGATGAGGACGAATTCCCTGCTCCAGGCGTCGATATTGTTCTGTGTATGCTTATACCACCTCAGCCCCGCAATGTCAAAAATGGCGAGACGATCCTTTTCCCTTTCTGCGAACATGCAGATCAGTGTTCCGCTCCGGGCATCCTTAAGTTTCCCCTCAATCGCTATTTCACCGGAATTGAAGATTGCAAGAAGACTCAAGCCAGGCACAAAAAAACCGGCAATGCTCTCGACGAAATTTAAAAAGGATTTCGAAGGGACTATCTGGACAAGAGAGAGTTCCAGGACAATGGTCTGAGCATCCGGACTGCTGGTCAGCTGGAATCTTCTTTTAGGATCAGCGGCGACAGCGGCTCTGAATGAATTTTCAATATATCTGGCGCAATAGGCGCATTCTTTTGCCCGGGCATTGAACATCTCGGATTCGTTCACCCTGTCCCATGGGTCTCTGGAAATGACATGTCCAGTACTCACTTTTGAGATCATCATCTTCCTGTACCTGTTTATGTCAATGGCTGGATTGACCCACATTTTACGGAATGGAAAAGCCGGAGGCATCTCGCATAATTTCGGCCGTTGCGGTAGAAACGATGTCTGCCGCGCGGGAGCCGCCCTGAGAACTTCATAGAAGGAGCTGCATCCGGAAGACAGGATCAGCGGCAATACCAGGACAAGCATCTTGATATATTTACTGCAGGTTCCTGTTTTGGAGATGCTGCCGATCAAGCCAGAAAGGAATTGGGGATTGGAACGGACAAGATCCATCGGGGTACATTCTTCATTTAATATGATTTTTAACAATCTATTCCCGGGAGAAAGCATTTTCAAGATTGGAACAAGCTCGTTTCTTTAAGGAACCTCTATTTGGTTTTATCGGCACTTGGGATATATTAGTCCTTTAATGAGTCGCTTAAGGACTTCCAGGATAAATGAGGTTGCAGTATTATGGATGATTCAGTCATCGCCTTCAGGACAGAATTTAAAAATAATCTGATTGAATGGCTTCAGATGAAGGACAAGACATCGGAAGACATCGATGACAACACCCCCTTGTTTGGCAATGGACTAGGTCTTGACTCCCTTGATGCCGTTGAAATTGTCATAATGCTTCAACGCAAGTATAATATCCCGCAAAAGGACATCGAGTCACGAAAAGACGTTTTTGCCACATTAGCCACGCTGAGCGACTACGTCCAGGAAAAGTGCAGACGGTAACATATGCTTCAATCAGCTCCAGTCATCACCGGTGTCGGATGTATTTCCTGCGTCGGCGATGGCTACAACGACACTTCAACCTCGCTCTTCCGGCAACCTATTTGCCCGGCACCGTCAATATTAACTGACAGCTCGCTTAAATTTCCTGTTTTCGAAGTAACCAGTTTTAAATCGGAGAAGGATCAGCCGGGAGGACGCACCCTTGCCCTATTGAGACATGCATTGAACCAGGCACTTATCCAGGCAGCACTGTCACCGCAGGAACTTGCATCGCTCCGTGTTGGAGTCTGCATTGGAACTACAATCGCGTGCCAGCTGAACAATATTCCGTTTTATGCCGAACTCCGGTCCTCCGGAACCGCGCCTGCAAAACCATTAATAAACTTCATCAACGGTTCTCCCGCGGAGTGGATTCGACGTGAATACTCTCTCCACGGACCTGCACTGATCGTTTCCAATGCCTGTTCGTCAGGCACCGACGCCGTTGGCATAGCGTCCATGTGGGTACGTTCGGGACTCTGTGACATTGCGATTGCTGGAGGAGCCGATGAACTCAACAAAGTACCCATGGCAGGTTTTCACGCCCTGAGCGTCTGCTCAAAATCGCCGTGCAGACCGTTCGACCGCGACCGCGACGGCTTGAATCTGGGAGAAGGAAGCGGTGTTGTCATCATTGAATCAGCGGAGTCGGCAAAAAAGCGCGGCATCAGCCCGCTTTTTTCAGTTGCGGGTTATGGGACAGCCGCCGATGGATTTCATATTACAAAATCCCGTCCTGACGGATCAGGCCTTGAACAGGCCGTCAATTGCGCCATGCGAACTGCTGGAGTAGAAGCTTCCGACATTGCCTTTGTCAATGCCCATGGCACTGGAACAGGCGGCAACGACAACCTGGAAGCGTCTGTGCTGATTCGTATCTTCGGATCAAATGTCAAGTATCTGTCGACAAAGCGCATGACCGGCCATACTCTCGGAGCGGCTGGAGCGCTTGAATTCATCTTTACCGGCATGATGCTGGCAGAAGGCAAGGCCGGATCCAGCCACGGATTCGAAAATCTGCCGGATGACATTTCTGTGGCACCGCTCACTTCACAGATCCCCGTCACCGGTAAATTCGCACTGTCCACTTCACTGGCTTTCGGTGGCTGCAACAGCGCTTTAATTGTTGAAAGGCCGGGGTGAAATCATGTATATCTCGGGAATCGGCACCATAAATGCCTGCGGAACCGGCATGGAAAGCCTGGAGATGCTGAAACAAAACAGCGAAATTCAGGATGGAAATATCAGCAAGGACTCGCTCCTTTCCGTCAAGAACAAATATGATCTCCGACGGGCCGACCGATACACCGCCATTGCCATGGCATCTGCGGCCCAGGCATGCGCCGATGCAGGATTTGCCGATTGGGCCCCGTCAGAGACCGGAATCATCATTGCCAGTGCATTCGGACCGCACCGGACAACTTTTGCATTTCTTAATGATATCCTTGATTATCCGGAAGACCAGGTTCTCCCCACCACCTTTTCACACTCTGTCCACAACGCGGCGGCCTCCTATGCGGCTTCATCCCTGCAAATAAGAGGGCCGACCATCTCTCTGTCCGGCTTCGAGGACGTCTGGTTCGACGCCCTGGAATTATCTGACGTATTCCTGAATTCCGGTTGCTGCAGGCGGAATTTACTCGTTGGGGTCGAGGAACTGGCGCTCCTGACTCAGAGCCTCCCCGGCATTTTGCCTGACAGCTTCCCCGGCAAGCTTCTGGAAGGTTCCGTGGCGTTACTGCTTTCATCCACCCCCGAAGGTAAAAACTACACCTCCATCAGTTGCCATCGCAGGTCAGCCTGCGGGGAAAAACCGGACTGTCATTCTTCTGATGCCGCAGCAAACAATTTCCCAGGCGGAGCTTTCCAGACCGCGCTCAAAGCGCTTGATTCAAGCAATCAGCCAGGGACAACTATTTCTATCGATTCAACTAGTGGTTTAATTACATTTTATAAATCTGTTTAATTACGAGGCTAATTCTATGGGAAATACTACTGCGGATCAAGCCAAGGCATGGCTGCTCGAAGAAATCTCAGCCATAACCGGCACAGATGCAAAACTAATCGACCCTTCACTTTCTCTTTCGCAGAACGGTATTTCCTCCATGGGATTCGTGGAACTGCTTCTGGGAATAACCCGGGAATTCAAGATTGAACTGCTTAATTCGGAAATCTCCTCCTCGGATGTAGCTTCCATCAATGCGTTTGCAGCCAAAATTGCCAGGACAGGCAAGCACTAGAGAGGCGGACTTTGCCCGCAAATGAAAATCCCCGGAATTGAATCGCCTTTTCAGTTAATAGAGGGAGCCTGGCACGCTATTTCTAAGTTAAATACCCATCGAAAGGATTATGAACAACGAGGCCGCAGCCGGTGAAATCCTTTACGTTCCTGGTAGCAAGCATAAGATCGTGTTCCAGAGCGGTAGCGGCAATCAGCAGATCAGCTTGAGTGCGCACAACACCCCTTTGCCTGAGCTCTCCTCGCAGTACGCCGGCTCTCCTTGCAGTGCTCTCGGCAACCGGCAACACACGGCAGCGAAGCTCAATGAATCTTTCAAACCATTCAACCTGCCTTCTGGCATTCTTATATGACAGACCGCAAAAAACCTCCTCGACAGTTATAACGCTTATATTGACAATGTCCCTTTGCGAAAGCCAGCCTGTCACAGTACTGTTGCCTTCGGGTTTCATGGATTCACTGATGATGTTAGTATCACACAGCCATTTCATATTCTACACCATGTTTCTGCGATCTCTGCGCGCAGGTATTTCAATTACAGCCTTTTCATCATTTTGAATCGCATGCAGTTCATGCAGCAGATCGCCGACAGTAGGAATTTTAACCTTTTTAAGCCCTAGTGCCTCGTACTCGGATATGTCCATGACCACGGCAACCGGACGGTTCCTGTTTGTAATTATCTGCGGCTCCTTTTTCGAATCCATTATCAGTTCTGAAAAACTCGATTTGGCGACCGCTATATTCCAGCTATTCATCTTAACCTCCATATCATATGATCATATTATTGCCTAATATGGTCATGTTCATGTACATGTCAAGGAAACAACTTGAAATTCGGAGTTTATTTCTACCGTGGTGGCTGCAATGGTTTTCAGTCTAATCTTTTGTCAACAGTGCGAGAATGACTCCGTTAACGCTCTTTTGTCATTTAATGTCAGTTCCTCCAGAATTCTTCAGAAATCTTTCCAAGAAATGTTTTTGTAATAGGGCTTGGGGCGAGGGAAAGAAACTTTTTTCAAAATGTTTTTGCTTTCGCCCCGAATTCATATACTTTTGCAATTAACTCATTTAACTCTAAAACAAAGACAGACAAGTGCAATTCTCCAGAGGCAAATACTATTTCAATGGGATTGACTGGGTTGCAGCTGCGCTCAACCACCAGTGCCGTCCTACCCCTGCCCGTGGAAATAATTTCCTAATCGTTCTTGAACTTGGCGCTTCCTTCTCTTCCGCCAAAATCAAGAGGCTGCTGGACGCCTGCCATGACCTGCCCCCCCTCCTTGACGGATGTGTCAGACGCGCCTGGCATCTTGCTCCATACTGGCAGCCTGGCCCAGGTTCCGGAGTTCTGTTTTCAGAAAACCCGGCATCGGACGATACAGGCATCGATTCCATCCTCCGGGCATTTGCCAATGAACCACTGCCAAGCAACACAAGCATTGAGATAAAACTGATATCCTGCAACGGATCAGGACATCTCATCTTCAAATTCAGCCATCTGCTTTTTGATGGCCGGGGCGCCGAACTTTTCCTAAGATCCATTCACGATGGACATTCGGAAGTCATGGCAATTCATCCGGGACTGCCGCATCCTGAACTTAATGACTGGGCACGGCAGTTCCAGGCCGGGAAAATTGTCCACCGCAAAAGACTGGAAATTCTGGAGAAATATAAGATCGCCGCCCTCCCATCCGAGCACTTGACTACGATGCCAGCCAGATTCCGCGTGATACAATTGGACGCTGCCGCCAGCGCAGATATCCAGAAGAGATCCGAACGCGAAGCCGGTCCATTCATGCTCGGAATTTACCTGGGCTCCATAGTCTGCCGCTGTTTCGGTCATTTTTTGGATAAGCGCGGTGTCAAAGGAGACATGATGCTGCCGATGTCGGTTGATTTACGGGGATTCGGCATTCCCGCCAAGACAGTTTTTTTCAATCAATGGAGTTTCTCACCGCTGATAGCCGAGCGCGATGAACATAGGGAGCCTGCTGACTGGATAGGCAAATTGAAAAGGCAGATGATGTCAAACGCCGCTGCGAAAATACCACTATCGCTTCGCACTGCATCCTTGCTGTCACGAATCGTCCCTTTGACGATGATGTCGCTTTTTGCCAAAAACATCTTCGGAAATACTGCCGGAAGCATCATGTTCTCATTTATGTCAGGAAGTTCTCTCCAGCCGGCTTTCATCGGGACTCCATTGCTCAACATGTACCATTTGCCGCTCATGCCGCCACATCCTGGCATTGGTGTATTCTTCAACAGCTTCGAAAATCGCATTAATGCTGTAATTTCCTACCGTGAAGGGATACTTTCCGAGGATGAAATAGACGAATTCACCCGTTCCATCGGAAAATGCCTGGGACAATGTCATCCACACGGATGACGGATGATCTGCCTTCACAGAGAAGCTACGGCGCGACAAGACGGATTGTTTGATTAATGGATGATTGGGTTTAGCTCAAAGAAAAATAAATGTAAATGTACTATTGTATGGAAATATTTGAGATGTCATTTTACCAGTTTCCCACAGGATTCTCATATGCCTATGTCTTTAACACGCAACAATCCAGCCTGCCGCGCCGCAGTCTTACGAAGGCGGGCAATCCATTAATCCAATCATCCAGGGGACTTCAGTGAATATTCATAGGACAATCAGGAGCGAAGTCGGATCGTATGACGGCATCGCCGTCATTGAGGATGACAGGACCATAAGCTATCAGGCATTTTTTGCAGATGTTGAAAAAACTGCGGCAAGGCTGGTATCCTCGGGAATCGCTCCCGACTCCAGGGTTGCCATCAATGGAGACAACTCCTATGAATATGTGATCGTCTGCCTGGCACTTCTATCAATCGACGCTGTCGTTGTCCCGATATCAATCCACGCCACCGCGGCGGAGTCGGAAAATATTATCGAACGTATCGCTGTAAATTTCCTGATCTCCGACAAGCCGGATGCAAAAGGTCTCCCTCTGTTTGAAAAAAATGTCCACCCATACAGGATTATTCAGACCAGCTGCGAAATCAACCCTGTCATGCTGCCTGATGGCCGACACCCAGCCTTCATCCGCTTTTCATCCGGGACGACTGGCAGCAGCAAAGGAGTAGTACTCTCCCACCACGCCATACTGGAACGGACTGCGGCCTGTACCGGATTGGGGATAACACGCGGCGAACATATCCTGTGGGTATTGGACATGGCATTTCATTTCATTGTCACCATCCTGCTTTTTATCCGCAAATCCGCGACCATTGTCATATGTGGACGCCCCGTCGAGACCAAAATGATTTCCACATTGCGGCAATTCCCCGTCCGTCTCGTATATGCAACCCCCTACCATTACCGCTTGATGATAAATTCATCTGAACTAAAAAAAGAGGACATATCGGGAATCCGCCTGTTGATTTCCACTGCCATGAAGCTCACAACAGCCGATGCAGATGAATTCAAGCGTAAATTCGATGTCAACCTGGCACAGGCCTATGGGATCATTGAAATTGGACTACCCTGCCTGAACAATTCTGGCACCACTGAAAAGATTGACTCGGCTGGCCAGATCCAACCTGGATACGGTGTGCAGATCATCAACCCTGATCCGGACGGCATCGGCGAAATACTCATTCAAGGGCCCGGCATGTTTGATGCCTATTTTTCCCCGTTCCTTCTGAAGAAGCAAGTATGTCCTGATGGATGGTTCAATACAGGAGACCTTGGTTATATTGACAAAGACCGTTATCTTTTCATCGTAGGCCGCTCAAAAAACGTGATAAATTTTGTGGGCATGAAGATATTCCCAGATGAGGTTGAATCCATCCTCTGTTCTCATCCGCTGATAGCCGAAGCCCGGGTATATGGCAGGAAAGACCACCTTTTCAGTGAAATTCCGGTGGCTGAAATAGTACTTAGGAATCCAGAACAGCCCATCACTGATATGATCCGGCAAATACGCCGTTATTGTTATTCCCGTTTATCTGAGTACAAAGTTCCCAAGGAATTCAACATCGTAACCGCTATTCCGAAAACTCTCAGCGGTAAAATTGCAAGACGCGGGAAAGGACAATGAAACGATATCGAATTAAAGAGTTGCATGAATCCCCCCGCTGCCCTCAATGCTGGCGCGATGGCATGACCAATTTTCTGACCTTTTTCGTTATTTACACAGACGTCTACCGGCAGGCTGTTCCGTTGGCGGGCGACCTTCTCCGTCAAAGCGGCGAGAATACCATCATTGACCTGTGCAGTGGCAATGGCCTCTATATGCTGCGATTCTTGGAATCATTGAAAAAACTTGCTCCAGGCCGGAATGTCAAGGTTCTTCTGACTGATCGCTACCCCAGCATGAGTTCAGCCCGGAAAATAGCGAAACTTAAAAATGGAGATGTCGAATACTTCGCTGAATCGATTGACGCCATCGACGCATTGCGCAAAATTCCAGGTGTTCATGTCATGTTTTCGGCCATGCACCATTTTGATGAAGAAGAACTGACGGTATTGCTGCAAACCGCCGCCGACAACGGACGTCCGGCTGCCTTTTTCGATTATTCCAGACGCAACCTTCCCGCGGATCTACTGCCGCTACTACTGGTACCCCTCTTAATTTTCCTGGTCGCCCCTCTGATTCGTCCATTTTCGTGGCGCCAGCTCTTTTTCATCTATGTCATACCCGCAATTCCGTTCCTCGTAATGGTGGACGGTTTCATATCCCGGCTCCGGAGCTACAACTGCCTTGAACTGCGTAATATAATTAAGCTCCTCGGCGATATTCCAGATTATCATTGGGAATCCGGTAAATTCAATTCCTTGATGGGTCTTTGCACTGTTCGCTATATTATCGGATCCGCTAGAAAATAACTTTGCTCCTGAAATCCAAACGCCTGCATCTCCCGTCAAATGCCCAATTTATTTTTTAGCGGATCCTTAGGGTTTCACCCTATATACAGGTAGGGTTTCACCCTATGGCAGTCAGTTCAGCCACGGTCTATAGTCCATCAACGACGATACTAATGCCAGAAACAAGATTCAGGAAACAGCCAATCCACTTTGGGGAATCCTGCAACAACTAAAGATATTGAGGTGATATGATGGAACAGGATGCAATATTCGCCACCAGAAAGCCTCTGGGTGCGTCGGTATCAGATGACAGGATCGAGTTGTCGTTCAAGGAGACCTATGTATACCAGACGTATCTCAAGGACGATGCGGTAAAGGTCAAGGCTGAAAATGGTGCCGTTACACTGACCGGCACAGTGTCCGAAGAAGCCCGCAAGGCATTGGCCCAGGAGACAGTGACGAATCTGCCCGGAGTCATCAGCGTGGATAATAAGCTGGCTACCACAGCTGAAGTCGCCGCCGAAAATGCGGACGCGTGGATCGGCAGGAAATTGAAGTTTTCCCTCCTGTTCCACCGCAACGTCACCTACAGCAGGACCACTGTAGAGGTAAAAGACGGGGTCGTTACGCTGAAAGGCGAAGCTACAAGCACAGCCCACAAGGAACTGACCACCGAATACGCCAAGGACATCGAAGGCGTGAAAGAGGTGAGGAATGAAATGACGGTGGCGGCGGCACCTGAGCCGGAGGAGCGGACTGTAGGCGAGAAAATTGACGACGCGTCCGTCATCGCCCAGGTCAAGACTGAGTTGCGGATCCATCGTTCGACCAGTTCCATGAAGACCAGGGTCGAGGCACGAAATGGCGAGGTCACGCTGACTGGCATTGCCAGGAACGCGGCCGAGAAGGCCCTGTCAACAAAACTCGTCAACGACATCCATGGCGTGACCAGCGTGAAGAACCTGATGACAATTGACGAGATCAAGACCAAGTAGCAAGGGAAAGGGAGGTTGAAAAGATAACTTCATGAAAGCCAATCCTCTTAAGCAACTGGAAAAATTCGGTCAGTCCATATGGCTGGATTATATCCGGCGTGATCTGATCACCGGCGGTGGACTTCGCCGTCTGATAGAGGAGGATGGACTGCGGGGAATGACCTCGAATCCAGCCATCTTTGAGAAGGCTATTTTAGAAAGCCACGACTACGACGCGGACATTCAGGCCATGGTTCGCGAGGGAAAAGACGCCAAGGAGATCTACGAAGCCATCAGCCTGCACGATGTGCAAAGCGCCGCAGACGAATTTCGTCCGCTGTACGACAGGACTGACGGCAGAGACGGCTTTGTCAGCCTGGAGGTCAATCCCCATCTGGCGCATGACACGAAGGGCACGATAGACGAAGCCCGCCGATTGTGGTGTGCCCTGGACCGGCCCAATGCCTTAATCAAGGTTCCGGCCACGCTCGAAGGCCTGCCGGCCATACGGCAGCTCATAAGCGAGGGAATCAGCATCAACGTGACGCTGCTATTCGGATTGCCGCGATACTGGCAGGTAGCTGAATCCTACATCACCGGCATTGAAGCGCGTGCGGCCCAGGGAAAACCAGTGAAGCATGTGGCCTCTGTAGCAAGTTTCTTTTTAAGCCGGATTGATACACTGGTGGATCCACTGCTGGAAAAAATCACCGCGAGGGGAAACGGGAAGGCGGACATCGCGGAAAAGCTGCGCGGTCAAACCGCGATTGCCAGCGCTAAGACTGCCTATCAGACATTCAAGGAGATATTCAATGATGAACGGTTCAAGGAACTGAGTAGGAAGGGTGCCCGCGTCCAACGCATCCTCTGGGCCAGTACCAGCACCAAGAACCCGGAGCAAAGCGACATCAAATATGTTGAGGCGCTGATCGGAGCGGACACGATCAACACTGTTCCGGTTGAAACACTCAATGCCTACCGCGACCATGGAGATCCCAAGCTCCGGCTGGAAGAAGATATCGAACAGGCCGACTGGGTTTTGGAACGGCTTCCGGAACTGGGCATCAGCATCGACAATGTGACCCAGCAACTCGAGGACGAAGGCGTCGAGAAGTTCAACAAGCCGTTCGACAAGCTGATGGAGACACTGGCCCAACGAAATGCCGGACGGATATGACAGGCCGGCGATCCTAACAGATTAAAGGGGAGACAGGAAATGAGCACATTCACTACTAAAGACAGAACTCGGATCTATTACAAGGACTGGGGAACAGGACAACCTGTTGTCTTCAGCCACGGCTGGCCACTCACTGCGGACGCCTTTGAAGACCAGATGTTCCATCTGGCTTCCTGCGGCTACCGCTGCATCGCGCATGACCGCCGGGGACATGGGCGTTCGAGCCAGCCATGGAACGGGAACGACATGGATACTTACGCCGATGATCTGGCGGCTCTCGTCGAAGCGCTTGACGTTTCGAATGCGATCCATGTCGGGCACTCGACCGGCGGTGGAGAAGTAGCGCGCTACATCGGCCGCCACGGCACGGAACGCGTGGCCAAAACTGTTCTGATAGGCGCGGTGACGCCGCTTATGCTGAAGACATCGGCGAATCCCAAGGGAACTCCTATCGAGGCTTTCGACCAGATCCGTGCCGGCGTACTGGCTGACAGATCGCAGTTCTTCAAGGATCTCTCCCTGCCTTTCTACGGCTATAACAGGCCGGGCGCGAAGGTCTCGGCAGGCGTGTGCGAATCATTCTGGCATCAGGGGATGATGGCAGGCTTGCCTGCGTCATACTTCTGCATCAAGGCGTTTTCCGAGACTGATTTTACGGAGGATCTCCAGAAGTTCGATGTGCCAACGCTGATCATGCACGGTGGCGACGACCAGATCGTGCCACTTGGCGCGTCAGCGCTTCTCTCATCCAGGATAGTCAAGGGTTCCATTCTGAAGATCTATCCGGGCCAGCCGCATGGAATGTGTTCAATCCATAAGGACAAGATCAACGCGGATCTGCTCGCGTTCTTCAAGACTTGATTCCTGAGATGGCTCGTGCCGGAGGAGTGCTTGTGAGGATTGAGGTTCCTGTTAATATTGGAGGTAGGGTTTCACCCCGTGGGCAGGTAGGGTTTCACTCCATAGCAGGAAGTCAAGAGATGGCCGATATTCCGTATAGGCAAGGCTAATGGAAGAAGGAATGGGGGAATTTCCCCTCAACAACGAAAATAACAGAGGTAGGAGGAGGTATGTTTATGAAAATCAATTTGGAGAAGTTGCTGTGTGTTGTGGCGGTTGCTGGAGCCGTGTCTTTGGCCGGCTGTGGCGAGAAGCCTGGGGCTGCGGAGAAAGCCGGTGCAGCGGTGGATAAGGCTGTTGACAAGACTACGGAGGCCGTTAAGGGAGCAGCAACGGCGACAAAGGACGGTGCAGTAAAGGCGGTCGAGAAGACCGGCGAAGCCATGGAAAAAGCTGGCGCCGCAGTAGAGAAGACCGGTTCGGACATGCAGAAGTAAACAAGTCATAAAGAAAGGAACAGCAACATGAGTACTGGAACGATATTACTTATTGTCCTGATTCTCATTCTCGTGGGTGCATTGCCTACATGGCCACATAGCAAGAATTGGGGTTACTACCCAGGCGGCGGACTCGGACTCATTGTAATAATCCTGATCATACTGATTCTTATGGGCCGGCTTTAGGAGTCGTGCAGGAATAACTTTTACATTTGGCGGAAAATACAGGTGTTTGTATTCGAGGCGCAAGCCCCGCGCGTATGGGACATACGCAAGGGGGGTGAAGCAACGAAGAAGACAAATACATGGAATTCCGCCCGGGGGGGCTGGCAGTCTTTAGGCCGCTTAGTCAAGTTGAAGATTAATTTCAAAACAAGTAGCTCGGGCAATCTGGGTAAAACCCGCAGTACTTGGTTAACTTGGCGCCATTCGGACTCCGGCCTGTTTGATGTAATGAGATCAAAGGCGGGGAGACTTGAGAAACCAAACGATAGAAACGAGGTGGGAGAATGAAACTTTATCTTGCAATGTTCATGTTCGTATCGCTTCAGGCCGCTCTTTTTTCACGTGACTTCACAACCTTGTCGGGAACTGCCTACAAGGATGTCAAAGTCTGTGAGTCCAACGCAGCAGAACTGACAATATCCTATCAGGACAGGGACAAGCCCGAACTGACGGTAATGAAAAGCATACCCTTTACTGATCTTCCGGATGAAATCAGGAAGGAATTCAAACATGATCCGGTGAAGGCGGAAGCGTTCGAGAAAGCCCGCGATAAAGCGATGAAACAGAAGGAAAATGATGTAATTGCGAAGAAGGCAGAAGATGAATCACCTAACACAGTTAGAGTTCAGACAGATACTCCTACCGTAGTCATAGATGATGGCAGTGCCAAAAAAGGCGAAGTCATAAACAGGAGTGCGCCAGGAGAAAAGAATGGACCGGCCGAAGCCGACAAAATCAGGGAAGATGCCACGAAAGAGGGTATCGCGCCCGGGGAAAAGAATGGACCAGCCGAAGCCGACAAAATCAGGGAAGATGCAAGATAACCGGCTTCGATAAAAGAGATTGGCAATTCCATGGACATGCGAAATTGAGTGGACATATAAAAATTAACATTTGCCGCGCAACAGTAAATTTCAAACATCCAGGAGATTTGTCAATGAACCCCGAGTTGAACCGCGAGTATCCCGAGCCTGGCGAGGCCAGCCTGATCGAGGAGATGGTAAAGATAACCGTCGGGCGTATGAAACCCCAGGAGGGGCGCATCCGTCGTGGCGTGCATGCCAAGGCGACCGGTTGTGTACGGGGCGTGTTCAAAATACGGGAAGATGTAGCGGAAAAGCTGCGTCACGGCGTCTTCCTCAAGCCAAACAAGTCATTTCAGGCAGTCATCCGCTTTTCCAACTCGTCGGAAACACTCGACCCCGATGCGAAGGGCGCTGCACGGGGGATGGCCATCAAGCTGTTGGACGTGGACGGAGCTCCGGCCATTCCCGGCACAGATAACCGCTGCCAGGATTTCCTGGCTGTAAACCATCCTGTATTCCCGTTCGCTACACCAGCTGAATATGTGAAGTTCTTCGACATCCGCGAAACGCCGTTGCTGGGTGATCCGCTGGCCGTGGCCTGGCTTGCACTTTTCCACAGCCGGCACCTGAAGATCGGCAATGAGATCCTAAGCAAAACAGTCGCCAGCCCGCTGGAACTGACGTATTGGAGCGGTTCCCCGTACTGGCTCGGCCCTCCAGGAGGGACAACAGGCGGCCACGCCGTGAAATACTCGATTGTGCCACGTTTCGAAGGGACAGCCATACCCGGATATCCCAACAGCATGGCCGACAATTACCTGAGCAAAGCCCTGGCGCGGCATCTGAAAACACGAGAAGCAGTCTTTGACTTCCGGATTCAGACCCAGACTGATCCTGTTGCAATGCCCGTCGAGGACGTCTCGGTCGAGTGGGATGAAAAAGCTTCGAAGCCGATCCCGGCAGCTACACTTACTATCAGTGTGCAGGACATTGATTCGCCTGAGGGGCGTGCATTGGCCGAGGAATGCGAGGAAATGGCCTTCTCGCCATGGAATGCGCTGGCTAAGCATCGGCCCATGGGGGGAATTAACCGGCTGCGCCAGGCAGTTTATTTGGCCAGCCAGGCAAAAAGGAACTGATGGACCAGCCAATGGCAATGCCATGCCCATTCCATTCAGACTTTAAAATTCCAGAAGTGCTGCGAATGCTGTGAACCCGGCGCCGAATGAAAGCAGAATTCCCTTCTGTCCGGATCCTGGGCGGCCTTCATCCAGGATTTTTTCCAGGACGAAAAGAACTGATGGCGATGACATGTTGCCGAAGTTCTCAAAGACATCATAGGAGAATGACAGTTCCTTCCTGTCGAGTTTCATTTTCCTGCCGATCTGCGCCAGAACCTGCGAGCCTCCGGGATGAACCGCCCACCAGTCAATCTCGCTCCCGGCAATTTTGTTACGGGCAAGCAACTGGGCTACGACCTCGGAGCCTGTTTTTGCACCGATCACGGGGACACGCCTGCTCAGATAATTGCGGAGAAGCCCCTTCTTGTTCCTGTATCGGAGCTCCTCCCTGTATTCAGGATAACTGCCGGAAGCGAAGTCGAGAATCCTGGCATGTCCGCCGCGTTTTCCGGTAGAATCTATTACAGCCGCTGCCGCTCCGTCTCCAAAAATGCAGTTGCTGACAATCAGTTCAGGTTCATGGCTCGGGAAGAATGTCGCCGAGCATATTTCAACTGCGATGCTCAGGACAGGCCCGGTCCCCGACCTGGAAATCATCCCGCAGGCGCATTCAAGATTCGGGATCGCGGAACCGCAGCCCATCCCCATGATGTCCATTATGCTTATGTTCCTGTCGAGGCCAAGCTCCTCTGAGACATATGACGACAGGCCCGGGCATAGATATCCGGTGCAGGTGTTGACGACGAGACCCTTTATGTCTTTTGGACGGAGCTTTGCATCGTCCATCGCCTTGCGTGCGGCCTCTGCAGCGGTGGACACTCCGTATTTCTGGAAGCGCGCAATGAGTTCCTCATGGTCCGTGCTGGCCAGTTCGCTCCTATGTCCGATGCCGACATGCCTGCCTTTGATGAGTCCGTTTGTCAGAAGGCGCCTGTACAAATCCTCTTCTTCGGGCTTCAGGATGAAATTCTTCCTGAAATGTTCCAGCAGCTCCGACTGGGTTATGTACATCGGAGGAACTGCGGTGCCAATTCCTGTAATTGAGAATTTCATTTCAGATCCCTTAAATTATTTTATTATTTTCGAAATGCACAACCGCACAGACCCGGAAAAACCAGGCCGGCCGGACTTTGACGGAAATGTCATCGAGCCGCATCAGCAGTCTGCGAAGTTCGCAGACCTTGAAACCGCGCCTGACGGAAAGCCTGGCGTCATGCTTCACTCCATCATGCGAGAACGCGGTCAGATGCTTTACGCCAAAGCTTGCCAGTGGCGAACGGCGGAGATCGTTTATCAGGAGACTTCCTTTTACACAGGGTCTGAGCTTGTTGACGATACCTATGATCTTTTCGTCGTCGAAATGATGGAAGCACATCGAAGCCACGGCGCAGTCGTACGGTTCCGACGGCTGATGCGTGAATACATCCTCCTGCAGGATTTCTATCGATGTTTCGCCGGAAGCCTTTATCTTTTCATTCGCCATTTTTATTGCAGGTCCGGAAATTTCAAGGCATGTGAAATGGACTGGAATTCCTTTTGATCCCGCCCAGCGGCTCAATGCGATCGGGATATCGCAGCTTCCTGAGCCGATATCAAGGATCCGTATTGGAGAACTGGAAACGCGTCCTCTTGATTCCTCCTCGATGAACCGGCGTACGTTCGATATTCCTCCGAAAAAGCGGTTCACTTTTTCCATGAACCGGTAGCTTTCCCGGGCAAGTTCCGGATCGCAGTCCGCGCTGTCGAGATATTCGGGTTCTGTTGAACGGGTTTCAAGCATTCCAGATTTTCCCTTCCGCCAGAGTTTTTTCCAGTTCCGAGAAACGCGACAGTGATTCACTGCGGAATTCAGGAGAAATAGACACGGCCTTTTCTGCGATCTTCGCACAATACCCGCAGTCCTTGCAGCCAAGCGATCCGCAGTCCTTGTCCTTGAACGCGTCAAGGAAATTATCGGGGATCATGCTTGAATCGATCCTTATGGGGTTTTCCTTCAGCGGAAAGAGCATTCCCTGTTGTCTGGCGAGATCGAGAAGGGGCTTGAGCTTTGCCGGGCTTGCCTGAAAGGGCTTGAAGAAATTCCGCAGGGCCCAGAAGCTTTCCTTTTTCTGGGGTTCGCTGAAGCCATGCGAGAGCAGGAGTTCTGCGAGATTCGCAACCGAGCGTCCTTCTGAATACGCCTTTGCGCGCTTCAGAAGTTCCGAGGATGGGATGCCGCGTTCAAGGAGCTTGAACCTGGTGTAACCGATTTCCGCGTATGTTCCGAGATCTTCAGGGCGGATCCATCCCGACTTTATGAAAAGAGAAGGATCTTCCAGGCGTTTGCGCGAACATCGCAAAAAGCAGTAGTCTATGAAAAGGATGTCCGGATTATCGGATGCGTGGGCGAACCCGTTCTGGTGGTACGGCTGCAAGGGACAGTTCGGGAGGCAGAGATGGTTTGCGATGAGCTGGAGTTCGCAGCGGACCGCCTTGCGGATCTCGCGCAGGCGGTGGAAATCCCTGTTGATGGAAAAACTTTCGAGGGTGATTCCGTCGGCTCCGAGCTCCTCCCAGAAACGCGCGCGTCCGGGAGTGTCGACCTGCGCATAGATCCCGACCTTCACCTTGAAGTCCGGAAATCTTTTCTTGACCAGTTCCAGGAGATACGGGGTGGAGACGGTAAGTCTTTTAACTCCCATTCCGCCGAGCCTGTCCAGCAATTTCATCAGGTTCTTCTGCCAGGCGCCTGTCCATTCGCGGTTGCCCAGGCAGGATCCGTTCAGCAGGTAGTTGAAGGCAATACCGTGCCTGTCGAGAAGTCCGGCATAGTCCTGGAGATCCTTCCATGAGACTGGGCTGGACATGTAGCGCGGTCTGCCGCCGCTCACGCCATCGGCTGGAATTTTTCCGTAGACCTCCTCGACCAGGCACTGCGCCAGTTCCGGAACCAGTTCCGGATCATAGTTCGCCGCGAGCGAGAATTTGAAGTCGGGATTTCCCATTTGCTACGTTCTCCATGGAAACAGTTACAAAAATACGACTATACTGATATGTCCTCCTGAAAACAAGCGGCTTGTCTAAAGACCATACCGGCACCATATTAAAGACACTAAGTTGCAATCAAAGAGCACGTCAGCGGAGTGACGTGGCTACAACAAATCCCGGCTGTAGCCGCGTCACTCTGCTGACGCGTTGCTTTTCTAATGAATGTAACTCAGTATTACATTCAAGCAACAGAAAAGGCAGACGCAGATGACAAGATCGACTTTCGTACACCTGAGAATACCGTTCTCATATTTCCTCATGCCAGTTTTTCTCCTGTCGGCATGCCTAGTCGACAAGGTGGATTGGATGAACTTCACCATTTCATTCGCCATAATCCATCTTCTCCTTTATCCCGCAAGCAACGCCTTCAACTCCCTATATGACAAAGACACGTCCAGCATCGGATGCCTGAAGAACCCGCCGAAGGTGGAGAAGGATCTTCTCGGAGTATCCCTGGCCCTCGATGCAGCTGCGGTCATCGCAGGATTCACCATCTCCTGGCAGTTCGCGGCCGCAATGTTATTCTACGGCATCTGCTCCAAGATCTACAGTTCCGACAAGATCCGGCTGAAACGCAGGCCGGTCGCGAGCTGGGTCGGAACAGCGCTTGTCCAGGGGGGATTCATCTTCCTTGCTGCGAATTCCGCAGTGCAGCCCGGCGGCGGGAACACCATGCCTGATGGGAAGATACTGCTTGCCGCAGGGATTGTCACTATTTTCCTTATGGGGTTTTACCCTACCACGCAGATCTACCAGCATGCGGAGGACAGGAGACGCGGCGACAGGACCATGAGCATGCTGCTTGGGATCAGGGGCACGTTCATTTTTTCAGGACTAGCACTGCTTGCCTCCTCGGCTCTCATGTGCATGCTCCTGGGCCATTATCACGAGGAGAAAACAGCCATTGCATTCATGGTCCTGCAGATGCCGGCAGCTGCGTATTTCGCAACATGGTCCATGTCATGCCTGAAGGAAAACGACAAGGCCGACTATGACCATTCAATGCGTTTCAACGTGATCAGCGCGACCGGAATGACCCTCTTCTGCGTCTTCTTTTATTTGTCGCAACATCATGGGAGCTTTTGACAAAGACGCACTGCCACCATATATTCACCTGTATAAATAAATTTCCGGGAGTTGGCATGGATTTCACTACATTGTCCAGGATCCAGTTTGGATTCACCATAGGGTTCCATTATCTCTTCGCCCTGACGACGCTCGGACTGACATTCTACATCCTGCTGCTGGAATCACTTTACATTTTAAGGAAGGATGATGACTACAGGAGGATGTCCGACTTCCTGATAAGACTTTTCGCAGTCGTGTTCGTGTTCGGAGTGGCGACCGGGTTCATGATGCCTTTTGCGTTCGGCGCCAACTGGTCGCGTTTCTCAGCATTCGCCGGGCCTGTCTTCGGAATACATCTTGTCATTGAAAGCATCAATGCGTTTTCACTCGAGGCCGTGTCCCTCGGGATCCTGATATTCGCCAGGGACAAAATCTCCAAGGAGCTGTACTGGTCCTCTGCGCTGATGGTATTTTTCGGTTCGCATCTGTCCGCTTTCTGGATTGTCTCTGCGAATTCATGGATGCAGACGCCTGCCGGATATGCGGTTGAGAACGGCAAGGTCGTGCTTACGAGCCTGTTCGACGCCGTCCTCAATCCGACGGCCATCATCAGGTTCACGCATGTGACCCTTGGCGCGTGGATAACCGGCAGCGTGCTCGTTGCAGGGATATCGGCATTCCATCTCCTGAGGAACGGGCACGTGAAACTCTTCCGCAGGCTTCTCAGGATCAGCATTCCTCTGATGATGGTCTTCACGATCACGCAGGCCGGACTCGGCCATGCCCACATAATGAAGGTCCTTGAGCACAACCCCGTAAAGGATGCTGCATACGAGGGCATATTCCATACTGTCAAGGGCGCTACGCTCTATGCATTCGGGATCCCCGATGCGGAAAACGGGAAGATACATTTCGCATTCGGCCTTCCGTACATGCTCAGCTTCCTGGAGACGGGAAGTTTCACTTCGGAGACGAAGGGGCTCGAGGAGTATCCGAAGGACACCTGGCCTCCAGTGAACATCATATTCACCACTTTCCATCTGATGGTGATGCTGGGGGTGGCCATGATAGCCATCGGGGTTGTCGGCGGATATCTGCAAATGAAGAGGAAGCTTTTCGAGCAGAGATGGTTCCTGCGCATCCTCCTCTGCACAATCCCCCTGCCCTATCTTGCCAACGAACTCGGCTGGATCGGAACCGAAATGGGGAGGCAGCCATGGATAATATCCGGGCTCCTGAAGACCGAGGCGGCGGCAACGACGAGCATCCCCGGAGTCCAGGTCGTTATTTCACTTTCGTTCATTGTCCTGTTCTACTGCCTTCTGGGCTATCTCTTCCTGAGGCATTTCGTCGCAGCCGTGAAGAAGGGGCCGTCCGCCCCTGAAGTAAAGGAGGCCTGACATGGATGCACTGGCCTTCTGGCAGATATCGGCGTTTGCATGCCTGATATTCATGATGTTCATGTATTCCATACTGGACGGGTTCGACCTCGGCCTTGGGGTGCTGATAGGATTTGTGACGGAAAATGACGAGGAGAAGAGGACGCTGCTGGGTTACATATCTCCGTTCTGGGACGGAAACGAAGTATGGCTTGTCATCGCTGTCTCCACGCTTTTCGCGGCATTTCCGCAGGCGTATTCTAACCTGCTGCCGTCATTCTATCTGCCATTCCTCTTCATCATAATCCTTTTCATGTGCAGGGCGATTTCCCTGGAGTTCGCCTATTCCGGCAAGGACATATCCAGGACATCCCTGTGGATATTCTCGATCACCAGCTTCCTCGCCTCTTCGCTGGGGATACTCTTCCTGGGAGTCATGATCTCCGGGATTCCAACCGGCAAGGACGGGGTGTTCATGTTCAGCGCCATGGATATAATCCGTCCATTGCCGCTGATATTTGCTTCGGCATGGATACTCCTGATGCTCCTGCACAGCATCTCATACATGACCCGGAAAAGCGATGGAGCACTAAGGGATCGCCTGATGAAACTGGCAAAGAGGATGTTCCCAGCTTTCACGGTCTTATACCTGACAGGGATATTCCTCCTGTATCTGAGGATGCCGCAGATCGCCGGGAGGCCCGTAGTGCTGGCCGGCGCGTTTATGACGATTGCCGGTGCGCTGGCGTTCCGATCTGCAATAGGCTCCAAAGTCGAAAGGCATATGTTCGCATTTTCAACGCTGGCCATGGGCGGAGTATGGGTTGTGATGGCGGGCTCGATGTTCCCCAACATAGCGAATCCCGTCCAGAATGGAAACGGGATAATGACGATATATGACAGCTCGGCTCCGTTGAACACACTTAGAGTGATTGTGCTGTCGGCGCTTTTCGGCATGGCTTCGCTGATCGTCTACGTTTTTTCGGTGTATGCCATTTTCCGTCGGAAGGCTGTCGAAGATAAAACTGGGGTGCCATTATGAATCTGCTTGAATTGATTGTGCCAAACGAACTTGTCATCTGCAAGGCCTGTGGGTATGTGATGGGTAAGAACAGCCTCAAGGACAAGTGTCCGGCATGCGGAGTCGCCGCAAAGATGTTCGAGCCCCATGTGGAAAAGATCTCCCGCTACCGCAGGGTAATCCTATTCCTCGACCTCCATCCGATACTCGTGCATTTTCCGCAGGCGTTCACGTTTACAATGCTTGTCCTTTCAGCGCTGTGCATCCTCATGCCCGGCGGACGGGAATTACTGCTTGTCCCGACACTGAAGACTCTTTCGATATGTCTTCCGTTCACCGTATTCCTCGCGGCTGCAGCCGGGCTTTTTGACGGCAGGACCCGTTTCAGGAAAGTGACAACGCCGCTGCTGGAGAAGAAGATCTACATAGGAGTACTATTCCTGGTGCTGTCCGCCGCAAACGCATGCATGGCGGTCTCCATGGCTGTTTCCACGGAGATGCTGGCGGGAATGATGCTCGTCGTCTTCGGTTGTTTCATCTGCACGCTCTTTCTCGGACTGATAGGCGCGAAGCTCATGAATTCGAAGTTCCAGGGATGAGTTATTTGCCGAAGAACTTCTTCATCAGGGAGGCAAGCCTGCCGGTCACCCCCTTGTTTACTTCCATTTCCTCATGCAGGAATTTCGCCAGCTTTTTATCCTGTATCTTGATATGCTCCACAAACCAGTTTACCATGAGATAGTCAAGCCTGATTGAAACTTCATCGAAATGGTTCCCCTTGATCTGTGCTTCAAGCTTTTCAAGCTCCATCCGGAAATATCTGTGAAGCCCCATATGCTCCTTGAGCGACTTGTAATTGTACTCAGACATCAGGGATTCCTCCATCCCGAAATGTTCGATTATATAGAAGTTGAGGAATTTGAAGGCCTTGAGCACGGGTTCCCTCTCCTTGGATCCCATGGAATTGTTCAGGAGATCGTTTACAAGCTTGAAAAACTCCCTGTGCTGGCGATCGATGATTTTTATGCCGGTCTCAAGATCGGGTTCCCATTTTATCTGTCCGCCCATATGATTGCTCCTGTCTGTTGGTATCTTAAAAGTTAAATCTTGTGTTTTCGGCGCAAGATATTTTCCGTTTTCCATGTTCCCTTTTGGTTCCGGCTATGCCGGGTTGGGGTATGTCGGCTTTCAGAGCTACACTCATATACATAACATGGTTGTAACCTATCATTGATTAGGTGCATATCAAACTGCGTATGCCCTGATATCGGACATTCTATTTCGGAATTTTTCAACAAGGATACCGGTAGGGATTTCCCTAGTGCCAGAGTAGGGTTTATCCTCATTGAGAATACCCCCTTCCTGTATTAAAATTGGTTCAATGAAATAATAACGGGAAAAGGGGAGGCCTTACATATGAACACAGATGTGAACCTGTCGTCCAGCAAAATACAGATGAATCTTGATGACAGATCTGGTTTTCATATGCGCCCTATGGCGAGACTTGTTGAGATCTCAAGCCAGTTCAAATCCGAAATATTCATAGAATACAACAATACGCGGGCAAACGGCAAAAGCATCCTGGACATAATGATGCTGGGAATAACCCCAAGCACTGAATTCACCGTATACGCACATGGCGACGACGCAGCCAATGCGCTGCAGGCTATCAGGGATTTCTTCAAGAGTTTTACAGGAGATTGAACTTTTCCAGGGAGCTGTGAAACGAATGCACTCCGAGAGATTGCCAGGCAATCATAAAGATCAGGAAAAACTCAGAAAAAGGGGATGTTATGAAAGTGATCATTGACAGGGAAGCATGCGTGGGATGCGGACTTTGCACCGAGGTCTGCCCGGATTATTTTGAGATGGACAAGGAAAACAAGGCCGTTGTCAAGGCGAAGCCGCCTCCAAAGGATCTTGAAAAACTCTGTGAAGACGCCGCGTCGGAATGTCCTGTAGATGCGATAAAATGCACGGTGTGAGGCTGTCATGGCACAGTAGGGTTTTTGCCCATGCCTGATCCGTCAGTTTTCAATGGCTAAATGATATTGCAATGATATTTTTATTGGGAAATAAAATAAATCATGGAGGATGTGACGATGAAGAAGCTGATGATCCTGATCGCTGCCGTAATGCTGGCCGGACTCTACCTGAGCGCGGAGGCCGACAAGCCCGCCGCAGATGCCAAGGACGCCAAGAAAGAAGCCAAAGTGCAGACAACATGCCCAATCACCGGACACGCAGCAGTCGACAAGAAAACCTTTGTCGATGTCAAAGGCAAGAGAATCTACATGTGCTGTCCTGGATGTGCGAAGACCATCAAGGCCGACCCGGACAAATACATAAAGCAGCTTGAAGACCAGGGTATCGTCCTGGAGAAGGCGCCTGAGGCCAAACCCGAAGCCAAGGACGAGAAAGCAAAGTAGTGTTTGTTTCCGACCCTTTACTTTCCCGGGGGAAACCACAGATCCCCTGGGATTTTTTTTACCAGAGTTCCATGGCAAAGGACATTGCGAGAATCTCTATTTTAATAAAATGAGATATCATCATCATGCCGCGCCGTAGCTTCCCAGTGTCATCCAACAATCCTACCATGTTCCATCCCTCCCTCTTCCCATGGTAGGGTTTTCACCCATATGGAAACATGGAGAAACAGATGGATAAGGCGTTTCCTGGCAGATATTCTACCTGCGGACATAGTGCATCTGAAAAAATCAATCACAGGCAAGATGACTGTGTTACATTATGGTCGGCAGGTTGCTGGCGGTCCGATAAGATGGTACGCCGGCACCCTTGCCGGCATGAAAGAAATATATGAAACTGGAAAACAGAAGAGGAATGGTCAAGCTGATCTCTCTGATTGTGAGCCTCTGCGGCGTCATGGTGATGATCGGGTGGATTTTCGATATTGACTTCCTCAAGGGCCTTCCCGCTTCATGGATATCCATGAAATTCGACACTGCCGTGGCTTTCCTGCTGAGCGGCATCAGCCTGTATTTCATTGTCAGGACTCAGGAAGGGGAGTTTGACAAGGCGCAGGTGGTCATTTCCATCACTTCGCTGATAATAATGCTGCTCATGGGGATATTGTTCTTCTCATCCATATTCAGGATCCAGACCGGGGCCGAGCACTTGATTTTCAATGAAGTGCCGGGAGGGGTTAAAACGGTAATTCCCGGACGGCCTTCAATTCCCACTATGTTCAGTTTCATCCTGGTGGCGATTGCAGGAGTACTGAGCATCCTGCATTTGAAAAACATAAGGACGACATTAGTCATAATCGGGCTGTTTGTCGGGATAATCGGGGCATCTGCGGTTTTGGGATATATTATCAATGCGCCTTATTTATATTATTACTTTGAAGGTGTAAATTCGGCAATGGCATTCCTCACTGCCACATTGTTCGCACTATTAGGAGCTGGGCTGATATGTCTTTACGAATGAAACTTACTCTGATGTTCCTGGCGATCGCCATAATTCCGCTGTTTTTCGTCAACGCCATGATATTCCATAACTACAAGGACTCCATCGAGGCCTCGCGCATCAATGCGTTGAAGGACATTGCCGTTTACAAGGCGAGCAAGATTGAAGATTTCTTCAAGGAAATGAAGCAGTTCATGGGGATAGCCCAGGAGGCGCACGTGTTCAAGCAGAATTTCCCTGTCCTGAACCGTCTTGAAATCAAGACTGGCAGCAAAGAATTCATTGCCATCAGAGGTATTATAGACCCGCCGATACAGAACATGCAGAAGATCATAGGCCTGGTTGACATCATGCTGGTCAGTCCTGAAGGCAGAATCGTCTACTCCAGCAATCCGGATCATCAGTTCAAGGATTATGGGAAAACACTTCCCGACGCCTGTAGGGGGACCTATGATGAGGGGAGCAGCAAGATCCATTTTTCGGAAGTCTTCATGAACAAGATGAACCATAACAGGCCAGGAATGCTGATCGCCGGCCCCGTCCTTGATTCCGGGAAAAACTTTATTGGAGAGGTTGTTTTCGAGGCGGACATAGAGATCATGTACAAGCTGGTGCTGGAACAGGCGGGTCTTGGAAATACAGGAGAGGCTTTGCTGGTGAAAAAAGAGGAAGGCAATGTCGTGTTCCTAAATCCCCTGAAGTTTGATTCAAACGCGGCATTCAACAGGAAGATTAAGATAGGGGATAAGATCGGTATTCCCGCCCAAGAGGCGGTACAGGGCAGGAACGGTGCCGGAACATCCATTGACTACAGGGGTGAAAAAGTCATAGCGGCCTGGCGCAGTATTCCTGAGCTGGGATGGGGGGTCGTTGCCAAGGTTGACGCAGAAGAGGCTTTTGCCGACGCAGCGAATCTGGAAAAGCTGGTGATGATAGTCCTTCTCATTGTCTCGCTTCTGGCTGGAATCATGGCTTTTTCCGTTGCTAAATCAATTTCTGATCCGATTCAGAAACTATCTGAAGGGGCAAAGATGATTGGAGCCGGAAGCCTGGACTTCAGAGTTGGAACCGGGCAGAATGACGAAATCGGCCAGCTTTCAAGGACCTTCGACAAGATGGTCCTTGACTTGAAGACGACTACGGCCTCCCGCGACGAGTTGAACAGGGAAATAGCCGAACGCAGGCATGCCGAGGACTCGCTGCGCGAAAGCGAGAAGAAATACCGGCGTCTCTTCGAGACTATCACAGAGGGCATTGTCTATCAGGACCAGGACGGCAGGATCACCGACATGAATCCTGCGGCAGAAAGGATACTAGGCAAGACCATGCAGGAATTCCTGGGTCGGGCATCGGAATTGGCAGAGGACGGCTGCATCCGCGAAGACGGCACCATTTTCCCCGGGACCGAGCATCCTGCGATGGTGGCGCTGCGCAGCGGGCAGATTGTCAGGAACAAGATCATGGGCATATACAATCCCCGTGAAAAGATGCGCCGCTGGATCGAGATCGCCGCAGTCCCGCTTTTCCAGCCGGGAGCGGAACTGCCATGCCAGGTTTATGCAGTCTTTTCCGATGTCACCTCCCGGAAGCGGTTCGAGGATGCCTTGCGCGACAGCGAGATGTTCCTAAATGAAACCCAGCGCATCGCGCGTTTTGGCGGATGGAAAGTCAATCCGAACACCGACATGCTCGAATGGAGCAGCAGCATATATGAGATCCTTGAGGCGCCGCGCGGCTACCGGCCCAGCGTCCTTGTAGATATTGAACTTTATCTTCCGGAATATATCCCGCTTCTGCAGGAGAAGGTTGCCAGATGCATGGACACGGGCGAAGGGTTCATATTGGAATGCCGGCTGAAAACCTTCACAGGAAGGCTCTTGTGGGCTGAACTTAGAGGGCTGAAGCGGGTAGTCGAAGGAGAGAACACCTATGTCATGGGCACCTTCCAGGACATCACGGAACGCAAGAGGGCCGAACAGGTGCTCCGTGAAAGCCAGGCTGATTTGAACCGTGCCCAGACCGTCGCCCAAGTTGGAAGCTGGAGGTTGGACGTCCAGAAAAATGAACTCGTGTGGTCGGACGAGAACCACCGCATATTCGGCATCCCCGAAGGGACGGAGATGACTTATGAGACATTCCTCGGGATGATTCATCCCGACGACGTGCTGCATGTCGATCAGAGGTGGAAGGATGCGCTCAAAGGCGAGCCGTATGATGTCGAGCACCGGATAATAATCGCCGGAAAGATCAAGTGGATCCGGGAAAGGGCTGAACTGGAATTTGACGGCAAGGGGGCGCTGCTCGGAGGTTTTGGCACGTCTCAGGATATATCGGAGCGCAAAAACAGGGAAGATGAACTAAGCAGGCTCAACAGGACTTTGAAGGCGCTCAGCCATAGCAACCAGGCGATGATGCGGGCCAATAATGAAACTGAATATATAAAGGAAGTCTGCAGGATCATCGTCGAGGACTGCGGATATAAGATGGTCTGGATCGGCTTTTCGGAAAACGACGAGAAAAAAACAGTGCATCCTGTCGCCTCAGCCGGTTTCGAGGAGGGATATCTTGAAACGCTGAATATCACCTGGGCTGATACTGAACTCGGACGGGGGCCGACAGGGACTGCGATCCGCACAGGAGAGATCTGCTATTGCAGGAACATGCTTACTGATCCTAAATTCGGGCCCTGGCGCAAAGAGGCAGTTAAACGGGGGTATGCATCCTCGGTGGTTCTGCCGCTGATGGACGGCAACAGGGCGTTCGGCGCAATAAACATATATTCGAAGGAGCCTGATTCATTCTTTGAAAGTGAAATGAACTTGATTTCCGAGCTGGTCGGCGATCTCGCGCACGGAATAATGGAGCTGCGCCTGCGCAAACTACATGCGCAGACTGAACAGGCGCTGATCAAGAGCGAAAGACGCTACCGCACTTTGTTCGATGGCATGACAGAAGGATTCGCGCTCCACGAGATCATCTGCAATGTGGACGGCAGGCCAATCGACTACCGTTTCCTGGAAGTCAATCCGGCGTTTGAAAGACTGACTGGATTGAAGCGCAGGGACGTGCTGTACATGACGCATAACGAGATCCTCCATGACGATGATCCCAAGTGGGTCGAGATTTATGGGAAGGTGGCTCTTACCGGCGAACCTGTCGAATTTGAAAACTATTCACCTGCACTCAAAAAGCACTTCCAGGTGCTCGCCTATTCCCCTGCTCCAAAACAGTTTGCCGTCATCTTCATGGATGTCTCGGAACGCAAGAAGGCCGAGGCGGAACTGCGCCTGTCGGAAAGACGCCAGTCTATCCTGTCCTATTCCGCAGCAGCCATGCTCCAGGCCGTGGATCCGCAGGAGATCATTGATGAGGTCTGCAGGAGGACAATGGAATCACTCGACTGCCAGGTGTTCTTCAATTTCCTCTTTGTCGAGGAAAGGAACAAGCTGCGGCTCAACGCGTATTCAGGAATACCGGAGGATGAGGCTCGACGGATCGAATGGATTGACTTTGGGGTGGCTGTGTGCGGATGCGTTGCGCGCGACGGCGAACGCATCATCGCGGAGGACATTCCCAAAACCAAGGATCCGCGTACGGATCTTGTAAGCGGATACGGAGTCCGAGCATACTGCTGTCATCCGCTGAAGACCGGCGAAGGCGTCCTGGGCACGATCTCTTTCGGCACGACAAACCGTGACAAGTTCACGGAAGACGAAATTTTAATGATGAAGTCGACAGCGGAACTGGTTACGGTTGCCTTGCAGCGCAAGGAATGGGAAAGGAAGCTTGTTGAAAGCGAGGAGCGACTGAGACTTGCACAGATAAGCGCGAACATCGGTGTCTGGGAATGGAATCCGCAGAACGGCAGGTTTATTTCCACACCCGAGCTTTCCAGGCTGTACGGGGAATCGCAGTATACCATCACGAAATATCAGGATCTGCAGAGGAAAGTTCATTCCGACGACATCGTGAAATTCGAGAAGAACCGCAGGGAGGCGATTGTCTCGAGAAGGGCGTTTGACTTGGAGTTCCGTATCAACTATGCCGACGATGAAATCCGCTGGTTGTCATCCAAGGGCGGCGCCGTCTACGATGAAAACGGAGAAGTCCTCCGCGTCTTCGGAGTAAATGCCGACATAACTGTCCGCAAGATGGCCGAGGAGATCCTGAAACGCGACAAGGAGACCCTGGCGAATATCGTAAAGGAAAGATCCGCGAAGCTGCTGGATATCCAGACGGAGCTTGACAGGGCCAAGCGCCTCTCCGACATCGGCACACTTGCTTCAACCGTCGCGCACGAACTGCGCAATCCTCTTGCGGCGATAACGATGTCCGCAGCCATCATAAAGAGGAAGTCCAAGAGCGAAGTAGTCGAGGGGCAGCTCAGAAACATAGACAAGATGGTGACCGAGAGCGATCAGATCATAAACAACCTCCTCTTCTATTCGCGACTGCGCTCGCCACACCTTGAGAGCATCGACATATGCGTCATCATGGATGAATGCGTTGAAAACCTCTGCCGGCAGGTCAAGCGGACTATATATTTCAAGAGGAGCTACGAACCACTGCGGGATGTCATGATCAGTGCCGACCCCCTCCAGATGAAGGAGGTATTCCACAATCTCCTGCACAATGCCGCCGACGCGGTTCCGGACAACTGCGGGGAAGTAGAGATATTGGCCGGCGACTATCCTGAATCCATCAAGATCCATGTAAAGGACAACGGCCATGGAATAGACGCCAGCCACATGGAGAAGATCTTCGATCCTTTCTTTACGACAAAGGCGAAGGGTACCGGCCTCGGCCTGACAGTCTGCAACCAGGTCGTAAACATGCATGGAGGCTCCATCGACGTAAAAAGCGAACCCGGCAAGGGAACTACGATGACAATAACCCTGCCGAAGAAGGAGAAGGGAAAATAGGAGAGATGAACAGTCGAATATCGAATTGAGGATGGAATCTAAAATACAAAAAAACGGGATTATCCTTCCGGCTAAAGCCGGTACTCCGAGCGCGTATGTCATGGAATCATCCTTATGCTGCGGTAATATAGGCGCTGTGGAGTCCCGCCTTTAGTGTCTTTATTTCACAGTTCCATGTCTTAAGCGTATATAAAACTCGAAACTCGAAGCACGAAAACCGAAACCCCGTCATGCGACAGGGCAGACAAGCTCGAAATAATGAAAACATCAATTCTTAAAACAATGTTTGAAACATTTGAAAATTCATTAATTCCCAGTTTGTTTCGAATTTCGATATTCGGATTTCGAGTTTGGGTTGCGGGCAGAGCCCGCCTTAGGCGGAAGAATTATGGGAATCTCTAGATTTTAACATCTGGCGCGCCAGATATGCATTGAACTTCAATGATCTTTTCAACAGGGAAACAACATGAAAAAGATACGTATAATACTGATCGACGATGATGAAACCCTTTGCGAAGGCATCGCCTTCATCTTGAAGGACGAGGGATATTCAGTAATGAACACATCGGATCCGGCAAAGGGGATGGAACTGATCGATAGGAATGTCTTTGACATTGCCCTGCTCGACTACAAGATGCCTCGCATGACAGGTGTTGACTTCCTGAGGAAAATCAAGGAGAAGAATCCCGCGACTAAAGTATTCATCGTCTCGGGAAGGCCCTTCATCGAAAAAGTGCTTTCAGAGGAAAACGTGTCCCATCTTGTCGAGGGCGTCATAAAGAAGCCGTTCAAGGAGGAGACGCTTCTTGAGGCGGTAAAAGGAGCGTGTGACGGGAGGAAGGAAGGGTCAGTTGAATGACGAATGTCGAAGCATTGGATATAAGATCTAAATTTCAAACAAGATGAAACTCTCCGGCTAAAGCCGGTACTCCGAGCGCGTTTGTCCATGAATCAGCCGTAAGTCGAGGAAAATCAGGCGCTATGGAGTCCCGCCTTTAGTGTCTTTGTTTCACAGTTCTATGTCTTTAGCGTATATAAAATCCGAAATTCGAAGCACGAAAACCGAAACAAGCTCGAAATAATGAAAACATCAATTCTTAAAACAATGTTTGAAACATTTGAAATTTCATTAATTCCCAGTTTGTTTCGAATTTCGATATTCGGATTTCGAGTTTGGGTTGCGGGCAAATCCCGCTTTTAGGCGGAATAATTGTTAAGCTTGGAATTTAACTGGCTTTACTTGTCATTCTCGATGACGCCTGCGGATATCGCGTAGCGGGTCAGGCCGGCGGTGTCCTGTATGTGGAGCTTGGTTTTCAGCTGCTGCCGGTGTTTCTCAACCGTCTTTATGCTGATCTTGAGTTCATCGGCAATCTGCTTGTTCGGCAGGCCTTCGGCGACAAGCTGCAGGACCTCCATCTCGCGCGATGTGAGATCCGAACCGCGTGTCTTCATAAGTCTCCCGCTTATGGGAGATTTCTGGAACTGCGAATGTATGCGTCTTGCGGTGGACGAGTCGAAGAAAGTATTCCCTTTCCGCACTTCACGTATGGCCTTTGCAAGGTTCTGGGCCGAGGTCATTTTCATGAGGAATCCGGATGCGCCTGCGGCAACGACCTGTGCAATATGGTCCTCGCCGGCATGGGCGGAGAGGATGATTATCTTTGTCGAAGGCACATGCTGGAGTATCTGGCGGGCTGCTTCGATTCCGTTTAGCATCGGCATTGATATGTCCATGACGACCACTTCCGGGTTGAGGGATCTCGCCAGTTCTACTGCCTGACGTCCGTTTTCAGCTTCGCCGACGACTTCGATGTCGTTTTCACAGTTCAACAGGGAATGAAGCCCCTGTCTCACAACTGTGTGGTCGTCAGCCAGGAGAACTTTGATTTTTCTTATGTTAGCCACATTCCCTCATGATTGTAGATGTTATAAATTTAACAATTACAAACAAAATATATACTCATATCATTGCTATTCAAATTCCATTTAGTAGGGGGAAACCCTACCGGGAGTAGGGTTTCCCCCTATCTTCCGGGAGGGTTTTCCCTTATGGCAATTGATTTGCACAAATCATATATTTCCAATAGAATTTAAAATGAGGGGGAAGATAGTGCTGCTGAAGGTGGCATGAAGCCGGACGGAGGAGGCAGTCCTTCCGGAAGAATTCTTGAAATGATGGCCCAGTCATTCGGCGGGTTCGAGGAATTCAAGAACGCATTTGTGGCTGCGGGCCTCGCGCTGTTCGGAAGCGGATGGGTGTGGATCATACAGGACGGGGCTGAATTGAAGATAGTCAAGACCTCGAACGCGGACACGCCTGTGGCACATGGACAGAAACCGCTCCTGACATGCGATGTCTGGGAACACGCCTACTATCTCGACTACCAGAACCGTCGCAAGGATTTCATCCAGGCCTTCCTGGAGCATCTGGCCAACTGGGATTTTGCGGCCTCGAGACTGGCATGAACAATCGAACATTCGACTGTGAGTACAATAGGATTTTGTTCGTAGTCAATGCCGCAAGACATGTTCTTGGGGTCTTTATTTCACAGTTCCATGTCTTAAGCGTATGCAAAATTTTCCGGACGTTTGGAATTCATGAGTCAGAAGTCAGCGATTCCCTGCTGTTGCCGCAGTTTTATCAAAATGAAACGGATCAACATGAAGACACGCAGGATTATTCATATGTCGGTTATGCGACCGGCATTGACCGCAAGATGCTGCTCTACACTTATCTGCAGCAGGGAAAGGCCAACAGTTTGAACTCAAAACGGCCTTTTCAGCACCCATTGTTTTCGTTAAAAGTGACCCAAAGTGTCCGAGAAGTGTCCGTCCCCTCGGACACCGACACGTACACCACGACAGGCTATTCGCTATAAATAATATCAAAATATTCAACTGTCCTTACCGGTGACATAAGTTCCCAGAAAGGTAACCGTCAAGCTGCCTTTTAACTGCGGTCAACAGAGCATATGTCCTTGGAGTATGCCACTTTCGCCGAAAGTGGCTCGAGGCTCTTTCGGCGAAAGAGCCATACTTGGTTGCGTCAAATAAGGCTGACATGCCCAGCTTAACGGTTACCCAGAAAGTCAATAATCCTTTTCACCCGTCCCTTGTTCTGGTATCCGAATTCCATGTGCCCCGAAATGCTCTCAATGAAGACGCTGTCTGCAAGGAATTCTTTAAACTGGGCTTTGAGATACTCCTTGACTGCCTGTGGAGCCTCATCGAACTTCTTGAAATCCAATTGGCCGTCAAGAACAGTGATAATGTCTTCGATGTCGTGGCTTATCCTGAAATCACGTTCATTCCTTCCGTGGAACGCTTCAATCTTTGTGGCGATGAACAAGGGCAATGTCAATATGGATATCTTCTGCCCATCGGGAAGGATTATCTGGACTTTATTCTTCAGTCCTTCATCATACCATCTGTTTGCAAAACCGAGTATTTTCGGGTCGTTCGGCATGATATCCACCTTGACCCCGTTGTAAATCCATCTGCACATCGGGGCGTTGTTCCCGACAAAGTGCTTGAATCCCAATTCCCTCAGCTTCTTCTCAAGAGCGGTATAATCACTCCTTTTGGCAATCTGGACGACACAGTCAACATCCTCTGTGGGTCTGATTGTCCTTGCAGCACCGTCTTCGATATAAAGCGAAGTGACTGCCCCACCGACAAAGACAAGTTCATCAAGGAACTTTTCCAATCCCTTTGCGACCGTCTGTACCATCTCAATATTGTTTGAGCCTATATTCATTTAGTTGCTGGCCTCAAATATTTCTTCAATTCGTTTATGGCGATTTCCTTCTCCCTTGCACGTCCTGCTCTGATTGCGTCAACGAGGGCAAGGAGTTCATGAAGCTTCGAATCATTTTTTACCGCCGATGGAACGGAGACATACAGAGGCTTCAGGCTTTGACCTCTTGCAGTGCCAAATTCGCAAGGCCAGACAAGCATGTCAGTCTTGTCAGACACTACAAGGCTTGAGAGAGGTGGAACCGAATGGGCAGTAGGAATTCCCCTGCACACTTTTCCGATTACAGGAGGATAGGCATATTTCAATCCATGGACTACAAACTCCTCTACGGAAGCGAAATTAGGCTTTCTTGAGAAAAGAAGAGCGGAGCTTTCAAGCCTCTTGATTGCCGCATGGACTTCGGATGCGCTCATGTAAATTGATTCCGCAAGCTCATGTATGCTCCATTTGTCTTCAGGCATGACGCATATCTTGAGTAGAACCAATATGTCCTGGGACTTCATAATCCAGTCTTTCTTAATGTTGTTTGAAATAAGATACATTCGCAATTCGCGAATTGCGAATGTAATCAATTAATTTCTTGCATATATGGCAATTACAATGTTACTAACTCCGCATTTATGAAGCTTTTCTGCTTGAAAGAGAGGGGTCGGCAATCAAGGATTTCCGGATTATCAAATATTCCGGAGATGCTTGATTTCGGTATGGGCTCAGGGTTTACGAGCCAACTCGTTGACAAAGTGGAAGATAGCTGCAAATAACTCTCAACTGGCCGACATTAATGTCGGTAACAAGTCTCCGGCAGTCTGCCGCGCTTGGTTTATTTTCGTCCTGCTTTGTAAAGGATTATTTGACGTAATGAGACAAAAATTATTGTATGTTCTCACGGAGCCGTTTATTGTACTTCTTCATGTGATTTGAAAGGACACTTTGATGACTGAATCCAACCGCATAGAATACAAGCGTGAACTTACCGACTCATTGGAGAAGGAGGCTGTCGCTTTTCTCAACTACCGAGACGGCGGTGTCATACACATCGGCATTGACGGCAGGACGGGAGATGTCTACGGCATCAGGGATGCAGATACAGTCCAGCTCCAGATAAAAGACCGCCTGAAGAACAACATCTCCCCTTCCTGCCTTGGCCTGTTTGATGTCATTCATGAGGTCAAGAATGGAAAAGATATCATAAAAATCAACTTGGCAAGCGGTTCGGAAAAGCCTTATTACCTGAAAAAGCTTGGTATGTCGGAAAAAGGCTGTTTCATCCGTGTCGGAAGTGCCTCGGAGCCAATGAGCACCAGGATGATAGAGGACATCTTCTCACGGCGAACTCGCAACTCGATAACCAGGATGAAATCCCCACGTCAGGACTTGTCATTCGAACAGTTGAAAATCTACTATCAGGAGGCGGGACTCTCATTGAACGACAAGTTTGCCTCCAATCTTGAACTCCTGACCGATGAAGGCACATACAACTATGCTGCCTATCTTCTTGCCGACCAGAACGGCAATTCAGTCCAATTTGCGAAGTATGCCGGAACTGACCGCGTTGACTTGCTCGACAGCAAGGAATACGGCTACTGCTGCCTGGTCAAGACCTGCAAGTCCGTTCTCGACCGTCTGGAAGGCGTGGAAAACAGGGTCATCAACAAAATCACATCCGGAATGCGCATTAACCGCCCATACTGGGATACAGTTGCCCTGCGCGAGACCGTCATCAATGCCATCATCCACAATGACTACTGCACGGAACTGGTTCCGAAGTTTGAGATTTTCTCCGACCGTATGGAGATTACATCGGCGGGAGCCATCCATACTGGGCAGGAACAGGATGATTTCTTTGCTGGATATTCGAATCCCCGCAACAAAGCCCTGATGAGGGTCTTCAAGGATTTGGGGCTTGTCGAATATCTCGGTTCCGGAATGCCACGTATTCTCAAGGCTTATCCCCGCACAGCCTACACCTTTTCCACACATTTCATACGGACTGCATTCCCGATTTCAAAGGATGCTCTGGCATTGGAAAAGGAAGTGACTGGAGAACAGGCTACGGGAAAGGGTTCGGGAATAACTAGGGAGAAAACTAGGGAGAAAACTAGGGAGAAAATACTGAATCTCATTAGAAGCAATTCGAAAATAACCACTATGGAATTGTCAGAGAAGCTGGAACTTTCCGTTAAAGGCGTAGACTGGCAAATTTCCAAGTTAAAAAAAGAAAACGTCATTAGGCGTATCGGCCCTGACAAAGGCGGTCATTGGGAAATACTAAAAGGAGATTCAAGGTGAGTGACATAAAACTGTTCAAGTTGAATAAGGCAGGTGTTGAGGAATTGCAAAGCAGTTCTGTCTCATTGGAGAAATCTCTTCAGACTCTTATTGAGAAGAACCTTGCGGTCAAGCTTGGTCAGTCCGAGTTCGTCTATGAGTTGAATGTTTACCGTGTTGTGAATGACGTTTGGAAAGATTTTTTAATTCCTGGATATTGGAGTCAATCAGAGCCTGTTTCTTGGACTTGGACCATTTTTTCAGTTGGATCTCGCGTTTCAAAGCATTTTCCTTGGAGGTGAAGATCTCGTCTTGCTCGCTTCCTTCGATAAATCAGGACAGGCGGCTCCATTCGCAAGTTCTAATCCTCTATTATCAAAGTCGTTTTTTGGCGAATGCCCTGCCTGATTGTGTTTTCAGATATCGCTCGAAATCAAGTGCCTGCTGCCGATCCGAAAATGCAACCGCAGTCTTTATCCGCCATGGACGCAAATTGGCCGTATGCGGATCTTTTCCATAATTGTGCGCTTTCAGTC